>NZ_JAUJRI010000005.1:0-396173 GCF_030504405.1 Burkholderia sp. AU44665 | reverse complement strand
TTGCCTGATGACCATAGCGAGTCGGTCCCACCCCTTCCCATCCCGAACAGGACCGTGAAACGACTCCACGCCGATGATAGTGCGGATTCCCGTGTGAAAGTAGGTAATCGTCAGGCTCCCTAAGCCAAGAACCCCCGCCCGACAAGGCGGGGGTTTTTGCATTGCGGCATCCCGAAAGGCATGCGTCGGGCCGCACCCATTCCATCGGCGCTCCTGCGACCAAGCTGTCCCTCGGAACGAAACCTCTCGATTTGATACGATCGACGTGTCGTCGGTGATGGCCTCCGTCGCCGTTCATGTTCGAAACCAGGGCTTGATGAAGAGGGCAGGGAATGAATATCGGCGACGCGTCGCGCGAATCCGGGGTCAGCGCGAAAATGATCCGGTACTACGAACAGGTCGGCCTTCTTGCGCCGAGCAAGCGGACCGAGGCCGGCTACCGGATCTACGGCGCGGACGAAATCCATATCCTGCGATTCATCCGTCAGGCGCGGCGACTCGGCTTTCTCGTCGAGGACATTCGCAAGCTGCTGATGCTTTGGCAAGATCGCTCGCGCGCCAGCGCCGAAGTGAAATCGATCGCTCTCGAGCACGTGGCCGAACTCGACAAACGCATCGCCGAGCTCAGCGACATGCGCGACACGCTGGCCGATCTGGCCGCGCACTGCCATGGTGACGGGCGGCCTGAATGCCCGATTTTGGCGCGCCTCGCCGACCCCGTCGATGAACCAAATTAGTGCGCTTCCTCGAGCCGCGAAACGGGCCCCGACTCTATTCTTATAAAAATCAATGCGTTACAGGTGGTCGGTGCGGCGCCATTCCAAATCGGAATGGTGCCCATGCAAGTATTTCACTAGCATCTTGGTGCGGCGTCGCTATAATTCGGGATAACCCTATACGGGAAATCCCTGAATATCGATTCACCAGGGGTCCCTCTTCCTTGGAGAACGTCATGATCGCCTACATCGTCGAAAAGCTGAGCAACTGGTTCGAGTCCGCAGAACGTGAGCGCCGTGAGGCTTACCTCGCCACGTCGTCGGACATCGTTCAGCTCGAGCGCCGCATCCGCTCGCTCGAAACCAACGGCTACTCGCTGTAATCGGAGTGACCGTCGGGTGCCGAGCGGCACCGAACGATAAGCAAGCCCCGTATTGACGGGGCTTTGTTTTTTGTGCGCCGGATCTGGCGAAATCGTCGGTGCAGCGCTATGGTATGGGCCTACTTTTCATCGGGAAGGACACGATCATGCGTGTGCGTGTCGATGTGCGACGCAGTACCTGCGCGCGTCTCGTTCTGGGCGCGGCAATGCTCGTCCATGGCTTCGCGGTAGGTGCCGCGACGTCGTCCAGGCCGCTCGTGCTCGATACCCAGCGCGGTATCCAGGACGGCAAAGGCGGGTTGGTGTTGCAGACGGCACCGTTGTCTTCGGAGCCGATCGTCGAGCCGGCAGGCATGCGGGCTCCAGCCGGGCAGGGACCGAATACGTCGGTTCCGCTGTTCGTCGCGCCGTACATCAATGTTCCCGCATGGAACGGGCAGCCGGCCAACCAGCCGAGACTGGCGCCCAGACCGCAACCGTAACCGCCGGTCGCCCGATCAGTTGCCGCGGTGCTCGATCTGGCAGCGGGCGCCGCTATCCTGTCCCAGCTTCTCGACCAGGTAGGGCAGGACCTCGTTCATGCTCTGGGCGAGCGTATATGGCGGATTCAGGATGAACATCCCGCTTCCGTAGAGGCCCAGTCCATCGGTCGGCGGATTCGACACCGTCAGCGTCAGGTGGAGCCAGTTGTTCGGCTGCAGGCGCTTCAACTGCTCGGGAAAGCGTTGCGATTCCGTCCGCGTGACCTGCGGATACCAGATGGCATAACAGCCGGTCGCGAAACGCTTCAGGCATTCCGTCACGCAGCTCACCGTGCGCGCGTAATCCTTCTTGTCCTCGTAGGACGGGTCGATCAGCACGAGTGCGCGTCGCGGCGGCGGCGGCAGCAGCGCCTTGATACCTTCGAAGCCGTCGCCGGCGAAGATCATCGCGCGTCGCCCCGCATCGCGAAAATTGTGGCGCAGCACATCGATTTCCGTCGTATGCATTTCGAACAGACGTATCCGGTCCTGCTCGCGCATCGACCGCCAGGCGATGTACGGGGAGCCCGGGTAGAAGTGCAGTTTGCCGTCGTCGTTCAGCGCGCGGACTTCATCGATATAGTCGCCCAGCGCTTCCGGAAGGCTCTTTTCGTTCCACAGCCGGCCGATGCCGGTATCGAATTCCGACGTCTTCGCTGCATAGCCGTCGCGCAGCGAGTACACGCCGGCGCCCGCGTGCGTATCGATGTACCAGTACGATTTGTCTTTCTTGTTCAGGTAGCGCAGCAACTGGACGACGACGGTGTGCTTGAGCACGTCCGCGTGGTTGCCTGCGTGAAAACCGTGACGATAACTGAGCATGGCTGGCTGCCTGAAACGAAAGGTGAATCGATTAAAACGGTCGAACGTGCGCGGCCGTCAGGCCGGGCACCGATGCGGCCGCGTATTGTACGCGAGTGGTCGCGAGTCGCCTTACTCGTATGCGTCGCCGACTATCGCCTCGATGCGCTGCTTCACATCCGGCGTCAGCTTCGCGGCAACGTCGAGCGCGCGCATGTTGTCGCCGATCTGGTCGACCCGCGAGGCGCCCGTGATGACCGAACTCACGCGCGGATTCGCGAGCACCCACGCAATGGCCAACTGGCCGGTGCTGCAGCCGAGCTCGGCGGCGATCTCGCCGAGCCGTTCGACGATGTCGTTGGCGGCCCGATCGGTCAGGCGTTCGCGCATCCAGTCGTAGCCTTGCAACTGCGCGCGGCTGCCGGCCGGCACGCCGTTGCGGTACTTGCCGGTGAGCAGGCCCGACGCGAGCGGGCTCCAGGTCGTGAGGCCGAGGCCGTAATCGTCGTAGAGCCGCGCATATTCCTGTTCGACCCGGGTGCGGTGGAACAGGTTGTACTGCGGTTGTTCGACGACCGGCCTGTGCAGATGATGCCGCTCGGCGATCTCGCATGCCGCGCGGATCTCGTCGGCGCTCCATTCCGACGTGCCCCAGTACAGCGCCTTGCCGCGCACGATCATGTCGCTCATTGCCCAGACGGTTTCCTCGATCGGCGTATGCGGATCGGGGCGATGGCAATAGACGAGGTCGACATAGTCGAGCTGTAGCCGGCGCAGCGAGCCGTCGATCGCGTTCAGCAGGTATTTCCGGTTCAGCGTGTGATACTGGTTCGGGGCTTCCGCGAGCCCCCAGAAGAACTTCGTGGACACGATATAGCTGACGCGCGGCCAGTCGAGCGACTTGAGCGCGTGGCCCATGATTTCCTCGGATTTGCCGCCGGCGTAAACCTCGGCGTTGTCGAAGAAATTGACGCCCGCGTCGCGTGCCGCGGCCAGGCATTCGCGCGCGACCCGCTGGTCGACCTGGTTGCCGTACGTCACCCACGAGCCGAGGGAAAGCTCGCTGATCTGCAGGCCGGAGCGGCCTAGCCGTCGATAGTGCATGAGATTCTCCTGCTGAACGGAACCGACCTTAAGCTTAGACGTTTTGCGCGCGAACGGCGGGTCCGATCGGGCACAATGGCGGCTGGCACGCCGATGCGATTTCGCGATGCGCGCGGATGCGGCGGGCGCGTGTTTCATCGATCCGACAACGGGAGGAGACGGACATGGCAGCAGATCTGAATGGCAAGACCGCAGTCGTCACGGGCGCCGCGAGCGGCATCGGCAAGGAAATCGCGCTCGAGCTCGCCAAGGCGGGCGCAGCCGTCGCGATCGCCGACCTGAACCAGGACGGCGCGAACGCGGTCGCCGACGAGATCGTCAAGGCAGGCGGCAAGGCGATCGGCGTCGCGATGGACGTGACCAACGAGGAAGCCGTGAACGCCGGCATCGACAAGGTCGCCGCAACGTTCGGCTCGGTCGACATCCTCGTGTCGAACGCGGGCATCCAGATCGTCAACCCGATCGAGAACTACTCGTTCGCCGACTGGAAGAAGATGCAGGCGATCCACGTGGACGGCGCATTCCTGACGACCAAGGCCGCGCTCAAGCACATGTACAAGGACGATCGCGGCGGCGTCGTGATCTACATGGGCTCGGTGCACTCGCACGAAGCGTCGCCGCTGAAGTCGGCGTACGTGACGGCCAAGCATGGCCTGCTCGGCCTGGCCCGCGTGCTGGCGAAGGAAGGCGCGAAGCACAACGTGCGCTCGCACGTCGTGTGTCCGGGCTTCGTGCGCACGCCGCTGGTCGACAAGCAGATTCCGGAGCAGGCGAAGGAGCTCGGCATCAGCGAAGAGGACGTGATCAAGAAGGTGATGCTCGGCAACACGGTCGACGGCGTGTTCACGACGGTGCAGGACGTCGCGCAGACGGTGCTGTTCCTGTCGGCGTTCCCGAGCGCCGCGCTCACGGGCCAGTCGGTGGTCGTCAGTCACGGCTGGTTCATGCAGTAACGCGGATGCGGGCGGTGTCGCCGCCCGCCGCGGTGGATGGCACAAAAAAACGCGCTCCGTGGAGCGCGTTTTTCATGTCGGCAGGGCGGGGCCGGCGACGGCCGCCGCCCGGCGCCGCTTTACTTCAGGACCGCTGCGACCGCTTGGGCGACCACGTCGAGGTTGCGCGTGTTCAGCGCGGCGACGCAGATCCGGCCCGTGCCGACCGCATAGATGCCGAACTCGTCGCGCAGGCGATCGACTTGTGCCGAGGTCAGGCCCGAATACGAGAACATCCCGCGCTGCGCGTTGATGAAGCTGAAATCGCGATCGACGCCGCTTGCCTTCAGGCGTTCGACGAGACCGTTGCGCATCGCACGGATGCGGTCGCGCATTTCGCCGAGTTCCTGGACCCACGAAGCGTGCAGTTCCGGCGACGCGAGCACCGCTGCGACCACCGCGCCGCCATGGGTCGGCGGGTTCGAGTAGTTCGTGCGGATCACGCGCTTCAGTTGCGACAGCACGCGCGTGGCTTCTTCCTTGCTCGACGTGATGATCGACAGCGCGCCAACGCGCTCGCCGTACAGCGAGAACGACTTCGAGAACGACGACGACACGAACGCGTTCAGGTCGGCCGCGGCAAACAGGCGCACGGCAGCGGCATCGGCTTCGATGTTTTCGCCGAAGCCCTGGTAGGCCATGTCGAGGAACGGCACGAGGTCACGCGCCTTCACGACGTCGACGACCTGTTGCCATTGCGCTTCGGTGAGGTCCACGCCGGTCGGGTTGTGGCAGCACGCGTGCAGCACGACGACCGTGCCGGCCGCGTAGCTGTTCAGCGCCGACAGCATGCCTTCGAAGTTCACGCCGTTGGTGGCCGCGTCGTAATACGGGTACGCGACGACTTCGAAGCCGGCGGCCTCGAACAGCGCGCGGTGGTTTTCCCAGCTCGGATCGCTGATCGCGACCTTCACGTTCGGATTCACGGTGCGCAGGAAATCGGCGCCGATCTTCAGCGCGCCCGTGCCGCCCAGGGCCTGCGCCGTGACGACGCGGCCCGCCGCGATCAGCGGCGAATCGTTGCCCAGCAGCAGCTTCTGCACGGCCGCATCGTAGGCGGCGATCCCGTCGATCGGCAGGTAACCGCGCGGCAGGCCGGCTTCGACACGCGCCTTCTCCGCGTCGCGAACCGCGCGCAGCAGCGGAATCTTGCCTTCCTCGTTCGTGTACACGCCAACGCCGAGGTTGACCTTGGTCGGACGCGCATCGGCGTTGAAGGCTTCGTTCAGGCCCAGGATCGGGTCGCGGGGAGCAAGCTGGACAGCGGAGAAGAGCGACATGATGATTCGGCAGTAGTGAAAAGAGGGTCAGGCTTTCAGCCGGCGGGACGGGTGCAGCGGACCGCGCCAACGGCGCGACGCCGGAAAGCGCAGCAGCCTGACATTGTAGCGAATTCGCGCTGGCGGGGGCGGTGATTCCGTCGCGATTGGCGCGGCGAAACGCGATTTCGGGCGGCCGTCGCGCGTCAGGAGCCGACAGCAGTTCGCTCGGCCGCGAAGCGCTAGAATGCTTTCTTTGCCCTTGCTCCGGCCGCATTCCATGTCCGAACATCATGCCGAAGTCGGCGACGCGCTCGACGAATCCAAATTCGTCACTTTCGAAGGGTCGCCGTTCCAGCTTTACCAGCCGTATCCGCCCGCGGGCGACCAGCCGAGCGCGATCGACACGCTCGTCGAAGGGGTCGGCGACGGCCTTGCCTTCCAGACGCTGCTCGGCGTAACCGGCTCGGGCAAGACCTTCACGATGGCCAACACGATCGCGCGGCTCGGCCGCCCGGCGATCGTGTTCGCGCCGAACAAGACGCTCGCCGCCCAGCTTTACGCGGAGTTCCGTGAGTTCTTCCCGCGCAACGCGGTCGAGTACTTCGTCTCGTACTACGACTACTACCAGCCCGAGGCCTACGTGCCGCAGCGCGACCTGTTCATCGAGAAGGATTCGTCGATCAACGAGCACATCGAGCAGATGCGGCTGTCGGCGACGAAGAGCCTGATGGAGCGCCGCGACGTGGTGATCGTCGCGACGGTGTCGGCGATCTACGGTATCGGCAACCCGTCCGAATACCACCAGATGATCCTGACGCTGCGCACCGGCGACAAGCTCGGCCAGCGCGACGTGATCGCGCGGCTGATCGCGATGCAATACACGCGCAACGAGCAGGATTTCCAGCGCGGCACGTTCCGCGTGCGCGGCGACACGATCGACATCTTCCCGGCCGAGCATGCGGAAATGGCCGTACGCGTCGAGCTGTTCGACGACGAGGTCGAGACGCTGCACCTGTTCGACCCGCTGACCGGGCGCGTGCGGCAGAAGATCCCGCGTTTCACCGTGTATCCGTCGTCGCACTACGTGACGCCGCGCGACACCGTGATGCGCGCGGTCGAGACGATCAAGGACGAACTGCGCGAACGGCTCGAGTTCTTCCATCGCGAAGGCAAGCTCGTCGAGGCGCAGCGCCTCGAGCAGCGCACGCGCTTCGACCTCGAGATGCTGCAGGAGCTCGGCTTCTGCAAGGGCATCGAGAACTATTCGCGGCATTTCTCGGGGGCGGCGCCCGGCGATCCGCCGCCGACGCTCGTCGACTACCTGCCGCCCGATGCGCTGATGCTGCTCGACGAATCGCACGTGCTGATCGGCCAGTTGAACGGCATGTACAACGGCGACCGCGCGCGCAAGGAAAACCTCGTCAATTACGGGTTCCGCCTGCCGTCGGCGCTCGACAACCGGCCGCTGAAGTTCCACGAGTTCGAGCGCAAGATGCGCCAGGTCGTGTTCGTGTCGGCCACGCCGGCCGACTACGAGAAGCGCGTGACGGGTCAGATCGCCGAGCAGGTCGTGCGGCCGACGGGCCTCGTCGATCCGGAAATCGAAGTCCGGCCGGCGAGCTCGCAGGTCGACGACGTGCTGACCGAAATCAACGCGCGCGTGAAGGCCGGCGAGCGCGTGCTGATCACCGTGCTGACGAAGCGCATGGCCGAACAGCTGACCGAGTTCCTGGCCGACCACGGCGTCAAGGTGCGCTACCTGCACAGCGACATCGACACGGTCGAGCGCGTCGAGATCATCCGCGACCTGCGGCTCGGCACGTTCGACGTGCTGGTCGGGATCAACCTGCTGCGCGAGGGCCTCGACATTCCCGAAGTGTCGCTCGTCGCGATTCTCGATGCGGACAAGGAGGGCTTCCTGCGCGCCGAGCGCTCGCTGATCCAGACGATCGGTCGTGCCGCGCGGAACGTGAACGGCAAGGCGATCCTCTACGCGGACAACATGACCGAGTCGATGAAGCGCGCGATCGGCGAAACCGAGCGGCGCCGCGCGAAGCAGATCGCCTACAACGAAAAGATGGGCATTACGCCGCGCGGCGTCGTGAAGCGCATCAAGGACATCATCGACGGCGTCTACAACGCCGACGACGCGCGCGCGGAGCTGAAGGAGGCGCAGCAGCGCGCGAAATTCGAGGACATGTCGGAAAAGCAGCTCGCGAAGGAAATCAAGCGCCTCGAGAAGCAGATGGCCGACTACGCGAAGAATCTCGAATTCGAGAAGGCCGCCGCGACCCGCGACCAGCTTGCCGTGCTGCGTGAACGCGTGTTCGGCGCGAACGTCGGCGACCACATCAGCGGCGGCCGGTAAATCTTTCCAAGCGTCACGGAATTCTTCGGTAAAGCGCCTGTAAGCCTTGTCGGATCAGGGGTTTACGGCGCTCCCCGTTTGTTCCGGAACGGGTTCGGTGCTAAACTCCGCATGTATTGAGAATAGTTCGCATTAACGTTCTTCGTCGCGTTAGTGTTTCCGGCGGGCGGCAGCGGCGGCTCGCATGTCGTCAAGATAGTCAGACAAATAACAAGGAGTGTCCATGTTGGGTTCTTCGTTCATCCGCACGACGGTTGCGGTAGCGGCGGCGTTTGCCGCGATGTCGGCCTCGGCTGCCGAGTATCCGATCGGCAAGCAGCAGATCCAGGGCGGCATGGAAATCGGCGCGGTGTATCTGCAGCCGATCACGATGGACCCGGAAGGCATGATGCGCAAGGCGTCGGATTCCGACATCCACCTCGAGGCCGACATCCATGCGGTCAAGAACAACCCGACAGGTTTCGCGGAAGGCGACTGGATGCCGTACCTGCAGGTCACGTACAAGCTGACGAAGCAGGGCGACACCAAGTGGAAGGCCGAGGGCGACCTGATGGGCATGGTCGCGAGCGACGGCCCGCACTACGGCGACAACGTGAAGCTCGCCGGCCCGGGCAAGTACCACCTGACGCTGGTCGTCAAGCCGCCGATGCAGTCGGGTCACATGGCGTTCGGTCGTCACGTCGACAAGGAAACGGGCGTGGGCCCGTGGTTCAAGCCCATCACGCTCGAGTACGACTTCCCGTTCGCCGGTATCGGCAAGAAGGGCGGTTACTGATCGGTGGCATCACGAACGGCGCGCTTCGGCGCGCCGTCGGCGTAGAGAACCCAGAATGAAAATTCCCCAGAAAATCGTCGCCGCAGCCGCTGCGCTGTGGCTTGCCGGCGCGGCGCATGCGGCCGATCTGCCGACGTTCAAGCTCGAGATGACGGATGGCAAGCTGAATCCCGCCCGCATCGAAGTGCCGGCCGGCCAGCGTTTCAAGATCGAGATCAGGAACACCGGCAAGGGCGCCGCCGAATTCGAGAGCGTGCAGTTGCGCAAGGAGAAGGTGCTCGCGCCGGGCGCCGATTCGTTCGTGGTCGTCGCCCCGCTGTCGCCGGGCGAATACAAGTTTTTCGACGATTTCCACCAGCAGGCACAGGGCGTGATCGTCGCGAAGTAACGTGTTTTATCTGCGCGCGGGCGGGCCAGGCCGTGCCCCGCGCGTCAGGAGGTATCGATGGGTCAGATCTTGTTCATCGTCTGGCGGGAGAGCGTCGAAGCGCTGCTCGTCGTCGGCATTCTCTATGCATGGCTGAAAAACGGCGACGACGACGCGCGCCGCGGTTTGCCTTTCCTCTGGACGGGCGTCGCTGTCGGCCTGTTGATGGCAGTCGGCCTCGGCGCCGCGCTGGTCGGGTTCACCGAAGTGTTGTCCGGCGACGCGCAGGACTATTTCCAGACGGCGATGGTGCTGATCGCGTGCGTGCTGATCGTGCAGATGGTGCTGTGGATGCGCCGGCACGGCCGCACGCTGAAGCGCGACATGGAGCAATCGCTGCAGCAAAGCACGCGTGATTCGAACTGGTGGGGCGTCGCGGTGCTGGTCGCGCTCGCGATCGCGCGCGAAGGCAGCGAGACGGTGATCTTCCTGTACGGCCTCGGTTTCGGCCAGTCCGGCCACGTCGACGGCAGCCAGATGCTCGCGGTCGTGATCGGCCTGGGCCTCGCGTTCCTCACGTTCTATCTGCTGCAGCTCGGCGGCAAGTACTTCTCGTGGCGGCATTTTTTCCGCGTCACCGAAGTGATGCTGCTGTTCCTCGGCGCGGGCCTGTTCCAGACCGG
Organism: Burkholderia sp. AU44665; assembly: GCF_030504405.1. Lineage (NCBI taxonomy): Bacteria > Pseudomonadati > Pseudomonadota > Betaproteobacteria > Burkholderiales > Burkholderiaceae > Burkholderia > Burkholderia sp. AU44665. The sequence continues at coordinate 386,201 of NZ_JAUJRI010000005.1, read as the reverse complement.
CGTCGACAAGCTGATCGACAAGGAAATCCTGCCGCTCGGCATCTCGCAGGTGTGGGATACGTCCGCGATCCTCGATGATTCGGGCACGTTCGGTTCGCTCGTCGCGACGCTGACCGGCTATCGCGCGCACCCGGCGCTGACCAACCTGGTGGCGTATGCGGTGTACTGGGCGGTCGTCTGGTTGCTGATGAAGCGTGCGAGCCGCCGTCCGGCCGTCGTAGCGGGTCGCGCGGCATGAGCGTTGTCGCCGCCGTCAAGCCGGGCTGGCTCGCGCAGGCCGGCCAGTGGATGCAGCGCCACGGTGCGCTGATCCGCGGTATCCAGTGGATCGTCGTCGCCGTCTACGCGTTCCTGATCATCGTGCCGGCCGTGTTGCCGCTGCCGGATGATTCCGCGCATCTGTGGAACAACCTCACGCTCATCGCGCAGTTCGCGTTCTGGGGCATCTGGTGGCCGTTCGTGCTGCTGTCGATGGTGATGCTCGGCCGCGTCTGGTGCGGTGTGCTGTGCCCGGAAGGCGCGCTCACCGAATACGCGAGCAAGTTCGGCCGCGGCGGCCCGATTCCACGCTGGATCCGGTGGGGCGGCTGGCCGTTCGTCGCGTTCGGCATCACGACGATCTATGGGCAGATGGTGAGCGTGTACCAGTACCCGCTCGCGGTGCTGTTCGTGCTCGGCGGCTCGACCGTCGGCGCGATCGTGATCGGCGTGCTGTACGGCCGCGAGAAGCGCGTGTGGTGCAAGTATCTGTGCCCGGTCAACGGCGTGTTCGGGTTGCTCGCGCGGCTTGCGCCGATGCGCTACAAGGTCGACGAGGACGCGTGGCGCCGTTCGTACAGGAACGGCGAGCACGGCCATCGCGTGATTCCGATCAATTGCGCGCCGCTCGTGCCGTTGCGCAACATGAAGGGCGCGGCGGACTGCCATATGTGCGGCCGCTGCAGCGGGCACCGCGACGCGATTTCGCTGTCGCTGCGCTCGCCGTCCGACGAAGTCGTGAACCTCGGTGCGGAGCGAGCCAACCCGTGGGACACCGCACTGATCCTGTACGGCCTGCTCGGCGTGGCGATCGGTGCGTTCCACTGGACCGTCAGCCCGTGGTTCGTGCAGATCAAGCAATGGCTCGCGGGCTGGCTGCTCGACCACGACATCACGTGGCCGCTCGAGACCAATGCGCCGTGGTTCCTGCTCACGCACTACCCGGATCGCAACGACGTGTTCTCCTGGCTCGATGGCGGGCTGGTCGTCAGCTACATCGTCGGCACGGGGCTCGTATACGGCACGGCACTCCTAGTGTTGCTGGCCGGCGCCACGCTGATGCTCGGCCGCTTCGATCGCGTGCGCCTGCATCACCTCGCGCAGGCGCTGATCCCCATCGCGGGTGCGGGCGTGTTCCTCGGGTTGTCGGCCACGACGCTGTCGTTGCTGCGCGCCGAGCATGTGCCGCTCGGCTGGGCAACCGATGTGCGCATCGCGATTCTGGTCGGCGCAAACGTATGGAGTGCGTGGCTCGCGTGGAAGGTGACGGGGCGCTATGCGGCGTGGCCGCGCCGGCTCGCGGCATTCGCGTGGTTCGCCGTCGGGCTGGCTGTCGTCGACAGCGCATGGTGGTTGATGTTCTGGGGATTCTGAGGCGGCGCGCATGCCGCTCTCGCCGTCGCGCATTGACGGCAGCCACGATAGTTGGGCAGCGTGCTTCGCGCATCGGCTGCCCAAACAAAAAAGCGACACGTCCATCGACGTGTCGCTTTTTTCTTCCTTGTGCGAGAACCAAAAAAGTGGCTTGGCTTGCTGCAACGGCTGCTTGAGTGTGTTTGCACGAAGGGGTCTAGATCTCGCGTGCAAGCCGTTACGCTGGCTACTGCCCAACACCTCTCAGGGAGGTGGTCCCCACAATACTCGGTCGTTACTTCGTCAGGATCAGTTTGCCGAGCCGCGTGGCGCGCAACTGATACGTCTCTCCGTTATGCGCGATGCTGACGTGGCTTTGGCCTTGCAGCAGCGCATCACTGTTGACGACCCGCGTGCCTGCATCGCGGTTGCCGGCGGGTTTCGCCGGCGTGGTGACCGCTGCCGTCTTCTGACGGCTGCTGGCTGCGGTGCCGGTGGTCCGGCGCAGGGTCAGCGTGGTCGGGCGCATGGTGTCGGTCATTCGGTTTGATCGGTGACTGTCGATACGATGGAATGAATTCTAAATGATAACTATTCCCATTTACAAAAACTCTTTATCGATCGATGGTTCTAGTCTGATAGTTTGAATCAAAAGGGGCGGCCCGCAGGCCGCCGCCGGGCTCAGTGCAGCGGATCGGGGTCCTTGCGACCCTGCGCGTATTCGCGGATCAGGCGCACCGTGTCGATATCCGACGTGCGGTATGCCTCCTTGACGATCCCATGCGTCTGTCGCGCTTCTTCGCTGTCGTCGGTGACCGTCAGCGTCGTCCGGTACTCGAAACGCAGGAACAGTTCGTGGTCGTCGCGTTCCTCGATCGTCATCGTCAGCGAGCCGCCGATCTCGCCATCGGCTGCTCGGATGTCGTAGCGGACCTGCTGGTTCGGCGTGAACGTCACGTGGTCGCGCACCGTCGCGTGGCCGTAGTGCAGTTCGCGTTCGAGCGTCGTGTCCGTCCGTTCGTGGATGACGCAACTGTCGAGGCCGATCACGAACAATTGCGGCTGTTCCGCACGCAGCACGAGGCCTTCCCAGAGCTGGTCGCGAGTGAGAGTCGGCACGGCCGGATCGTCGGAGTTGATCTGGATCAGATGTTCGAAGTTCAAGGGGACGGGTTCCTTCTGGGTGGCGGGTGGCCACATGGTTCAAGAAGTTATTGTGACGCAAAACCGCCGGCTTCGCGGCACCTGCGACCCCCGATCGAAACTACGCCTCGATGCGACCCATGCGACCGGTCTGATAGTCGACAACGGCCTGCCGGATCTCTTCCTCGGTATTCATCACGAACGGGCCGTAACGGACGATCGGCTCGTTGAGCGGCACGCCGCCGATCAGCAGCAGGTCGAGCGACGTGTCGCCGGCAGCGAACGTGACGGTGTCGCCATCGTCGCCGTAGACGATCATGTGTCGCGGGTCGACAGCCTGCCTGTCGGGCCCGTAGAGGCCCGTTCCGTCGATCGGATAGGCAAACACGCGATAACCGGCCGGCACCGGCTGCGTGACCGTTGCGCCGGGCTCCAGCGTGAAATGCTGATAGAGGATCGGCGTGCGCGTCTCGATCGCGGCCTGTACGCCAAACGCTTCGCCGGCGATGACGCGCACGCGCGCGCGACCGTCCGGCGACGTCGCCGCCGGAATGCGAGCGGCCGGAATCTCCTGGTAGCGCGGCGCGATCATCTTGTCGCGGCGCGGCAGGTTGACCCACAGCTGGAAGCCGTGGGAGCGGCCGCCGGCCTGCGCGAACGCCGGGTCCGGCATTTCGCTGTGGACGACGCCGGCCCCGGCCGTCATCCATTGCACGTCGCCCGGGCCGAGCGTGCCGGCATGGCCGGACGAGTCGCGATGGCGGAAGCGTCCGTCGAGCGCGTAGGTCACGGTCTCGAAGCCGCGATGCGGATGGTCGGGCGCGCCCACGGCTTCGCCGGGCGCGTAATCGACAGGGCCCATTTCATCGAGCAGCAGGAACGGATCGAAATCCATCAGCAGCCGCGTCGGGAACGGGCGGTGAACCACGAAACCGCCGCCTTCGGTGGTGCGAAGCGCGGGGTAGGTGCGATCAAGCGAGCGAGCGGTGGTCATGGGAAGCCCTCGAAATCATCGGAATAGCGTTATTTTCGAAACATAGCGCTATTATATTGGGCGTTTTACCGGTCGATTTGCGGCGGATCGCAATGGATTGTTCTGAAATTGGAACGATGAGATGAATATCGATGCACATAACCTGAACGACCTGATGTACTTCTCGCAGGTCGTCGAACATGGCGGTTTCTCGGCCGCCGAGCGCGTGCTGGGCATCTCGAAATCGCGTCTGTCGCGGCGCCTGACCGAGCTCGAGGCGGCGCTTGGCGTGCGCCTGCTGCAGCGCTCGACGCGCAAGCTCGCGCTGACCGAGGCAGGGGAGCTGTTTTACCAGCATTGCCAGGCGATGCTCGCGGAAGCGCAAGCCGCGATGAACGCCGTGCAGCAGTTGCGCGCGTCGCCGCGCGGCTCGGTACGTGTCAGCGTGCCGGTGACGCTGTCGCAGACGATGCTGTCGCGCATCCTGCCCGAATTCCTGCGCCGCTATCCCGAGGTGAAGGTGCACGTCCGCGTGACGAACCGCGTGATCGACCTGTTCGAGGATTCGATCGACGTCGCGTTGCGCGTGCGCTCGGAGCCGCCGCAGAACGCGAACATCGTCGTGCGGCCGCTGTGGCGCACCGAGCAGATGCTGGTCGGCGCGCCGAGCCTGCTGAGCCAGAATGCACCGCCGCTGGTGCCGGACGACCTGACCGGCTTCGAGACGCTCGATACGCCGAGCGTCGACGGCCGGCACGTCTTCAACCTGATCGCGCCGGACGGGACGCGCCACGTGCACGAGCACGATCCTCGCCTCGTGACGGCCGACCTGATGACGATCCGCGAGGCCGTGCTCGACGGCCTCGGCATCGCGGCGCTGCCGGAGATGATGTACGGCAACGCGCTGCGCGCGGGGCAACTGTCGCCGGTGATGCCAGGCTGGACGCTGCCGGTGCCGCAGTTGTATGCGGTGTTCGTGTCGCGGCAGGGGATGCCGCCCGCGGTACGTGCATTCGTCGATTACCTCGTCGAGAAGCTCGACCATGGCGCGTACAAGGATCCGGGTTGCCCAGAACGTGCGAAGAAGGAAGCGGCGGCCGATGTTTCGGCCACCTGAACACGGCGGGCACGACGACGCAAATTTGTTTTGTCATTGAAGCGCCGCCTGCAATCGCAAGTTTCAATCGCCGGAACCTTGAATGCGTGCGCTGGCGAGCCTATATTGAAATCCCATTTCGTGAAGGAAGTTCTGAGCGAAATCAGGTGGCCGCATATATTGTGAGCCAGATAGGGCAGAACGCGCAGTCCGTGCAGACCACGGCAAAGTCGCATTTGCGTTGCTCGAGGCGTAACCGATACCGCCGAAGAGCCCGCCGCCCGAAGGCGCCCGCGTGCGCATGAAAAAAGGCCTTCATCTGGCGATGAAGGCCTTTTACTTTGGGCGCGGCCGGCTAGGTGCGGCCGGCGAGGTGCGGCCGGCAAGGCGCGCAGTGACTACTGGCGACGACAGAACGTGCGCGTGTTACTTCGTTTTCGCGCCGGGCTCCGTCACGAAGCCGAGCTTGGTCAAGCCGCCAGCCTGCGCATCCGACATCACTTCCGCGACGTGCTCGTAGGCCACCTTGCGGTCCGCGCGCAGATGCAATTCCGGCTGCGGCGTGCGCTTCGCGGCTTCCGCGATGCGCGCCTGCAATTGTTCGCGCGTGACCGTGTGGTCGTCCCACAGGATCGTGCCGTCACCCTGGATCGCGACGTCGACGGTCTGCGGCTTTTCGTCGACGGGCTGGCTGCTGGCGTGCGGCAGGTCGATCTTCACCGCATGCTGCATCGCCGGGATCGTCACGAGGAAAATGATCAGGAGTACGAGCATGACGTCGACGAGCGGCGTCATGTTGATCTCGCTCATCACGGCATCGTCGTCATCGTCGCTGAAACCGGTGTTCATGGCCATGGTTCACCTCGTCTCAGCTGGCGGTGCGCGATGCGAGACGCAGGCCGTCGCGCGTCGACGACGACGCGAGGCTCGCGCCCGTCACGAAGTACGCGTGCAGACCGTGCGCGAAGCGGCGCAGCTTGCTGACGACACCCTTGTTCGCGCGGATCAGCGCGTTGTAGCCGAGCACCGCGGGAATCGCGACGAACAGGCCGAAGGCCGTCATGATCAGCGATTCGCCGACCGGACCCGCGACCTGGTCGATCGACGTCTGGCCGGTAGCGCCGATCGCGAGCAGCGCGTGATAGATCCCCCAGACCGTGCCGAACAGGCCGACGAACGGCGCGGTGCTGCCGACCGATGCGAGGATCGCGAGGCCGCTCTGCATGCGCGAAATGCCTTCGTCCATCGTGTCCTTCAGGCAGCGCGTGACCCAGTCCGATACGTCCATGCGATCGTGCAGATGCGGTTGCGTGTGATGGTGGTGGTCGACGGCTTCCTTGCCCGACAGCGCGAGCGCGAGGAACGGGTTGTCGTTCGGCGTCGACGCGGCGAGGCCGAGCTTCTTGATGCCGTCGTCGAAATCGTCGGAATGCCAGAAAGCCTGTTCGGCGTTCTTCGTGAGGCGGTTCAGGCGGATCACGTTCCAGCCCTTGATGACGATCACGATCCACGACAGGACCGACATCACGAGCAGCGTGATCGCAATGGCGCGCGTGACGAAATCACCTTGCGCCCAGACGTGCGCGATACCGTAGCTTTGCATTTTTTTGTTTCCTTTGAATCTTCCGGATGAGGCAGGTTAGTCGGTGAGCCCGAAGCTGTAGGGCTGTGTGCGGGCGGCGCGGATCGCCTCGCCGTTCTCGATGTACGGACGGCAGGTGGTCGCGCGCATCGCGTCGAGCGCGGCATCGTCGAGGCGCGGATAGCCGCTGCTCTTCTGCAGATCGATGCTTTCGATCTTGCCGGTCACGCCGACGACGAAGTGGACATAGGCGGTGCCCGATTCGCCGCGGCGGCGCGACATCGACGGATAGTCGGGCTTCACGAAGTTGCATTGGAGCGTCGGCACGTTCTTCGGCGCGCTGACCTGCATCGTTTCGCGCGCCGGGCCCTGCGTGGCGGCCGGTGCGGCGGGCGCGGGCGCGGCCGGAGCGGGTGTCGGATCGGCCGCGGGAGCCGGGGTGGGCGACGGCGCCGGCGACGGCGCGACCGGCTGCGGGGTCGGCTTTGCGGCTTTCTGCACCGGTTTCGGCTCGACCTTCGGCTTCACGCGCGGCACGGGCTTCGGCGGGGCGGGCTGCGGAATCGATTCGGCCGCGACCTGCTGCGCGATCGGCGCAGGCGTGATGAGCTGCGCGGTGATCGTCTGGACCTCGACCGATTTCGGCGGCGGCGCGTTGCGATGGAGCCATGCGGCCGTCAGCATGATCGCGTGTGCGGCTAGCACGCCGACCGCGACGACGATCACTCGGGGATTCATACGTGGTGCAGCCGGCATGGCGCCGGCAGGAGCGAGATGCGAAGCCTGCATGTTAGCTTGAAAGAACGACGCCGCACCCGGGGCGCGGCGGGTGAATCGGCATCACTTGCGGAAGATCAGCAGCGAGATGCAAACGGTGGTTACGAATCCGATCAGCAATTCCATCACAGGCTCCTTGGCAGGTAAGCCGTTGGCTCGCGCAGACGGTGGCTTGCTGACGGTCAAGACAAAAAATGCGGCCCGGGCCGCATGCACACGCTCGGCGCCGCTCAGGCCGCCTTGCGGTCGTAGAACGTGACCGGGATCGGATGAGCATGATGCTCGACACCGCACCGGCTCGCGCAGACGCCTTGCTCGGCCATGAGGTCGCGTACGGACTCCTCGCACTTGCCGCAGCACGTGGCCACGCCGAGCTCGAACTGGAGTTCATCGAAAGAGTTCACGCCCTCCGCGAGGGACGCGCGAATCTTGCGATCGGAAACAGACTTGCACACGCAGACGATCATGATGAGTTGCGATAGCTAACGTTAATGCGAATTATTATCATTAATTTTGCGGGTGTTGACAAGCCTGGGTCGGGCTTTTTTTAAGGTCATCGGACCCTTGAAAGGAAGCGGCGGCTTGGCCGCCGTGGGAGCCCGGCGTGCCGGCGCGCGTCAGGCGGTCGCGCAGGCGTGCGCGTTCGGCGAGGAAATGGTGACGGATTCGACCGGCGCCTCGAGGCCGAGCAGCGTCGACGCGAGCGCGCGCAGTTGCAGGCCGTCGCTCGTCGAGCACAAGCGCGTCGGCGCGGCGTGCGTGCCGGCCGGCGCGCGCAGCCCGCGTTCGTCGAGCACCCGCGCGAGCTGGCGGGCAATGGCATCGCTCGTGTCGACGATCGTCAGGCGCTCGCCAACAATGTCACGAATCGTTTCTGTGAAGAACGGGTAGTGCGTGCAGCCGAGTACCAGCGTATCGGCGCCGTCGTCGAGCATCGGCTGTATGTAACGCTCGAGCAGTGCCCGTAGTGCGGGCGAGTTCGTGTCGCCGCGCTCGATCGCTTCGACGAGCCCGTGGCCGGGCTGACAGATGAAGCGGCGGCCGGCGCCGTAGCGGTCGAGCAGCGCCTGGAAGCGCGGGCTGTTCAGCGTCGACTGTGTGGCGAGGACGCCCGCGACGCCGGTCGCGGACAGCGCGGCGGCCGGCTTGATGCCCGGCTCGACGCCGACGAGCGGTATCGACAGGCGTTCGCGGATGGCCGCGATCGCCCGAGCCGTTGCCGTGTTGCATGCGATGACGAGCGCTTTCGCGCCTTCGCGCGCGAGCCACTCGCCGATGGCCAGCGTGCGTTCCGTAATGAATGCCTCGTCGCGCGGGCCGTATGGCGCGTGGTGCGAGTCGGCTACGTAGACGAACGATTCGCCGGGCAGGTGCGCGCGCGCGGCGCGCAGCACCGACAGGCCGCCGAGCCCCGAGTCGAAGATGCCGACAGGGGCGGCGGCGTGCGGCGCGGTAGCGGCGGACGGGTGCGTCATCGTCGGGCGGGCGGCGGGCTGGCGGGCAGGGCGATTACTCGGCCGAACCCATCATCGTTTGCTGATAGTTCTGCAGGCCGACCTTGCCGATCAGGTCGATCTGCGTTTCGAGCCAGTCGATGTGCTCTTCGGTGTCGTCGAGGATCTTTTCGAAGATCTCGCGCGACACGTAGTCGCGAACCGATTCGCAGTAGGCGATCGCTTCCTTGCAGGTGGACTGCGAGATCTGCTCGAGCTTCAGGTCGCACTTCAGGATCTCTTCGGTTTCCTCGCCGACGAGCAGCTTGTGCAGGTCCTGCAGGTTCGGCAGGCCGTCGAGCATGAACACGCGTTCGATCAGCCAGTCGGCGTGCTTCATTTCGCCGATCGACTCGTCGTATTCGTGCTTGCCGAGCTTGTCGAGGCCCCAGTGCTTGTACATGCGCGCATGCAGGAAGTACTGGTTGATCGCCGTGAGTTCATTCTTCAGTTGGGCGTTCAGATATTCGATGACTTTCTTGTCGCCTTGCATGGCTGTTCCTTGTTCAGTGGAGCTTCAGAAACCGAACGATAATCGCTCGAACGAGAAAAGCCAAGCCTCGAAGCCTTGTCGGGCCTGCCTTTTGCGTGTAATGAGAATCAGCCTTGAATAACCGGCCGCGCACAATAATGAGAATGAGAAGTAAAAAGGCCGGACGCGCGTCCGGCCTTTCGTTCGATCGCGCTTACGCGGCTGCGACCGGGATCTTGCCGATCTTCGCCTGCCATTCCTTCGGACCCGTCTGGTGCACCGACGTGCCCGACGAATCGACGGCAACTGTTACAGGCATGTCCTGCACGTCGAATTCGTAGATCGCTTCCATGCCGAGGTCTTCGAACGCGAGCACCTTCGCGCCGCGGATCGCCTTCGACACGAGGTAGGCCGCGCCGCCGACCGCCATCAGGTAGGCGGCCTTGTGCTTCTTGATCGCGTCGATCGCGACCGGGCCGCGCTCGGCCTTGCCGACCATCGAGATCAGACCCGTCTGAGCGAGCATCGTCTCGGTGAACTTGTCCATGCGCGTGGCCGTCGTCGGGCCGGCCGGGCCGACGACTTCGTCGCGCACCGGATCGACCGGGCCGACGTAGTAGATCACGCGGTTCGTGAAGTCGACGGGCAGCTTCTCGCCCTTCGCGAGCATGTCCGCGATGCGCTTGTGCGCGGCGTCGCGGCCGGTGAGCATCTTGCCCGACAGCAGCAGCGTCTGGCCCGGCGTCCAGCTCGCGACTTCTTCCGGCGTCAGCGTGTTCAGGTCGACGCGCTTGCTGGTTTCCGTGTTCGGTTCCCACTGCACCTTCGGCCAGGCGTCGAGCGACGGCGCTTCAAGCTTGGCCGGGCCCGAGCCGTCGAGCACGAAGTGCGCGTGGCGCGTGGCCGCGCAGTTCGGGATCAGCGCGACCGGCTTCGACGCCGCGTGCGTCGGCGCCGCCATGATCTTCACGTCGAGCACGGTCGCGAGGCCGCCGAGGCCCTGCGCGCCGATGCCGAGCGCGTTGACCTTCTCGTGCAGTTCGACACGCAGTTCCTCGACCCAGTCCTTCGGGCCGCGCGCGATGATTTCCTGGATGTCGATCGGCTCCATCAGCGATTCCTTCGCCATCAGCATCGCCTTCTCGGCGGTGCCGCCGATGCCGATCCCGAGCATGCCCGGCGGGCACCAGCCGGCGCCCATCGTCGGGACCGTCTTCAGCACCCAGTCGACGATCGAATCGGACGGGTTCAGCATCACGAATTTCGACTTGTTTTCCGAGCCGCCGCCCTTCGCCGCGACCTGCACGTCGACCTTGTCGCCCGGCACGATCTCGTAGTGGATCACGGCCGGCGTGTTGTCCTTCGTGTTCTTGCGGGCGCCTTCCGGCGGATTGACGATCGACGCGCGCAGCACGTTGTCCGGGTGCGTGTAACCGCGGCGCACGCCTTCGTTGATCATGTCGGTGAGGCCCATCGTCGCGCCGTCCCAGCGCACGTCCATGCCGACCTTCACGAAGATCGTGACGATGCCGGTGTCCTGGCAGATCGGACGCTTGCCTTCCGCGCACATGCGGCTGTTCGTGAGGATCTGCGCGATCGCGTCCTTCGCCGCCGGGCTCTCTTCCAGCTCGTACGCGCGGCCGAGGGCCTGGATGTAGTCGAGCGGGTGGTAGTAGCTGATGTACTGCAGCGAATCCGCGATGCTCTGGATCAGGTCTTCCTGTTTGATGACGGTCATGGCTGAGACTCTGTGGGGACAGTGGGGAATGCGTTGCCGACGGTTCAGGCCGCCGGTCGGGACGCTGCGGACGCATGCGCCTCGTGGAAATGGGCCGGGTGCGTGTGCGTCGTCAGGCGGTCGACCCACGCCATCACGAGCGCCGACACGAGGAACGACACGTGGATGATCACCTGCCACATGATCGCGTGCGTCGTGTGCTGGTCGGGGTTGATGAACGTCTTCAGCAGGTGGATCGACGAAATGCTGATCAGCGCCATCGACAGCTTGACCTTCAGCACGCCCGCGTTCACGTGGTCGAGCCATTCGGGCTCGTCGGGGTGGCCCTCGATGCCGAGCCGCGACACGAACGTTTCATACCCGCCGACGATCACCATGATCAGCAGGTTCGAGATCATCACCACGTCGATCAGGCCGAGCACGGCGAGCATCACGCTGATTTCGTCGAGGCCCGTCGCATGCGACAGCAGGTGCCAGACTTCCTTCAGGAACAGGAACACGTAGACGGCCTGCGCGACGATCAGGCCCAGATAGAGCGGAACCTGGAGCCAGCGGCTCATGAAAATCAGCGCGGGAAGCGGGCGAAGCGGGCGACGGCCAGGATAGCCGGGCGAATGCGGGGCGGACATGTCGGGGTACGGGCGCGGTGCGCAGGTATCGGGGTAATCTTGAAAAGGCGCGCTATTGTAACGCGTCGGCCGGCGCGACTGCAGCGACGCGCCGGCGCCGCGGGGGACGGATCAGGAGGCGGCCGCCGGCACGCGTTTGACGCGCAGGCTCGCGAGCACGATGCCGGCGACGACGCACGCGAGCGCGATGCCGTGCGCGAGCGTCGGGCGCTCGCCGAGGAACGCGATGCCGTACGCGGCTGCCGCGATCGGCAGCACCGCGCTGAACACGCCGGCGAGGCTCCCCGGCACGTGCCGGATGCCCTTCATCCACAGCCAGAACGAGAAGATGCTGGCCGACAACCCGTACCAGACGACGAGCGCCCAGGTGCCGGCGGGCACGCTCGCGTAATCGAAGCGCCACAGCGCCGTCGCGCCGAGCGGCAGCATCAGGAACAGGCCGAACAGGTGGGTATACGCGCAGATGTCGATCGGCGCGAGCGTCTGCGTGAGCCGGCGCGACAGGATCACGTAGATCGATTCGCAGCACACCGCGCCGAGAATCAGCAGGTTGCCGGCGAGCGAGCCGGACGCGTCGCCCTGCGCGCCGTGGCCGGCCGCGCTGCCGTTGGCGAGATTGATCGTCACGACGCCGATGATCGCGAGCGCGATCGACACGAGCGCACGGCCGTTCGGTTTTTCACGCAGGATCAGCCATGCGAACAGCGCGACGATCGCCGGGATCGTGCTCGTGATGACGCCCGCGGCCACCGCGCTCGTGCGCTGCACGCCGTTGAGCATCAGCAGCGTGAACATGAAGGTGCCGAAGAACGCCTGCAGGAACAGGTTCAGCCATTCGCCGCGCTTGACCGTGCGCATCTTCACGGGGCTGAACAGCGGCCACAGCACCGCGATCGCGATCACGAAGCGCAGCGTGGCGAGGATGGCGACGGGGACGAATGCAACGATGGATTTACCGATACCGACGTTGCTGCCGACGAACAGCATCGACAGGATGAGGAAGAGGGCGTAGCGATTCAAGCTGGAATCCGGAAGGCGAGTTCAGTTAGGATTGTAGGGTCGCGGTTGTAACAGCGTAAAGCTGGCCTCGGTGCGGCGCCTCGCGCACGAAACGGCCATGCCGCGTAAGTGACGGGTAAGTTGGCGCGCTTATCGTGGAACTGCCGCGCCGCAGGTCACATTTGCGTGACGTGACTTGATGTGGTGCGGTGCAGCATCGTGCGCAGGCCTTCGCGGCCGCGCGCGGGTGGTGGGAGACAGCGGCGCGCAGCGCCGGCCAGGACGACGCGCGGCGCGCACGATCGCGCCGCCATGCAGAGGATTCATGTTCACCAAGGGGTAGTCGATGTCTGCGATTGAATCGGTTCTTCACGAAACCCGTCAGTTCGCGCCGCCCGCGGCGCTCGAGAAGACGGCGACCATTTCCGGCATGCCGGCCTATCGCGCGCTCGTCGCCGAGGCCGAGCAGGATTACGAAGGCTTCTGGGCGCGGCTCGCGCGCGAGGGCCTCACGTGGCACAAGCCGTTCACCAAGGTGCTCGACGAGCGTAACGCGCCGTTCTACACATGGTTCGACGACGGCGAGCTCAACGCGTCGTACAACTGTCTCGACCGTCACGTCGAAGCGGGCCACGGCGAGCGCGTCGCGGTGATCTTCGAGGCCGACGACGGCACCGTCACCCGCGTCACCTATGCGGACCTCCTCGCACGCGTGTCGCGCTTCGCCAATGCGCTGAAGAAACGCGGGATCGGCAAGGGCGATCGCGTCGTCATCTATATCCCGATGTCGATCGAAGGCATCGTCGCGATGCAGGCCTGCGCGCGCATCGGCGCGACGCACTCGGTCGTGTTCGGCGGCTTCTCCGCGAAATCGCTCAATGAGCGGCTCGTCGACGTCGGCGCGGTCGCGCTGATCACCGCCGACGAACAGGCGCGCGGCGGCAAGACGCTGCCGCTCAAGAGCATCGCCGACGAGGCGATCGCGCTGGGCGGCTGCGAAGCGGTCAAGAGCGTGATCGTCTATCGCCGCACCGGCGGCAAGATCGACTGGCATGCGGACCGCGACCTGTGGATGCACGAGCTGACCGACGGCGAATCCGACCGCTGCGAGCCGACCTGGGTCGGCGCCGAGCATCCGCTGTTCATCCTGTATACGTCGGGCTCGACCGGCAAGCCGAAGGGCGTGCAGCACAGCACGGGCGGCTACCTGCTGTGGGCCGCGCAGACGATGAAGTGGACCTTCGACTGGAAACCCGACGACGTGTTCTGGTGCACGGCCGACATCGGCTGGGTCACGGGCCACACGTACATCACGTACGGGCCGCTCGCGTGCGGCGGCACGCAGGTCGTGTTCGAGGGCGTGCCGACGTATCCGGACGCCGGGCGCTTCTGGAAGATGATCGGCGATCACAAGGTCACCGTGTTCTACACCGCGCCGACCGCGATCCGTTCGCTGATCAAGGCGGCCGAAGCCGACGACAAGGTTCATCCGAAGAGCTATGACCTGTCGAGCCTGCGCATCATCGGCACGGTCGGCGAGCCGATCAATCCGGAAGCGTGGATGTGGTACCACAAGCACGTCGGCCACGAGCGCTGCCCGATCGTCGATACGTGGTGGCAGACCGAAACCGGCGGCCACATGATCACGCCGCTGCCGGGCGCGACGCCGACCGTGCCGGGTTCGTGCACGCTGCCGTTGCCGGGCATCATGGCCGCGGTGGTCGACGAGACGGGCCAGGACGTGCCGAACGGGCAAGGCGGGATTCTGGTCGTCAAGCGCCCGTGGCCCGCGATGATCCGCACGATCTGGGGCGACCCGGAGCGCTTCAAGAAGAGTTACTACCCGGAAGAACTCGGCGGCACGCTCTATCTGGCCGGCGACGGCACCGTGCGCGACAAGGAGACCGGCTACTTCACGATCATGGGCCGGATCGACGACGTGCTGAACGTGTCGGGCCACCGGCTGGGCACGATGGAGATCGAATCGGCGCTGGTGTCGCATGAGCTGGTTGCGGAGGCGGCGGTGGTCGGCCGCCCGGACGACACGACGGGCGAGGCGGTCGTGGCATTCGTGGTGCTGAAGCGTTCGCGCCCGGAAGGCGACGAAGCCGCGGCGCTCGCGAAGGCGCTGCGCGACTGGGTCGGCAAGCAGATCGGGCCGATCGCGAAGCCGAAGGACATCCGCTTCGGCGACAACCTGCCGAAGACGCGCTCGGGCAAGATCATGCGGCGCCTCTTGCGCTCGCTCGCGAAGGGCGAGGCGATCACGCAGGATACGTCCACGCTCGAGAATCCGGCCATCCTCGAGCAGCTCACCGAAGTGCGCTGAGCGCCTGCCGGTTGCGCGTCACGCGCACGAGCCCCTGCGCGGCAATCCCGATTGCCCGCGCAGGGGCTTTTTGCTACATAACGGCATGACCGTTCCGACCCGTTCGGCGCCTGCTGCGCCACCTCCCGTTCCCGCGCCGCTCGCGCGTGCGCACGCACGCTACTGGCGCTTCAACGTCGCGCTGATCGCGGTGCTGATGGTGATCGGTTTCGCGGTGTCGTTCATCGTGCCGTTCTTCGGGCCCGCGCTCGCCGGGGTTCGCTTCGCCGGCTTCAGCCTGCCGTTCTATGTCGGCGCACAGGGCGCGATTCTCGTGTACCTCGTGCTGATCGTCGTCTACATCGGGCTGATGCAGCGCGCCGACCGCACGCTGCGCCGCGCGTACGGCGAGCATGCGGCGCGCGCCGGCCTTGCGAACGGCGGGCGCTGATTCATGCTGACACATCGACTGATACGCGCGTACGCGCTCTATACGCTCGGGTTTCTCGGTTTCGTGCTGCTGATGTGGCGGATCGAGCGCGCGACGGGCTCGGGCGTGTGGATCGGCTACGTGTTCCTGTTCGTGCCGATCGCCGTGTACGCGGTGATCGGCTTGTTGTCGCGCACGTCCGATCTCGTCGAGTACTACGTGGCCGGGCGGCGCGTGCCGTCCGCGTTCAACGGGATGGCGACGGCGGCCGACTGGCTGTCGGCCGCGTCGTTCATCGGTCTGGCCGGCTCGCTCTACGCGACCGGTTACGACGCGCTCGCGTACGTGATGGGCTGGACGGGCGGGTTCTGCCTCGTCGCGTTCCTGCTCGCGCCGTATGTGCGCAAGCTCGCGCGCTACACGATTCCCGATTTTCTCGGCACGCGCTTTTCGAGCACGGCCGTGCGCGCGCTCGCGGCCGGCGCGGCGATCCTGTGTTCGTTCGTGTACCTGGTCGCGCAGATCCAGGGGATTGGCCTGATCGCGACGCGCTTCATCGGGGTCGATTTCGCGATCGGCATCTTCTGCGGGCTCGCGGGCATTCTCGTGTGCTCGTTTCTCGGCGGGATGCGCGCGGTCACGTGGACCCAGGTCGCGCAGTACATCATCCTGATCAGCGCGATCCTGATTCCGGTGTCGCTGATCGCGATGAAGAACGGGCTCGGCCCCGTGCCGCAGTTCAATTACGGCAAGCTGATGGAGCGCGTCGCGGCGCGCGAGGCGCAGGTGCGCGACGCGCGCGACGAGCAGCAGGTGCGCGATGCATACCGCCGGCAAGCCGCGGACATCCAGACGCGGCTCGACCGGTTGCCGGCGTCCTATGCGGACGCGCGCCGGCATCTCGTCGACCAGCTTGCGGACCTGCGGCGCCACAACGGGCCGCTGCGCGAGATCAGCCAGCGCGAGCGCGAGCTGGCCGATTTCCCGCGCGATCCGGCGGCGGCGCGCGTGGCGTGGACGCAGGCGCGCGACGACCTGCTCGCGCGTGCCGAGCCGCCCGTGCCGATGCACGAGCCGTTTCCGGCCGCGAGCGAAGACGAACGCAAGCCGCGCGAGCGGAATTTCCTCGCGCTGCTGCTGTGCCTGTCGCTCGGTACCGCGAGCCTGCCGCACATCCTGACGCGCTACAACACGACCACGTCGGTTGCGTCGGCACGGCGCTCGGTCGGCTGGACGCTGTTCTTCATCGCGCTGTTCTACCTGAGCGTGCCTGTGCTCGCGGTGCTGATCAAGTACGAGATCCTCGCGAATCTCGTCGGGCGGCCGTTCGCCGAATTGCCGGGGTGGGTCACGCAGTGGCATCACTTCGAGCCCGACCTGATCAGCGTCGTCGAGGTGATTCGGGACGGCATCGTGCACTGGTCGGAAATCCAGATGCAGCCGGACATGGTCGTGCTGGCCGCGCCGGAAATCGCGGGGCTGCCGTACGTGGTGTCGGGGCTGATCGCGGCCGGTGCACTGGCCGCGGCGCTGTCGACCGCGGACGGGCTACTGCTGACGATCGCGAATGCACTGTCGCACGACGTCTACTACTGCATGGTGGCGCCCGATGCGTCGAGCCAGCGGCGCGTGACGATCTCGAAGGTGCTGCTGCTCGGGGTGGCGCTGTTCGCGTCGTATGTCGCGTCGCTCAATACCGGAAAGATCCTGTTTCTCGTCGGCGCCGCGTTTTCTCTGGCGGCGTCGAGCTTCTTTCCGGTGCTGGTGCTGGGGGTGTTCTGGAAGCGCACGACGACGCGTGGCGCGATTGCGGGGATGGTGACGGGGTTGGCGGTGTGCGTGTACTACATCGTGTCGACTTATCCGTTCTTCACGCAACTGACCGGGTTCGCCGGGCGCACGTGGTTCGGGATCGAGCCGATCAGTTCAGGCGTGTTCGGGGTGCCGGCGGGGTTTGCGGTGGCGATCGTGGTCAGTCTGTGCGACAGGCGGCCGGATGAGTATACGCGGGCGTTGGTGGATTACATTCGGCATCCGTGAGGGGGCGGGGCGATGTATGGCGTGTCGGCGGTCCCAAAATGAAAAGCCCCTGATTCCTAGGGAAATCAGGGGCCTCACGTATTCTGGCGGAGAGAGGGGGATTCGAACCCCCGATAGGCGATTAACCTATACACGCTTTCCAGGCGTGCGACTTAAACCACTCATCCATCTCTCCGGAAGACCGAGAGTATAGCAAACTCTGGCGGCAGCCCGCCACTCCCTTCCGCGCCCGTCGGAAAATCGTCGATCCATACCGAGCGCGCGACGCCCTGCGTCAGATCGTGACGACCCGTACGACCTGCTCGCTACATCGGACACGGAACGTCCCGGTTCGAAAGAATGTGAACTGGAGAGTCCGTTCGGACGCTTCGCAAAAAGGATTCTAAATCCTGTCAAAAAGCCGTCACCAAGCCGACAAATTTGTTATGCTCGCCGAAAATCAGACGGGCGGCACTCCCAGGACGGACCAGCGGGCGTGATTGTTCGCCGAACAACGAAGTCAAACAAAATCCTGAGAGTCACGCTGTGAATACAGCCGAATTGCTGCGCACGTTTGCGTCCGGGGTGGTCGATCAGAACAATCGGCCGGTTCGCATGAACTGGGGGGCCGCCCAGAAAACGCTCGAGCAGGTGCTTGCGCTCCAGTATGCCGATATCCGCGAAGGGTTGATGACGGGCATCGAGGGGCATCTGACCTGCGTGTCGTCACGGGCCGATCTTCCGATCCGCGGCTTCATCGGGCTGCCGGTCTCCGTCGAGATGACGACCGATCGCGGGCGTCTCCATACCATCAACGGCATTGTCACCGACGTTCGCACCGGCCAATCGGACGGTTCACTGACCTGCTACCAGCTGACGATTCGCGACGTGCTGTCCGTGATGGAGCGACGGACCAATTCGCGGTTGTTTCGGTCGAAGAGCCTGCCCGACATCCTGGGTGTGCTGCTTCAGGAATGGCGCCAGCGCAGCTCGGCGCTCGCGGGCGCATTCGAATTCGACCTGTCCGGTCTGCAAGCCGAGCGTTACCCCGCGCGGGAACTCACACGGCAGGTCAACGAGTCGGACGCGCACTTCATTCGGCGCCTGTTGCGACGGGAGGGAGCGACCGTATTCGTCAAGGCGGGCAAGGCCGGGGAGCGGGCGAGCGGCAATGCGCACGACACGCCGGTGCATACGCTCGTCTTTGCCGACGACTCGATGAAGTTGCCGCAGACGGCCGCCGGCACCATCCGCTACCACCGTGACGCCGCCACCGAAGAGCGCGACTCGATCACGCTGTGGGCGACGAGCCGCCGGTTGATTCCGGGCAAGATCGTCCGGCCGACGTGGGACTACAAGAGCGGCCGGATGTCCCAAACCGAGCAGGCGACGATCGTCGATCAGGGCGACAGTGGCAACGACCTCGGGCATTTGCTGGCCGACGTCGTGATCGATATCCCGCACGCCGGGGATTCGTCGTCCGATCTCGACCGGATCGGCAAGGACCGGATGCTGGCGCATGAACTGCGCGCCGAATCCGTCGACGGCGTGAGCAACGTGCGTGATCTGGCCGTCGGTCACTGGTTTGCGCTCGCGGAGCATCCTCAACTCGACACGTTGCCGGCTGAACAGCGGCAGTTTGTCGTCACGTCGCTTCATCATTGCGTGCGAAACAATCTGCCGAAGGAACTGAACGAGCGCGCGCAATCGCTGTTCGCGGCAAGCCGCGTGCTGTTCAGCGCGGTGCCGACCGACGTGAGCGGCAAGCCGGGCGACGAAAGCGACAGGCGCTACGAGAACACGTTCTCGTGCGTGCGGCGCGGCGTGCCGCTGACGCCTGCCTACGATCCGCACGTCGACCTGCCGCCCGTGCATCCGATGACGGCCGTCGTCGTCGGGCCGGAGGGCGAGGAGGTGTTCTGCGATGAAATGGGCCGCATCCGGGTGCGGATCCAGGGGCTGAGCGCGGACGATCATGCGCACGCGCAGGGTGCCGGCACGAGTGGCACGCCGTCCGACAGCGCACCGGTGCGCGTCGCCTGCGCGCTCGCCGGGTCGAATTTCGGCGCGAATACGTTGCCGCGCGTCGGCATGGAAGTGCTGATCGGCCATATCGGCGGCGATCCGGACCGGCTCGTCGTGATGGGTGTGCTGGCCAATGGGCCGAACATGCCGGCGACCTTCAGTCATACCGGCGCGCTGCCGGGCAACCGCTATCTTTCCGGCACGAAGACGAAGGAAATCAAGGGGCAGCGGTACAACCAGATCCGCTTCGACGATACGCCCGGGCAGATCAGCAGCCAGTTGGCGAGCGAGCATGCGTACAGTCAGCTGAACCTCGGCTATCTGACGCAGCCGCGCGACAACGGGCAGGGGGCGGCGCGCGGCGAAGGCGCGGAATTGCGCAGCGATGCGCACGTGGCGATTCGAAGCGGCAAGGCGATGCTGATTTCGGCCTGGGAGCGGCTGCGCGCCAGTGACGGCCACCTCGCGCGGGACGAGTATCTGCAACTGATGCAGGAATGCGTCGAGCTGTTCAAGAGTCTCGGCGACTATGCGGCCCAGCATCAAGGCGTCGCGCCCGACACGCAGCCGCACGATGCACTCATGACCACGGTGAAAGGCTGGCCGAATGGCGAGGCGTCCGGCGGCGGTGAGTCGTCAGGCGCGTCGATGGCCGCGATCGGCATCACCGCACCGGCCGGCATCAGCATGGCGACGCCGAAGACCGTGACGACCCATGCGGGCGGCAACGTCGATGTCGTCGCGCAGAACCACCTGCAGTACACGAGCGGGCAGCGGATCAACCTGCAGGCCGGGCACGGCGTCGCGATGTTTGCGCACAGCGAAGGCGTGTCGGCAATCGCCAACCGGGGGAAAGTTGCGCTGCAGAGCCAGAACGACGACACGCAGATCGATTCGGCGAAGAACATCCAGATGACGGCGGGCGGCGGCAAGCTCGCGGGCATGGCCAGCGAGCAGGTCGTGTTCGTGACGTCGGGCGGCGCGTATCTGAAGCTGCATGGCGGCGATATCGAGCTCGGGTGTCCGGGGAGTTTTACCGTCAAGTCCGCGTCGCATACGTGGGCCGGGCCGGCGAGCATGAGCGCCGACTTTCCGAAGTTCGACCAAGGCTCGCTGGGGCGCGTGCCGAAGCTGGTACGCGCCACGGACGGGCAGCCGGTCGAGGGCATGGAAGCCGAGGTGCGAAAGGCGTCGGGCGAATTGACCAAGGGGAAGACCGACGCGCAAGGCAAGCTGGCGCCGGTCAGCAGCGATCAGTTCGAACAATTGGCGGTTCGCTTTTTCAAGTCCAGAACCTGAGCTGAGTCTTCAAGAAAAACAACATGTTCAACTACAACTTTGCGCAGAACCCGGGCGGGCAACCGTCGACGGACGACCCGTCGCAGACTTCGGTGGGCGGTGGACTGGGGACGACACTGTTTAACCGCAACGACCTCGAGTGCGTGATGCAGATGCCGTTGCCGGGCGTCGTCATTTTCGTGCACGGGGTGAATTCGGAAGGGGAATGGTTCAAGGACGCCGAGAAAGGGTTGTGTGCCGGATTGAACCGGCGCATGGGGCGTTATGACGATCAACTGTTCCATTGGGGGCCGGTGGCCGGGCAGATGACGCCGGTCAGCTATATCGAAAGCCTGACGCCAGACGGTTTCCTGAATCCGGACATGTCGTCGAAGACGTACATCAAGCCCGATCCGTCCTTTTCGCCCGTCATCCACTTTCGGTGGGGCTATGCCGCGAACGCGGAGGAACTGAAGGAGTATGGCGACAAGATCATGCTCAACGAAAAGAATTACTGGGGCGGTGGCCCGTTCGCGGGCGGGTGTACGAGTTTGCCGGATCTGTGGAACGACGGGTTGAACGATCGGCTTTTCCTGTGGCTGACCGTCCAGCACATGAATGGCATCGGCAATCGAAAAATCTACTCCACGCCACCGCGCACTTACGGTGTGCTTGGCGCGCTGCGGCTTGCACGCCTGGTCGAGTCGATCCGCAAGCGACAGGCCGACGCGCCGATCACGATCGTGTGCCACAGTCAGGGAAACATGATCGGCCTTGCCGCTGCATTCCTTGGAGACCGCTTGCCCGAGGTGACGGATCAATGGGGCAAGAAAGGGCGCTGCGTCGCCGATACCTATGTTCTCGCCAATCCCCCGTACAGTCTCGTCGAGGCCAACATGACCGACTCGTGGGCCCAGCGCGGGGTGCGCGACAAGAACGGGCACGTGGGGCGCGAGACCTATGTCGCGCGCAAGGAAACGCTGAGGGAGTACTTCGATATCCTGCGTACCCGGGCCGAGCTCGAGATGCCTGCGGAGGATCTGGATCGCGCAATGGAAAACGCAAGGCCGTCGAAGAATGGCGGCAAACCGTATAGTGCAGCCAAGGACCGCGAGGCGCACGGGTTGTACCAGAAAAACACGTACGGCAGAGTGACGCTGTACTGTTGCCCGCACGATCAGGTCATTTCGGCCTTGACCGTTCAGGGAATCGGCTGGCGCGGGATGAGTGTCGACGAGATCAGTGCGACCAACGGGTGGGGTGTTTTCTCGCAGCGCGTGTTCGCGTCGAATTTCGAGGTGGGCGGAGAGAACAAGCTCTATCGGTATTGGCAGGATGACTGGCGCAAGGACAAGAACCAGAAGGAGGGTTTCTGGTATCCGCCGTCACCACCTGCACGGTATGGTCTTGGACGAGGCACGCATTCCAATGAAGGGTGGATCGCGAAGTTTTTCACGATTGCAACGAGCCCGGCTCTTTACCTGTTCAATTTGACTAACATGGCGGTCAATGCCGATCCGCCGAAAGACTGGGAAATCCCGATTACGGCACCGATGCTCGACAAGGAGACCCGCTTCCTTCCGCAGGCGTTGCGCTACGACAAACCGTCGGGCGCTTGCGATGCGCAGGGGAAACCGATTGAGGAAGGGCGCTTCAACGAGAGTTACGATCCGCCGTCGGCTGCGCGCGATGCCAAGAAGGAGAGCAAGCGCGATGACGATCCGTACGACAACTTCGACGCGAAGTCGGAAAAATTCAAGACTGAGGGTGATGCGCTGAAAGCACAGGGCGATGCGGCGTCCGAGGCTGCGCAGCGGTATGAGGATCATTCGATTCTTCGCATGGAAGCGCGGAGATCCGGAAATCGTCGCTGGGTCGACGAGATCGGAACCGTGGTCGGGGAGGACAATCCGGGGGCAGCGAGTGCTGACTATACGGAATGGCGGAACAAGGAGATATTTCAGATTCTGAACGGCGGGGACAAGAATAACCCCACCAACCATTCGACCATCATGACCAACAAGGACCATGCTGAAAAGGCGTTGGCTTATGATGTTGCAATTGGGCTTTGCTATCTGACCGAGATGGATTTTGAAGAAATCAGGATTCAGGCTGATTGGCGATTTGCCAATAGTTTGGGTGATGAGGGTCAAAATGGTAAGATGGCAGAATATATTATAACTGGAAAGTGTGAAAAAATGTTTTTGCAAGATTGGGTTGTTAAGGATGATCATGCAAAAATGCCTTCCAAGATACACGACGAAAGAGATGGTGGATTTTTCCTGAAGCTTGGAGGCCATTTATGAGATCGGCCATCGCTACATGGCCGCGTCGTGCCGGAGTCGCCGGCGGTGCATTGCTTCTTGCGCTGGGTGTATCGGTTTTGATATTGGTTTCGTCTGATGACGGGACAGGAGCGTTGTTGAGCATGGGAACTCTGATGAAGCGGTTAGTCCTGGTTCCAGGACTTGTGGCAATCATGGTATTTGCATTTGCAACGGTGATTGCGGGTCCGCGAGCGGTTGCGGCTTCATTGAACGAGAAGGCGGCTCCAATTACCGGAGCTGGGGCGTCCAGACCATTCGTTGCTCAGGTCGTCGGGCTTGGCTGGATGAACCCGTTGCAGCGCAAGGATTACAGCACCGAGTGGCAGATATTATGGACGCTCGGCCTGGTAAAGCCGAATGTCAACGATGACATGGTTCGGGTCAATCCAAAAAAATATTCAACATTGCAACCGATTTCTATCGTGGCCGATGGTCGCCGGGGGCGTGAATCGTTTTCCGGATTTTATAAGAAATATATCAATGAGCTGCTGGTACTTTTCCGGACTCGATATTTCACGAACCAGGATTATTTTTACACGGTTAGCGCGGATAGTCAGAAGAAGTGGCGAGAATTGGCTGGCATGCATATCGAGCTGGCAATCCCCTCTGGTCGACTCGATCCTGGGCTGGCATCGTCACATTTGCGAGATCAGATTGTTAATTTCTTCGAAATAGGAAACCCGTCCGCCAAAAATTTATGGAGCCACGACACACCGCCGGACGTGCATGTGACATCGGGACAGGGGAATGCCGGCTTCACGTCGCTGAACGCGGCGCTGGACTATCTGGCCGCCCACCCCGACAAAAGCGCGTGGGTGATGAACTGGGATGCACCGAGCTTCCCGCCGAACGACGAACAGATCAACGAGAACATGGTGGTGCTGTTCCTCGCCGGCCCCGACCTGAAGACCGAGCGTGAGCCGCTGGCCTGGATCGGCAAGGCTGCACGAAGCAACGTCAAGGATTTCGAGGCAAAGCAAGGCGCGAGCCGTGCGGTGCAGGCATGGAAGTCGACGATCGATACGGCGGCGAGTAATGCTGGCGTGCCGGTGTCGTCGTTGAATTACATCGTGCACGACGCGGGCAAGGGCAGCGATGCTGCATCGACACGCATTGCCTCACTGTCGCAGACGCTGACAGAAGTTCTGCCGGAATACGATTTCCGCACGCAGACCTTCAATACATCGGCGTTGCTCGGTGACATGGGTGCCGGCGCGGCGCTGACCGATGTGGCGCTGGCGATCGGCCGCGCGAATCACCTCGGTGGAAATGTGCTCGTAGCCGGAACGACCGACGCCGAGCATCCGACGGCCGTGGTGGTGGTTGCGCCGTCGAAGCTGACACCGATCGATCCCGGCAAGGACTGGTTCCGCGCACGCGGGGAGAACAACGCGTACTTGCCGTGGTGGGGCCGCCGTCACGACGCGCGTCCGGCTCCGCAAGGCTATTCGGAATAAGGAGCGCGCATGCGCGGAATCATTCGGGTCGGCGACGCAACGAGCCACGGCGGTCAGGTCGTGACCGGCAGCGCGGTCAGCGAAGTGATGGGGCGGCCGGTCGCGCGGCTCGGTGATACGTGTGTCTGCCCGATTACGGGACATCAGGCCTGCTTTATCGCCGAAGGCGATCCGCAGGTCATCGTCGACGGGAAACCGGCCGCATTCGATGGTCACAAAACGTCGTGTGGTGCGACGCTGATTTCGAGTCTGGCGTCGTCCGGACGGGAATGAATTATCGGACCGGCGCTCGGGATTGGTCGGCTCGATCGGGAATATTCATGCACTGTTTCACGCTTGCCAGACGCATCGGGTGCGTCTCGATGGTCATGGCAACACTCTTGTCGTTCCCGCCGTTGCGGGCCGAGACGAGCACCACATCGGCGCAATCTGTCGAAGGTGCATCTGCCGCGCCATTTGTTGCTCAAGTTGTCGGACTTGAATGGCTCAATCCGCTGCAGCGTCGTGACTATCCGACCGAGTGGCAATTGCTGTGGACGCTCGGGTTGGTGAAACCGAACGCCAACGACGACATGGTGCGGACAAACCCCAAAAAATACTCGACCTTGCAGGCGGTTTCCATTGTTGCGAATGGTAACTGGGGAAGTGAGACGTTTTCCGGGTTCTATGAAAAGTACGTCGACGAACTTCTTGTGTTGTTTCGAACGCGCTACGTGATGAACCCCGATTATTTTTACACCGTCAGCTCGAAGTACAAGCGGGAGTGGCGCGAACTGGCCGGGGTGCGTGTCGAACTTGCTCTTCCCGCCGACCGTCTCGATCCTGAAGCTGCCGGCGCGTACCTGCGCGACGAAATGGTAAGTACGTACGAAATCGGCAACCCTTCCGCAAAAAATCTATGGAGCAGCGATACGCCGCCCGATGTGCGCGTGACGTCGGGCCACGGCAATGCCGGCTTCACGTCGCTGAACGCCGCGCTGGACTACCTGGCCGCGCATCCCGACAAAAGCGTGTGGGTGATGAACTGGGACGCGCCAAGCTTTCCTCCGCAGGACGAACAGATCAACGAGAACATGGTGGTGCTGTTCCTCGCCGGCCCGGCTCTGAAGACCGAGCGCGAACCGCTGGCATGGATCGGCAAGGCGGCGCAAGGCAACGTCGAGGATTTCGACGCGAAGCAGGGCGGCAGCCGGGGAGGGCAGGCATGGAAGTCGACGATCGATGCGGCGGCAGGCAATGCGGGCGTCGCTGTCTCGTTGCTGAACTACGTTATTCACGATGCGGGCAAGGGCAGCGCTGCCGCGTCGGCAAGGGCCGCGTCGCTTTCGCAAGGGCTCGCGCAAGCCGTGCCGGAAAGCGACCTCCGCGACGCGACCTTCAACACGTCGGCACTGCTCGGTGACATGGGCGCCGGCGCGGCGCTGACCGATGTGGCGCTGGCGATCGGCCGCGCAAACCATCTCGGCGGAAACGTGCTCGTGGCGGGGACGACCGACGCGGAGCATCCGACGGCCGTGGTGGTGGTTGCGCCGTCGAAGCTGACACCGATCGATCCCGGCAAGGACTGGTTCCGCGCACGCGGGGAGAACAACGCGTACTTGCCGTGGTGGGGCCGCCGTCACGATGCGCGCCCGGCGTCGCAAGGCTATTCGTACTAGGGCGCGACGCAAGGGCTCGCGTTAAGCGATCTGTAACAATCAGCGGAATGGCGAGCGCTTAATTCTTTCAAAATACTTTCCATTTCTCTTTGCCGACGTGCCCCGAGGAACCCGGATTCGTGCTCCATCAAGGCACTTGTCCTGACGTTGCCGGAGGCAGTGTCGGAATTTCCGCCGCATATATTACAAAAAGTATGGAAAATGAACGATTGGCCCGGCTTGACGAGCCGCACCGCCGCCCATTATTGTCCGTCTGCCGTCCGTGAGAGAGCACGACGGCAACCACGGAAGCGCGCCTCGCGCGCACGACAACACGTAGCAAAAAGCAGAAAAGGAAACGGGGTAGCCACATGAAGCCGCTATTCGACGACAAGCAATCCGATGCGGTCAGCGATCGTCCTTCCACCCCGCCTTCGTCACCCGTCGCCGTGCCAGCCGCCGTCGCCAACGCTGCCCACGTCGTCGCGCCGGCAGCGCAGCCCACGGAACACGCGCGCCTGATCACCGTCGACGAGATCGACCAGCTCGGCGCGACGCAGGGCACGCGGATCGCCGCCTTCTCCCAGCAGATTCTCGCGAGCGTCCGGGCCTCGGACGCCGACCAGTTCGGCGACAAGCTCAACGAGCTGATCGCGACCGCGAAAGGGCTCGACCCGCGCGGCGCCGACAAGGGCGGGCTGCTCACGCAGGTCACGCGGCTGTTCCGCTCGACCAAGGAGAAGCTGCTGTCGCAATATGAATCGGTGAGCAAGCGGATGGACACGCTCGTCGTCGAGCTCGAAAACCATGCGCAGCGCCAGAAGGCCGGCATCGACGAGCTCGAGCGGATGTACAACGACAACTACGCGCTGCACCAGGAACTCGCGCAGTCGAAGGCGCACGGCGAAACGGCGCTCGCGGCGCTGCGCGCGCATCTGGCGGCCGGCCAGCAGCCGGCGGACGACGCATTCGCCGCGCAGCGCCTGCTCGACGTGAAGCGCAAGGTCGACGCGCTCGAAAGCAAGCTCGACGATCTCGACCGCGCGATGCTGATGTCGAAGCAGCTCGCGCCGCAGATCCGGATGGAGCAGGACCAGAAACGCACGCTGACGTCGAAATTCATGACGATCAAGACCGTGCTGATCCCCGCGTGGACCAACGCATTCGCGCTCTACCTCGAACAGCTCAGCACGAAGCGCGCGGCGGCGCTCGCGAACGCGACGTACGACGCGGCCGACGAGGCGATCCGCGCGCAGGCCGACCTGAATCGCCAGAACGCGCAGGAAGTCGCGAAGCTCGGCCAGCGCCCGGTGATCTCGACCGACACGTTCGAATACGCGCAGCAGCAGCTGTTCGGCGCGTTCGACGACATCACGCAGATCATCGCCGACGGCCGCCGCCAGCGCGAGCAGGACGCGCCGCGCCTGCGCCAGCTCGAACAGGACCTGATCACCCGATTTGCTCCGAAGCAGAACTGACAACCAAGAAACCTGAGAGAACACCGCATGATTACGCTTGAGAAACGCGCGGCGAAGGTCGCGATCGTCCTCGAAAAACGTCAGATCCTGAAGCCGCCCGTCGTGCGCGTCGGCGCGGCGCTCGACATCTCGGGCTCCGCGAAGCCGCTGTACCAGTCGGGCGTGATCCAGGAGACGCACGACCGGATCCTCGGCATCGCGCTGAAGTTCGACGACAACGGCGAAGTCGATACGTGGACCTTCACCGAAGGCTACGACCGCCTGCCGACCGCGACGCCGGAGAACTACGGTTCGTACATTTCCGATCATGTGCTCAATGCGCGGATCGACAAGTGGGGCGGCACGCAGTACGCGCCGGTGATGAACGACATCGTCGACTTCTTCTTCCGCGCGCCGGAGCCGAAGCGCGAAGAAAAGCGCGGTTTCCTGAGTCGGCTGTTCGGCGGCGCGGACGATACGTCCGCACCGGCCGCTTCGGCGCCCGCGAACGGCCATCTGCCCGCTTGGGTGCTGTTCGTCACCGACGGCCAGAACCCGAAGAACGACCGCAAGCGCGTGCGCCAGCTGCTGGCCGACTCGCAGCATTTCCCGCTGTACTGGTCGCTCGTCGGCGTCGGCGACCCGAGCGAATTCGACTTCCTCGCGGAAGTCGCGAACGAAATGCCGAACGTCGGCTTCCTGCATCTCGAATCGCTCGACCTGAGCGACGAACAGATCTACGAACAGCTGATCACGCAGGAATTCTGCGACTGGGTGCGCGTGAAGTAAGCGTATCCCGCCTACCCATTTTTTGAACTCGATTACCCCATCATGTTGAAAGACTTCAAGATCCCGTTGTCGCTCACGGCGTTCGCGCTGATCGCGGCCTATCTCCTCGGCGGCGTGAAGGACATGCTGATCGTCGCGGTCCTGTGCGTGCTCGAAATTTCGCTGTCGCTCGACAACGCGGTCGTCAACGCGTCGGTGCTCAAGAACTGGTCGGAGAAGTGGCGCAACCGCTTCATGGTGTTCGGCCTGCCGGTCGCGGTGTTCGGCATGCGGCTCGTGTTCCCGCTGCTGATCGTCGCGGTGATCGGCCACATCGGCCTGTGGGACGCGCTGACGCTCGCGATCGAATCGCCGGACAAGTACGCGGCGGTGCTGACGTCCGCGCATCACGAGGTGTCGGCGTTCGGCGGCGCGTTCCTGCTGATGGTGTTCTTCAAGTTCATGCTCGACACCGAGAAGGACGAACACTGGATCGGCTTGCTCGAAGGCCCGATGCGCCATCTCGGCCGCATCACCGCGCTGGAAGTGGCGCTGACGCTCGCGATCGTGATCATCGCGTCGTTCTACGTGCCGGCGGCCGAGCAGGTCAGCTTCCTGCTCGCGGGCGCGTTCGGCGTGATCGGATTCGTGATCGCGCACGGCGTGGGTGACCTCGTCGGCGGCGAGGACACGGGCACGCGCGTGGTGCGCGAAGGTGTCGCGGGCTTCATGTATCTGGAAGTGCTCGATTCGTCGTTCAGCTTCGACGGCGTGATCGGCGCGTTCGCGCTGTCGAACAACATCTTCCTGATCGCACTCGGCCTCGGCGTCGGCGCGGCCTACATCCGGGAGATGACGCTCGTGCTGCTGAAGAAGGGCACGCTCGCGCAGTACCGCTTTCTCGAGCACGGCGCGTTCTGGGCGATCGGCGCGCTCGCGACGATCATGTTCCTGGGCGTGAAGTTCGAGGTGCCCGAAGTCGTCACGGGCCTGATCGGCGCGGCGATGATCGCCGCGGCCGTGTGGTCGTCGATCGTCGTGCAGCGCAGGGAAGACCGCGCCGCGGTGGCGGGCAAGTAAGCGCGTCGCGCGGCACGAAAACCATCAACGAAGGGGCCGCTCCATGCGGCCCGGCATCGCCGCCGGCGTAACGGCGGTTCCCGCAGAAGAGGTTCAGATGATCAATTTGTCGAAAGGCGGTCGCGTCAATCTGTCGAAGGAAGCGCCCGGCACGCAGAAATTCCGCATCGGTCTCGGTTGGGACGCGAACGCGACGGACACGGGCACGGATTTCGATCTCGACGTGTCGGTGTTCCTGTGCAAGTACGACGAGCAGAGCAATCCGAAGCTGATCTCGGATCAGCATTTCGTGTTCTACAACAGCGAAGTGCGCACGATGGAGCGCAAGGAAACCTTCATCCAGCCAGGCGACGATTTCCCGAAGCGCGGGATGCCTTCGTCGAAGTGCCTGGGCGTCGTGCATAGCGGCGACAACCGCACGGGCAGCGGCAGCGGCGACGACGAAGTGATCTTCATCGACATGACCAAGCTCGCGGCCGATGTCGAGGAAATCTCCGTGGTCGTGACGATCGACCAGGCCGAAGCGCGCCGCCAGAATTTCGGGCAGGTCCGCAACAGCTATATCCAGATTGCCGACGAGGTGTCGGGTACGGTGATCGCGAAGTATGCGCTCGAGGAAGACTTCTCGATGGAGACGTCGGTGCAGGTCGGCAGCTTCTATCGTCGCGACGGCCACTTCATGTTCAAGGCGGTCGGCGCGGGCTACAACCGCGGCCTCGGCGATTTCGTCCGCGCATACGGCGGCGCGGTCTGACTGGCGGCGGCCCGGCGCGCGGCACGCCGCCGCGCCGGGCAGGAAGCAGCAATGACAAATCCGTCCGACGAGCCGAAGCGGCTCGAGTTCGATACGACGCCCGAGCCTACGCCCGGGCGTCTTGCGTTCGACGCGCCGACGGCGGCCGGTGCGCCGGCGCCGCCCGCCCCGCGGGCGCTCGATCTCGGGCCGGCGCCCGCGTCCGATCGAGCCGTGCGTACGGCGCCGGCCGATGCGGTCGGCCGCGCGTTGTTCGGCGAATCGAACCATCCGCAGCTCGAAGCCTGTTTCCGCGCCGCACAGGCCAGCTTTCCGAATCTCTATCCCGACTACGCACCGCGCATCGAGCGGCATATCCGGCAACTGGTGCCGCTGAAGCTCGCGACGGTCGCGACGATCGGCGACGGTGCGCTGGAGACGGCCGGCAACCTCGTCGAAGCGGTCGCCGCGACGACGCGCGAATTCAACGAGCTCGGCGCGGCCGACATGATGGCCGGGATGCTCGCGCAGGCAACGCGCAAGGCCGGCATGTTCGAACGCTGGTTCGGCGGGGCGTCCAGCCATGTCGACTACCGCGCGGCGCTCGGCGCGCTGAAGCAGTCGCTCGGCTTTTTCCCGCGCCGGACCGAGGAACTCGCCGCGAAGGTTCGCCATGCGGAAGAGAACCTCGTGGTCGTGCTCGCGGCGCTGAGTGCGGTGTCGGACGTCGTGCGGGCGCCGGACGACGCGGGCGTCGAGCGCACGCTGTTCGATCGCCGCAACATCGTCGGGCAGGCTGTCCAGCAGATCCGGATGCAGCCGGCGCAACTGCGCGGGCTCGACGAGCGCGTGACCGATCTGCTGTCGCGCGCCGATCACCTGATGAACGTCGTGCTGCCGGCGGCGCTGGCCGCGCGGCCGCCGCGCTGAGGGAACGATGCGACCGCGCGCTTCGGTGCGCGTGGTCTCGTGTCGGGCGATACGGTTTCGCGCGGGTGGTCGCGACTCTGCTATCTTCCCGGCATCTCACCGCTTTCCCGCCGATTCCCCATGACCGACCGCATCGTCGCCGCCTTCGATTTCGACGGCACCATCACGACCACCGACAGCTTCCGCCATTTCGTCCGCCAGGCGGTCGGCACGCCGCGATTCGCGTGGGCCGGGCTGCGCGCGCTGCCGTGGATCTTCGCGATGAAGGCCGGGCTGCTGTCGCGCGGCGACGCGAAGGCGAAGTTCGCGTCGTTCGCGTTCGGGCCGATCCGCGAAGACGCGCTCGATGCACACGCGCGCACGTTCGTCGACAGTTATCTGCCGAGCCTCGTGCGTCCGGAAATGCTCGAACGCATTCGCGAACATCGCGCGCGCGGGCATGAAGTCGTGCTGGTCAGCGCGTCGCCGTCGCTGTATCTGGAGAAGTGGGCGAAGACGGTCGGCTTCGACGCGGTACTCTCGACGCGGCTCGCGTTCGAGCGCGGTGTCTTCGCCGGGCGGCTCGACGGCGAGAATTGCTGGGGGCCGCAGAAGGTCGTGCGGTTGCGCGGATGGTGGGGCAACCGGCCGCCGAAGCAGTTGTTCGCGTACGGCGACAGCCGCGGCGACAAGGAAATGGCCGAGCTCGCGAACTGGTCGTGGATTCGCGGGCAGGGGCCGATGCCGCCGATCGGCGATTGACCCCGGCGCTGACGCCGCGCGCCGCACACGTCACGCGTTACGCGTTACGCGTCGGCCTGCGCGTCGCGCGTGCCGCGAGACGGACGATAGGCGCCCCAGCGATTCGCGCGGGCGAACGTGCCGACATCGTTGAAGCGCACGCCGACTTCGCGCAGCGCCGCATGCGCGGTGCGCGCGGTCAGCTGCCGGATGTAGA
Source organism: Burkholderia sp. AU44665 (assembly GCF_030504405.1). Classification (NCBI taxonomy): domain Bacteria; kingdom Pseudomonadati; phylum Pseudomonadota; class Betaproteobacteria; order Burkholderiales; family Burkholderiaceae; genus Burkholderia; species Burkholderia sp. AU44665. Next base: position 354,302 of record NZ_JAUJRI010000005.1, on the reverse strand, counting down.
ACGGGTCGCGCACCACGAAGTGATGGATCGCGTGCGTGCCGCCGAAATTGAAGCAGAACAACTGAAACGGCAGCATCCACCACGGGTTCAGCACCTGCGTCTGCTGGATCACGTTGCGCGAATCGATGTCGCCGAAGTAATGCATGTTCGAGCTGACGAAGTTGATGCAGAAGCTGCGCAGGAAGTTCGGCCCGAGCCACACCACCGCGAGGAAATCGACGACGCTCATCACGCGTTCGACGACGGCCGGCACCGTCACCGCGTAGCCGAACCCATGCAGTGCGAACAGGCCGACGTGATAGACGATGAACGCGTGCCACAGCGTGTAGTACAGGTGACCGATCGGCATGTACGACGACAGCTGCTCGACGCGCAGTTGCAGGCGCCCGGACGGATCCTGCACCGGCTGCGCGGCCACGTACTGCTTCACCTTGCGACGCATCGCGGCCGGCCGCAGCACGACGGCGAGCATGCCGTCCGCGATCATCAGCGCGCGCTTCACGCCCCAGCGTTCCCCGTTGGTGATGCCGAATTCCTCGAGATCCGATTCGCCGCCCGATACCTTGTGGTGATGCAGGTGCATGCGCCGCCGCGTCCACGGGTTGATCGTGCCGGGCCGCGTGAGCCAGCACAGCGCCATCATCAGGTGATACGCCCACGGTGTCTTCTTGAAGTACATCAGGTGGATCAGGTCGTGCTCGAGCTCGTGGATCAACGACGTGACGAACGCGGCGAGCGGCAGCGCGACGTACCACGCGATCGCGCCGCGCGCATACAGCCACGCGATCGCGAGCATCGCGCCGACCGACACGACCATCACGGTCGCGCCGACGAGGTTCTGGTTGTCGAGCAGCGGAAACCGCGCGCGGATCGCGTCGCTCGCGGCGTTGACTTCGCGGCGGACGTACGCGACCTTGTCTGCGTCGTGGCGAAAGGCGGTTCGTGCGGGGTGGCTCATCGACCGGGATCCATGCGGAAGGAGTGGGGCGCAATGCCGATGTGACAAGCATAGGCGCGTGCCGGAGCGCGTGCGAGGGCCGCCGGTGCCAATCGTGGTGTCATTTCGGGCCACGTTGGCCGGCGGGCGCGCACCCGAGCGGATGTCGGCGCGCTAGAGTGCCGGCAAGGTGTCATGGAGGGCCAGCGACGCTACAATCCGCCGAAACCGCCCGGAGTGAGCCGCATGGTCCCGTCCGTTCCAGATGCCGCGCGCCAGTTGAACAAGGCGACGGTGTCGTCCGCGTATGCGCTGTTCATGCTGATGCTGGCCGAGGAGCGCGGCATCGACGGCGGCCGCATCCTCGCCGGCTCGGGCGTCGAGCGTGACCGGCTCGCGCAGCCCGATGCGCGCATCACGCCGCTGCAGCAGGCGGCGATCGTGTTCAACCTGCTCGACGCGACCGACGATCCGTCGATCGCGATCGAGATCGGCCTGCGCAGCAGCCTGACGAAAGCGGGGCTGATCGGCTTCGGGCTGATGAGCTGCGCGACGCTCGGCGAGGCGATCGCGCTCGGCATCCGTTACCTGCCGACGCGCGTGCCGTTCTTCTCGGTGCGGCTCGCGCGGCTCGACGGCATCGTCGACATTGACGTGCGCGAAGCGTTTCCGCTCGGCCGGCTGCGCCAGTTCGCGGTGGAAAACTTTCTGGTCGAGACCGCGATCCTGTTCAATTCGCTGCTGTATCCGACGCCGGGGCGCACGCTGCAGTCGCGTGCCGAACTGCATTTCGAATGGCCGGAGCCGCCGTGGTTCGAGCGCTATCGCGCGCGCCTGCCGCGCTGCCATTTCGACGCGAGCGCGAACCGCATCCGCTGCGACGCCGCGCTGCTCGACGAGCCGATCGGCACCGCGAACGCGCAGACCGCGCAGATGATCGTCCAGCAGTGCGAGGCCGAACTCGCGCGGCTCGGCTACGCGGAAAGCATCGTCGAGCGCGTGCGCAACCTGCTGATCTGCGGCGAGGGCGGCTATCCGTCGGTCGACGATATCGCGCGCGAGCTGCATGTGTCGGCGCGCACGCTCAAGCGCAAGCTGGCCGAATACGGCGCGACCTATTCGGCGCTGCTCGACGAGATCCGGCTGCGCGACGCGCTGCGGCTGCTCGAAGGCACGCGGCTGCCGGTCGACGAGATCGCGGCGCGTGTCGGCTATACCGACCGCGCCAATTTTACGCGCGCGTTCAAGCGCTGGACGGGCGTGGCGCCGAGCGAGCGGCGCTGAACGCGCCGAACGGCGCACCCGCATCGGCGGGCCGGTTCCCGCGCGGGCGCGGATGCTTCTTCAAGCCTTCAGACGTTCAAACGATCGCGATCCAGTTCGCGCCGCGGCCGCTCGGCACGCGCGCGTGCAGCGACAGCGTGCCGTCGTCCGGCGCGATCGCATACACCGCGACGTGTTCCGACTGTTCGCCGCAGGCGACCAGCCAGCGTCCCGACGGATCGATCGCGAAGCCGCGCGGCTGGGTCTCGGTGGGCGTCGCGTGGGTGGGCACGAATGTGCCATCTTCGTCGCGGCGATAGCCGAGCAACTGGCTCGACGTGCGCTCGCTGACGTACGCAAAACGTTCGTCGGGCGTCAGGTGCAGATCGGCGGCCCACACGGACGGCTCGGCGGGGGCGGGCGGGCGCGCATGGCCTTGCGCGAGTTCGGCGACGGCCGGATGGCGCGCGCTCACGTGCGAGTTGCCGAGCCGGCCGGTGTCGATGTCGCGCGCGAAGGTCGCAAGCGTCGCCTGGAATTCGCTGACGACGACCAGCGTGCGGCCGTCATCCGCGAACCGCAGGTGACGCGGGCCGAAGCCGGCGGGCACGCGCGTTTCGCCGTGTTCGACCGCGCGCAGGCCCGTGGCGTCTTCGACCAGCGCGAAACCGAACACGCGGTCCGAGCCGAGCGAGCTGACGTACGCGAAGCGGTTGTCCGGCGACACGATCACCGCATGCGCGTTCGCGATGCCGCCGGCGACCTGCAGCGGCGTGCCGTCGCCGTCGCGCACGCGCGCGGCGTCGTAGACGCTCAGCGAATTCCCGCCGTACGATGCGCCGAGCAGCCAGCGGCCGCTGCGATCGAGCGACAGGTACGCATGGCTCGCGTCGATCGCGGTCGTGCCGATGCGTGCGAGCGCGCCCGTGGCGGCGGCGACGCGGAACGCGACGATCGTCGGCTGCGCGCCGCGTGTCGCGACGTAGAGCCGCGCGCGGTCGGCCTGCACCGCGATCGGCATCGCGGCGTCGGCCGCCGGATAGCGGGCGAGCGGCGCGAGCGTGCCGTCGCCGGCGAGGGAGAACGTGGCGAGGTCGCCGTCGACGGCATTCGAGACGACGACGGTCAGGCGGTCAGTGTTCGGCATGGCGGAGCATCGGGGCGTGCGTGAAGGATTCGTCGGCCGGCCGGCCGCGCGGCGGATCGCTGCGCCGGTGCGTGCGCGCGAACAGCGCGGCGACCGCGGCGACGAGCGAAGCGATCGCGAGCGCATACAGCCCGCCCGTGATCGAACCCGTATGTTGCTTCAGATAGCCGAAGGCCGTCGGCGCGACGAAGCCGCCGAGGTTGCCGACCGAGTTGATCAGCGCGATCACGGCCGCGGCCACGCGCGTGTCGAGATAGCCCTGCGGGATCGGCCAGAACAGCGACGCTGCCGCCTTGAAGCCGAGCGCGGCGAAGCAGACCGACGCGAACGACCACACCGGATTCGGCGACGTCGACGCGAACAGCCCGCACGCGGCGAGCACGAGCGCGAACGCGAGCCAGCGCTGCGGATGCTTCCACTTCGACGACAGCACCGCGAAGCCGTACATCGCGCCGATCGCGATCATCCACGGAATCGTGTTGTACAGGCCGACCTGGAAATCGGTGAGGCCGCCCATCTTGCGGATGATGGTGGGTAGCCAGAACGTGGCCGCGTAGATCGTCAACTGGATCGAGAAGTACAGGAAGCAGAACAGCACGATCTGCGGATCGCGCAGCAGCGCGGTGGCGCGCACCGGCACGTTCGAGCGGACGTCGCGCGTCGCGCGCTCGTCGTCCAGCGCGTTCTGGAGGGCGGTGCGTTCGTCGGCCGTGAGCCACGTCGCGTCGCGGATGTGCGATTTCAGCAGCAGCCAGCTCGCGCCGCACAGCGCAACCGAGAACAGCCCTTCGATCAGGAACATCCATTGCCAGCCCGCGAGGCCGAAGCCGCGGATCGACAGCAGGGCGCCGGTGACGGGCCCGGACAGCACCGACGCGAACGCGGAGCCGCCGAGGAAGATCGCCATCGCCTTGCCGCGCTCCTGCGGCGGCAGCCATTGCGACAGGTACAGCACGACGCCGGGGAAGAAGCCGGCCTCGGCCGCGCCGAGCAGGAAGCGCAGCGCGTAGAACGACGTGTCGTTCCACACGAACGCCATCGCGGCCGCGACGATGCCCCAGGTCGCCATGATCCGCGCGAGCCAGACGCGGGCGCCGTAGCGCTGCATCAGCAGATTCGACGGCACTTCGAACAGCGCATAGCCGACGAAGAACAGGCCGGCGCCGAGCCCGTACGCGGCCGCGCCGATGCCGATCGACGCTTCGAGGTGGCGATCGACGAAGCCGACGTTCACGCGGTCGACGTAGTTCGCGATGAACATGATCAGCACGAGCGGCAGCACGTGCCACTTCACTTTCGAGACGGCGGACGCGAGCGGATCGCGGCCGGGCAGGGCGGACGAGGGCGGGTTCAAGGGTGTCTCCGGTCGGGTGTCGGCGGGCGGAGCGGCAGCCCGCAGCGGCATCTGGGTGGCGGTTATGTAGTATGTCGTCGTATGACATGGTACGCCGGAGTGTCCTCGAAGAGGTCGCGGGTTTACCCGGGAATTTATCAAAAATTACCGAAATCTCGAGATGGAAAGCGCCTGTCTTCACATCTGATGACGTATGACATAAGGCAACATTGCACCGATCGCTGCTTCAAGGTCGGGCCGGACTGGGCGCGAGGCTCGCGGTCGAGGCGGTGCGTGAGCGCACGGCGTGTGGCCGGCGCCGGCGGAGAAAACCGGCCTCGACGGGGCGACGTTCGATATTCACGCGCTCCGTACGGTGTGCCCATACAGGAAGTCGTGCCGCCGATGAAGCGGCAGCGGCGCGATCGCGACGATCGACACGCAGGCGACCCGCAAGCCGTTTGTCGAGAGCGCGACTACGCTGTATCGAAAGGCGCGCTCGCGGTTGCGGCAAAATATCTGGCGCCGGAACTCGGCGTGCTCGCCACGCGAGAACGGACGCGATTTCATGCCTTGACGATGGAGCAACGGATCATGCAGGACAACCAGTACGCGCGGCACGTGTTCGCGTTCAACGGCGACGCGGACGGCCTGTGCGCGCTTCAGCAGTTGCGGCTCGCCGAACGCGTGCACGGCACGCTCGTGACCGGCGTGAAGCGCGACATCACGCTGCTCGAGCGGATCGACGCGCGCGCGGGCGACCTTGTCACCGTGCTCGACGTGTCGCACGACCAGAACCGCGATGCCTGCGCGCGGCTGCTGCGGGCAGGCGCGACGGTCCGCTATTTCGACCATCACTTCGCGGGCGAACTGCCCGACGATCCGCGCTTTCACGCGCATATCGACACGGCGGCCGACGTCTGCACGAGCGCGATCGTGAACCGCTATCTCGGCGGCCGGCACGTGCGCTGGGCCATCGTCGCCGCTTATGGCGACGAACTGCCGGCGCTCGGCGATTCGCTCGCGCGCGAGCATGGGGTCGACGAAGCCGAGCGCTGCACCCTCGCCGAGCTGGGGCGCTACCTGAATTACAACGCATACGGCGAATGCGTCGGCGATCTGCATTTCGATCCGGCGGCGCTCGCGGATGCGATGTTGCCGTGGGCCGATCCAGTCGATTTCGTGCGCGAGACGGCCGTGTTCGCCGCGCTGCGCGACGGCTATCGCGACGACATGGCGCTCGCGTGCGCGCTCGCGCCGCTGCGTGAGGTGCCGGGCGCGACGCTGGTCCGGATGCCCGATCATCCGTGGGCGCGGCGCGCGACCGGCATGCTCGCGAACGAACGGATGCGCAATGCGCCGCATACGGCGCTCGCGGTGCTGTCGCCGCGCGCGGGCGGCGGGCTCGTCGTCAGCGTACGCGTGCCCGACGGCCGGCCGATCGGTGCGGACGAGTTCTGCCGCGGCTTCGCGACCGGCGGCGGGCGCAAGTGCGCAGGCGGCATCAACCATCTGCCGGAAGCCGAGTTCGACGCATTCGCCGAGCGCTTCGAGGCCGCGTTCCGGCTCGACTGATCCAACATCGATGCGCCGTGCGCCGGGCGGGCCATCGCGCGGCACGTGCATCGCGAAGCGGACCAGCCGGCCGCACAGGTGGCCACGGCCGGCTTTCCTGCGTTCGTCGATGCGCGGGGCAATGCGTCAGCGATGCGCCGAGCGTACGAACCGGTCGACGGACGACAGCCTCGCAAACATCACGTGCGTGCGGCCGGCACCGCAACCTTCATCGGGTCGGCGCCGCGTGTGCGGCCGCGCACGGCGTCGCCGTGATGCGCCGGCCGTAACGGCCGGCGTCGACACCGCGCAGCGCAGCCGCGACAATACGCATCTCCTTTCCCTTTCGTCATCGAGATGCCCGTGTCCGCCCAGTCGTCCGTTGCCCCAGCGATCGTATGGTTCCGCGACGATCTGCGCGTGACAGATCAGCCCGCACTGACGCGCGCGGTCGAATCGGGCCGGCCGCTCGTCTGCGTCTTCGTCGACGGCACGGACACGGGCGCCGGGCCCGCGCTCGGCGGCGCGGCGCGCTGGTGGCTGCACGGGTCGCTGGCCGGGCTCGACGCGGCGCTCGCGCGGCATGGCGGGCGCCTGCTGCTGTTGCGCGGCGACGCGCGGCGCGAGATCGAGCGCCTCGTTCGCGACACGGGCGCCGCGGCCGTGTACTGGAACCGCCGCTATCCGCAGCCACAGCGCGACGCCGATGCGGCGTTGAAGGCGTCGCTCAAGGCGCAGGGCGTGACGGTCGAAAGCAGCAACGGCAGCCTGCTGAACGAGCCCTGGGAGGTGCTGACGGGCAGCGGCGGCCCGTACCAGGTATTCACCGCTTACTGGCGCGCGGCGCGCCGCGATCGCACGGTGGCCGCGCCGCTGCCGGCGCCCGAGCGGATCGCGTTCCATCCGTGGCCGAAGGCCGTGCGCGAGCGCGCGCTGTCGCTCGATGCGCTCGCATTGCGTCCGCATGCGCCGGACTGGGCCGGCGGCCTGCGCGAGGCGTGGCCGGCGCCCGACGAAGCCGGCGCGCACGCGCAGCTCGACACGTTTCTCACGACCTCGCTCGCCGGCTATGCGGACGCGCGCGATCGACCCGACCGCCCCGCGACGAGCCGGCTGTCGCCGTTCCTGCGCTTCGGCAACGTATCGCCGCGACAGGTGTGGCATGCGGTGCAGGGCGCCGCGAACGCAGGCGGCGCGGCGTATGCGATGCACGCCGACAAATTCCTGAGCGAGCTCGGCTGGCGCGAATTCAGCTACATGCTGCTGTATCACTTCCCGGCGCTCGCGACCGACAACTTCCGTGCGCAATTCGATGCGATGCCGTGGCGCGACGATCCCGCCGCGTTGCGTGCGTGGCAGCGGGGCCGGACCGGCTATCCGCTCGTCGACGCGGGCCTGCGCCAGCTGTGGACGACCGGCTGGATGCACAACCGCGTTCGAATGGTCGTCGCGTCGTTCCTGATCAAGCATCTGCTGATCGACTGGCGCGCGGGTGAAGCGTGGTTCCGGGACACGCTGGTCGACGCCGATCCCGCGAACAACGCGGCGAGCTGGCAATGGGTGGCCGGCTGCGGCGCGGACGCCGCGCCGTATTTCCGCATCTTCAATCCGGTCGCGCAGGGCCGGAAGTTCGACCCGGACGGCGCGTACGTACGGCGCTGGGTGCCCGAGCTCGCCGGCCTCGACAACACGTCGATCCATGCGCCGTGGGAAGCGTCGCCGCTGGAACTCGACGCGGCCGGCGTGCGGCTCGGGCTCGACTATCCGGCGCCGCTCGTCGAGCATGCGGCCGCGCGCGCCCGTGCGCTCGATGCGCTGGCCGCGTTGCCGAAGCGCCACTGACGAGGCGCCGAGGTTTGCCGCATCAATTGCAGAACGCGACGTGCTCGAGCAGCGCGTACGCGACGCCCGAATCGAGGTAGGCCGCGCCGCACCACGCGACGAACGCGAGCATGCCGGCGGCCAGCGCCGCGCGAATCATGCCCATGCCGCAGTGCCCGATGCCGGGCGTGCGACGCGCGCGTCGTCGATCGGCAAGTGCAGTAGCGCCGCGAGCACGCCGAGCGCGATCGAGCCGATCCACAGCGGCAGGTACGAGTGCGTCGCGTCGTACACGAGCGCGCCGAGCCATACACCGAAGAAACTGCCGAGCTGGTGCCCGAAGAACACGAAGCCGAACAGCGTCGCGATGTAGCGCACGCCGAACACCTGCGAGATCACGCCGTTCGTCAGCGGCACCGTGCCGAGCCATGTGAAACCCATCACGGCCGCGAACACGTAGACACTGGCGGGCGACAGCGGTGCGGCGACGAACGCGGCCATCGCGAGCGCGCGCACGAGGTACAGCACCGACAGTACGTACTTGCGCCGCAGCAGCCCGCCGAGATGGCCGCACGCGTAGGTGCCGGCCACATTCGTCAGCGCGATCAGCGCGAGCGCGACGCTCGCGTGGCGCGCCGGCAGCCCGTGGTCGAGCAGGTACGCGGGCAGGTGCGTCGCGATGAACGCGAGCTGGAAACCGCACGCGAAGAAGCCCGCATTCAGCAGCCAGAAGCCGCGATGCGCGAACGCCTCGCGCACGGCTTCGCCGATCGACTGGTCGGAGCCGGCGGCGGCCGCCTGCGCGGGCCGGTCGCGCAGCAACACGGCGAGCGGCGCGAGCAGCGCGGCGACGAGCGCCAGCGCGATGAACGCGTGCCGCCAGCCGATGCCGCCGATCAGCTCCTGCGCGACGGGCACCATGCAGAACTGGCCGAGGCCGCCGACCGCGCCGGCGACACCGAGCGCCCAGCCGCGCCGGTCGGGCGGGAACAGCCGGCTCAGCGCGCCGTAGATCGACGCGAACGCCGAGCCCGACAGCGCGACGCCGATCACGAGCCCGGCGCCGACCGTGAACAGGCCGGTCGTGGCCGCATGCGCCATCGTGACGAGCCCGGCCGCGTACAGCAGCATGCCGGCGACGATCACGCGCACCGAGCCGAAGCGGTCGGCCACCATCCCGGTGAACGGCTGCGCGACGCCCCAGATCAGGTTCTGCAACGCCAGCGCGAGCCCGAACGCCTCGCGCGACCAGCCGTGGTCGAGCGACACGGGCGCGAGGAACAGGCCCTGCACGTGGCGGATGCCGAGCGCGGCGCCCATGATCAGGCCGCCTGCCAGCACGGGCAGCCAGCGGCGCCGGACTTCCTGCTCGATCGGGGTCATGCGTGTCTCCGGATGAAGGCGCGCGGCGAAACGGCCGCGCTCGATCCGATTAGACGAGCGCGGCTGCCGTCGCTCAAGCGATCATTCGGTCAGGTTGGCATGCGTGGCGCGAATGTGAAGGGGGCGGCGTGAGCCTGCGGTCATGCGCAGCCGCCCAGCTGCGGGTTCAGGTCGAGGCCGTATCGTGCGCGTGCATCGCCGCATCGCATTCGGCTGCTTCGGCGAGCATCCAGTCGCGCACGTCGACGACTTCGCGGCGCGGGGCCGGATCGTGCTGAAACAGCCAGTAGCCGTACGTTGGCGGCGGCGTCCGCGTGTGCGGCCCGAGCGCCGCCAGCCGGCCGTCGGCGAGCATCGGCGCGACGAGCGCGAGCCGCCCGAGCGCGATGCCCTGGCCCGCGATCGCGGCCTGGATCACCTGATCGTACTGGTTGAAGCGCAGCACGCCTTTCGGGCGCGCGTCGCCGAGCCCGGCCGCGTGCAGATGCGCGTGCCATTGCAACTGCGGTTGCGGCGGCCCGTCGAATTCGAGCAGCACGTGATCGGCGATCGCGGCCGCGCTCGTGACCGGCCGCGCGGCGAGCGCGGGATGCGCGACCGGCACGACGATCTCGTCGAACAGCCGCAGCGCGCCGGCTGGTGCGCGCTCGCGCGGGCAGTAGCGGATGCCGAGGTCGATGCCCTCGGCGCGCAAATCGAGTACCTTGTCGTTCGCGGCGACGCGCAGGTCGATCCCGGGCAGGCGCGCCTGCAGCCGCCCGAGCCGCGGCAGCAGCCACAGCGCGGTGACGCCGATGCTGGCCGTGATCGTCACCGGGCGGCGCTCGCGCCCGGCGGCGAGCGACGCGACGGTGTCCTGCAGGCCGTGCAGCGCCGCATCGGCGACGCGGAACAGTCGCTCGCCTTCCGGCGTGAACGCGATCTTCCGGTAGCCGCGCTGCAGCAACGCAACGCCGAGATGCGCTTCGAGCGCATGGATCTGACGGCTGACCGCCGACTGCGTGACGCACAGGTCCTGCGCGGCGAGCGTGATGCTCATGCGGCGGCCGACGGCGACGAAACCGCGGACGAGATCGAGCGACGGGAGACGGACGAGTGGCGTTGACATGCGTGTGACTCATGCGAACGGAGCGGCAAGATTGGTTGAGAACGCGGCGCGCGTCAAGTTCAATGGAGGCGGGCGCGGAAGGCGGGGGTGGGTTGGGGTTGAAGCGCTCGCTCCGGTCGACCGCCGTGGGGTTGGAGTAAGCGCTGAAGCACTTACTCCAACTAGCCGCGCCATGGGACCAGAGTAGGCGCTAAAGCGCTAACTGGGGTCGACCGCCGTGGGGTTGGAGTAAGCGCTGAAGCGCTAACTCCAACCAGCCACGCCATGGGACCAGAGTAGGCGCTAAAGCGCCAACTCTGGTCGACAGGAGACACAATGACGATTTCGAACGAGAACAGCGGCGCGCCACAGGCCAATCGCACGGCCGACGCGTTGCCACCCGAACCCGTGACGCTGCGCGCAGCCGACGGCTACGAACTGCGCGCCCACGTCTGGCGCCATCGCGGCGGCGGCGGCGCCGTGCGGCCCGTGACGGTCGTCAATTGCGCGACGTCGGTGCGCTGCGACTACTACTTTCGTTTCGCGGCCTGGCTGTTCGCGCAAGGGCGCGACGTGCTCGTCTACGACTATCGCGGCATCGGCGGGTCGCGCCCGGCGCGGCTCGCCAAGCTGCACGCGAACTGGCTCGACTGGGGGCGGCTCGATTGCGAAGCCGCGCTGCACTACGCGCGCGACGCGTTTCCGGGGCAGCCGCTCGACGTGGTCGCGCACAGCATCGGCGGCTGCGTGCTCGGCCTCGCGGCATCGAACGTGCACGCGCGGCATGTGGTCACCGTCGGCGCGCAGTATGCGTACTGGCGCGATTACCTGCCGGCCGAGCGACGCCGGATGTGGTGGAAGTGGCATGTCGCGATGCCCGCGCTCGCGGCCGTGTTCGGCTACGTGCCCGCGAAGCGTCTCGGCTGGATGGAGGACACGCCGCGCGGCGTCGCACTGTCGTGGGCGCGCTCGCAGCCGCGTTTCGAGGATGGCTACATCGGCAGCGTGCTCGACGACAGCGCCACGAGTCGCACCGCGTTGCCGGCGCGCTTCGCGGGGCTGTCGGCGCCGATGCTCGCGATCGGTATCGACGACGACGCGTTCGGCACGGTCGACGCGATCGAGCGGCTGGCCGGCTATTACACGGGCAGCAACGTCACGCATCTGCGGATCGCGCCGGCCGACATCGGCGTCGACGCGATCGGCCATTTCGCGTTTTTCCACAGCCGTTTCACCGACACGCTGTGGCCCGTCGCGCTGTACTGGCTGCAACACGGCGTGCTGCCGGCCGATGCGCCGGGCGTCGTGCACGCGCTGCACCCGGCGTCGCGCGGGCGGCTGACGGGGAGCGGCTTGCCCGGCATCGCCGCGAACGGGTGACCGCGCATCCGCGCACGCATCGCGCAGCCCCGTTCAATGCCCGATCGTGTCGCAGCGGCCGCAGGCCGGCGCGATCGATTAACATCGGACCTTTCGTTTTACCGCACCGACTGCCGCGCGCCGATGTCCATTCCGTCCGATTCCGCTTCTTCCGTTGAAACGCCCCGCGCATGGCGCATGCGTGCGCTCGACGTGCCGCCCGCCGCGGCGCGCGCCGGCGTGCGGATCGCGCGCGTCGATTTCGATTGGCGCGTGCCGCTCGTGTCGGCCGCGTATGCGGCGCTGAGCGATGACGAGCGCGCCCGCGCCGCGCGCTTCCTGCGGCACGAGGATGCGGTGCGCAGCGCCGCGACGCGCGCCGCGCTGCGCGACGTGCTCGGCGCGGCGCTCGGCATCGCGCCGCGCGCGGTCGCGATCGTCGTCGACGCGGCGGGGCGGCCGTCGCTGGACCCTGCGCATCGCGCGTCGCTCGACTTCAACGTGTCGCACGCGGGCGAACACGCGCTGCTCGCGTGGGCGCCGGCAGGCCGCGTCGGCGTCGATATCGAGGGCTGCAACCGCGCGACCGACTGGCGTGCGCTGACGCGCGAAGTGTGCGCGCCCGCCGAGATCGCGTATCTCGACGGCCTGCCGCCCGGCGCGCGCGAGGGTGAATTCATGCGGGTGTGGTCCGCGAAGGAGGCGCTGCTCAAGGCGCTCGGCACCGGCATCGTCGGCGGGCTGCGCGCGTTCGCGGTCGTGCCGCCGCGCGACGCGGCGACGCCCGCGACGACGATCGTCGAGCCGGCCGCGCCCGCCGCCGGCGTCGCGGCGTTCGACGCGGCGTGGCTCGACGCGGCGCCCGGCTACGCGGCGTGCGTCGCGTGGACGCGCGCGTAAGCCGGTGTCGACGCGCGGCGCTCACTCGAGCGGCGCGTCGTTCGGCGCAGCATAGCGCGCCTTGATCACGTCGCTCATCGGGAAGTCGAACGACAGCCCCTTCGGCGGCACCGGCCTCAAGAACCACTTGTCGTACAGCGCGTCGATCTCGCCGCTTTTCATCAACTGCACGAGCACGCCGTCGACGAGCGCCTTGAATTGCGGATCGTCCTTGCGCAGCATGAACCCGTACGCTTCCGACGATTGCGGCGTGCCGACGATCCGCCAGTCGGCCGGTTTCGCGGCGAGCTGGCGCACGCCCGCGAGCAGCACGTCGTCCATCATGTACGCGGCCGCGCGGCCGGATTCGAGCGTGAGGCGTCCTTCGCCGTAGTCCTTCGCGCCGATGATCTGCATGCCCATCTTCCTTTCTTCGTTCATCTTGCGCAGCAGGCGTTCGGACGTCGTGCCCTGGTTCGTCACGACCGTCTTGCCGGCGAGATCGGGGAAGTCGCGGATACCCGAACTCGTGCGCGTGAGCAGGCGCGTCGTCGCGACGAAGAAGGTGGTCGAGAACGCGACCTGCGCATGGCGCGCGGCGAGGTTGGTGGTCACGCCGCATTCGAGATCGACGGTGCCGTTCTGCACGAGCGGAATGCGGTTCTGCGACGTGACCGGAATGAAGCGCACCTGCAGGTCGGGCTTGCCGGTGCGCGCCTTCACCGCGGCGATCACGCGGTCGCATAGGTCCTGCGAGAAACCGACGACCTTGCCGCTGGCATCGACATAGGAGAACGGCACCGACGTTTCGCGATGGCCGATCGAAATCAGGTTGGCCTGGCGGATCCTGTCGAGCGTGCCGGACAGCGGCTCCGCCGCGAAGGACGCACCGTGCGCGAGCGCGCACGCGACGACGAGCAGGGGGAAGCCGAGGCGGGCGGCGAATCGTGACGGGAAGGGCATGACGGTCTCCGTGGCGAGCGATGATTCGTATGTTGCCAAAAATAAAATAATTGCAACAGATGTTAAGAACCGGATCGCGGCGACCGGCCCGGCGGGCCTGCCGGGCATCAGGGAAACTCCCGAGTCGGAATAATGAAAAACGGGTTGTCTAGACAAGTGTGGGTGGCTACACTTCAATCCATTCCGAACTTGTCTAGACAGGATTGCTCACATGATTACGTTGACCCCCGGCCACCTGACGCTCCCGCAACTGCGCCGGATCGCACGTGAATCCGTGCAACTGAAGCTCGACCCGGCCAGCTTCGCGAAGATCGACGCCGGCGCGAAGGCCGTTGCCGACATCGCCGCGAAGGGCGAGCCGGCCTACGGCATCAACACGGGCTTCGGCCGCCTGGCGAGCACCCACATCCCGCACGACCAGCTCGAACTGCTGCAGAAGAACCTCGTGCTGTCGCACGCGGTCGGCGTCGGCGAGCCGATGGCGCGTTCGTCGGTGCGCCTGCTGATGGCGCTGAAGCTGTCGAGCCTCGGCCGCGGCCACTCGGGCATCCGTCGTGAAGTGATGGACGCGCTGATCACGCTGTTCAACGCCGACGTGCTGCCGCTGATCCCGGTGAAGGGCTCGGTCGGCGCGTCGGGCGACCTCGCGCCGCTCGCGCACATGTCGGCCGTGCTGCTCGGCGTCGGCGAAGTGTTCATCCGCGGCGAGCGCGCGAGCGCGCTCGACGGTCTGCGCGTCGCGGGCCTCGCGCCGCTCACGCTGCAGGCGAAGGAAGGCCTCGCGCTGTTGAACGGCACGCAGGCGTCGACCGCGCTCGCGCTCGACAACATGTTCACGATCGAAGACCTGTACCGCACCGCGCTCGTCGCCGGCGCGCTGTCGGTCGACGCGGCGGCCGGCTCGGTGAAGCCGTTCGACGCGCGCATCCACGAACTGCGCGGCCATCGAGGCCAGATCGACGCGGCCGCGTCGTACCGCGAACTGCTCGAAGGCTCGCCGATCAACCAGTCGCACCGCGACTGCGACAAGGTGCAGGATCCGTACAGCCTGCGCTGCCAGCCGCAGGTGATGGGCGCGTGCCTGGACCAGATGCGCCACGCGGCCGACGTGCTGCTCGTCGAAGCGAACGCCGTGTCGGACAACCCGCTGATCTTCCCGGACACCGGCGAAGTGCTGTCGGGCGGCAACTTCCACGCGGAGCCGGTCGCGTTCGCCGCCGACAACCTCGCGCTCGCCGCAGCGGAAATCGGCGCGCTGGCCGAACGCCGCATCGCGCTCCTGATCGACGCGACGCTGTCGGGCCTGCCCCCGTTCCTCGTGAAGGACGGCGGCGTGAACTCCGGCTTCATGATCGCGCACGTGACGGCGGCCGCACTCGCATCGGAAAACAAGACGCTCGCGCACCCGGCGTCGGTCGACTCGCTGCCGACCTCGGCGAACCAGGAAGACCACGTGTCGATGGCGACGTTCGCCGCGCGCAAGCTCGCCGACATCGCGGACAACACGAAGCACATCCTCGCGATCGAGCTGCTGGCCGCCGCCCAGGGCGTCGACCTGCGTGCGCCGTACCACACGAGCCCGAAGCTCGCGCCGGTGATGGAGACGATTCGCAGCCAGGTCGCGCACTACGAACTCGACCACTACTTCGCGCCGGACATCGCGGCGATCGCGAAGCTCGTCGGCGAGCGTGCGTTCGCGAAGGTCGCGCCGTTCTCGTTCGCATCGGAACAGTAAGCCGATGAGCGCGCCGGTCTACCAGGAGATCAAGGATTTCATCCTGGCCCGCATTCACGCCGGCGAGTGGGAGGAGGGCGACCAGGTGCCGTCCGAGAACGAACTGGCGCGCGAGTTCAAGGTGGCGCGCATGACCGTCAACCGCGCATTGCGCGAGTTGACGGCCGAGCAGGTGCTCACGCGCATGAAGGGCGCGGGCACCTACGTCGCGCGGCCGAAGTACGAGTCGACGCTGGTGGCGATCCGCAGCATCTCCGAGGAAGTCGGCGCGCGCGGGCATGCATACCGCGCCAGTGTGCTCGGCCTCGACACGATCCGCGCCGACGAGGCCCTCGCCGACGAGATGCAGGTGGCCGTGCGCACGAAGCTGTTTCATTCGCAGGTGCTGCACTTCGAAAACGACGAGCCCGTGCAGCTCGAAGAACGATGGGTGAATCCGGCGGTCGCGCCGGATTACGCCGAGCAGGATTTCACGAACACGACGCCGAACCTGTACCTGATGCGCGCGGCGCCGCTGCAGCGCGTCGAGTACCGGATCGAAGCGGCGGCCCCGGCGCCGGAGCGGCGCGAGCAGCTGCGGATGGACGACGTCGAGCCGTGTCTGGTTTTACATCGGCGCACCTGGTCGCAGGGCGTCGTCGCCTCGGTGGCGAATCTGTGGCATCCCGGCAGCCGTTATCGCTTCACCGGGCATTTCTGATTCCTTATTGATCTCAATTTCCCTCGGGAGCAGTCGTCATGAACCATCCGAAACACATCGATCCCCGTCTCGATCCGACGCGCACGATCCGCGCGCCGCGCGGCAGCGAGAAGACGTGCAAGACCTGGCTGGCCGAAGCGGCCTACCGGATGATCCAGAACAACCTCGACCCGGAAGTCGCCGAACATCCGCACGCGCTCGTCGTGTACGGCGGCATCGGTCGCGCGGCGCGCAACTGGGAATGCTACGACCAGATCCTCGCGTCGCTGAAGGATCTCGAGGAAAACGAAACGCTGCTGATCCAGTCGGGCAAGCCGGTCGGCGTGTTCCGCACGCACAAGGATGCGCCGCGCGTGCTGCTCGCGAACTCGAACCTCGTGCCGCACTGGGCGAACTGGGATCACTTCCACGAGCTCGACCGCAAGGGCCTGATGATGTACGGCCAGATGACGGCCGGCAGCTGGATCTACATCGGCAGCCAGGGCATCGTGCAGGGCACCTATGAAACCTTCTTCTCGGTCGCGAACCAGCACTTCAACGGCGATCCGTCGGGCCGCTGGATCCTTACGGGCGGCCTGGGCGGGATGGGCGGCGCGCAGCCGCTCGCCGCGACGATGGCCGGCTTCTCGATGATCGCGGTCGAATGCGACGAGACGCGCATCGACTTCCGCCTGAAGACGCGCTACGTCGACAAGAAGGCGACGACGCTCGACGAGGCGCTCGGCATGATCGACGAAGCGAAGCGCAACGGCAAGCCGGTGTCGGTCGGCCTGCTCGGCAACGCGGCCGACGTGTTCGCGGAACTCGTCGCGCGCGGCATCACGCCGGACTGCGTGACCGACCAGACGAGCGCGCACGACCCGATCAACGGCTACCTGCCGCAAGGCTGGACCGTCGCGCAATGGCGCGAAGCGCAGAAGGTCGATCCGCAGAGCATCGTGAAGGTCGCGAAGCAGTCGATGGCCGTCCAGGTGCGCGCGATGCTCGCGCTGCAGGAACGCGGCGCGGCGACGCTCGACTACGGCAACAACATCCGCCAGATGGCGCTGGAAATGGGCGTCGAAAACGCATTCGACTTCCCCGGCTTCGTGCCGGCGTACATCCGGCCGCTGTTCTGCGAAGGCAAGGGCCCGTTCCGCTGGGTCGCGCTGTCCGGCGATCCGGAAGACATCTACAAGACCGACCAGAAGGTGAAGGAGCTGATCCCCGACGATCCGCACCTGCACAACTGGCTCGACATGGCGCGTGAGCGCATCGCGTTCCAGGGCCTGCCTGCACGGATCTGCTGGGTCGGCGTGAAGGATCGCTATCGCCTCGGCCAGGCGTTCAACGAGATGGTGAAGAATGGCGAGCTGAAGGCGCCGATCGTGATCGGCCGCGACCACCTCGACACCGGTTCGGTCGCGAGCCCGAACCGCGAGACGGAATCGATGAAGGACGGCTCGGACGCCGTCAGCGACTGGCCGCTGCTGAACGCGCTGCTGAACACGGCAGGCGGCGCATCGTGGGTGTCGCTGCACCATGGCGGCGGCGTCGGCATGGGCTTCTCGCAGCACTCGGGCGTCGTGATCGTCGCCGATGGCACGGCCGACGCGCACGAGCGTCTCGGTCGCGTGCTGCTGAACGATCCGGCCACGGGCGTGATGCGCCATGCGGATGCCGGCTACGAACTCGCGCAGCAGACGGCTCGCGAAGCCGGCCTCAAGCTGCCGATGCTCGGCCGCTGAGCATGACGGCGCTCGATCAGGCGCCGGTGAACGCAACACCGGCCGTCGCGGTGATCCGCGCGGCTGATCTCGTTGCGTCGCCGTGGAAGAACGGCGGTGGCGTGACGCGCGAGATCGGCGCGTTCCCGCCCGGCGCGGCGCTCGATACGTTCGCGTGGCGCGTGAGCGTCGCGGACGTCGGCACGGCCGGGCCGTTCTCGCGTTTCGACGGCGTCGACCGCACGCTCGTGCTGCTGTCCGGCGCGGGCATGACGCTCGCCGAAGCGGGCGGCGCGCGGCACGTGCTCGATGCGCCGCTGGCCCGCGCGGATTTCGCGGGCGAGACGGCGATCGATGCGACGCTGCACGACGGCGCGACGCGCGACTTCAACCTGATGACGCGCCGTTGCGCCGCGCGTGGCGCGCTCGACGTGTGGCGCGCGGGCGCGCACCGTCTTGCGCCGGCCGATACCGTGCTGCTGTTCTGCGCGGCCGGTGCGGTCGGCGTCGACGTCGACGGCATGCACTACGCGCTGGAAGACATGGACACGTTGCGGCTCGACGGGCCGCGGCGTGCGTTTGACGTCGTCGTGAGCGGAAGCGGCGCGCTGCTCGCCGTCACGCTTGCCGTCGGCGAACGAGACTGAACGCATGAAACCGACTGTCTGGCATCACCTGAGGCTGTGTCCGCACGGCCATCCCGACGAGACGATCGACGACGCGGCGATCGCCGTCGACGAAACCGGCACGATCGCGTGGCTCGGCGCGCTGTCCGCGCTGCCGCACGGTTACGCGCACTGGCGGCGCGAGGACCTGCACGGCGCGTGGGTGACGCCGGGCCTCGTCGACTGCCATACGCACCTCGTGTACGGCGGCACGCGTGCCGACGAATTCGCGCAGCGCCTCGCGGGCGTCAGCTACGAGGAAATCGCGCGGCAGGGCGGCGGAATCGTGTCGACGGTGCGTGCGACGCGCGCGGCCGACGAGACGACGCTGTTCGTGCAGGCTGCCGCGCGCCTGCAGCCGCTGCTCGCCGAAGGCGTGACCGCGATCGAGATCAAATCCGGCTACGGGCTGGACCTCGCGAGCGAGCGCAAGATGCTGCGCGTCGCGCGCCAGCTCGGCGAGCGCTTCCCGGTCAGCGTCTACACGACCTTCCTCGGCGCGCATGCGCTGCCGCCCGAATATGCGGGCCGCGCGGATGCGTACATCGACGAAGTGTGCGACCGGATGCTGCCGACGCTGGCCGACGAAGGGCTCGTCGACGCGGTCGACGTGTTCTGCGAACGCATCGGCTTTTCGCTCGCGCAGACCGAGCGCGTGTTCGAGGCCGCGACGCGGCGCGGGCTGCCGGTGAAGCTGCATGCGGAGCAACTGTCGAATGCGGGCGGCACGGCGCTCGCCGCGCGTTACCGTGCGCTGTCCGCCGATCACCTCGAATTTCTCGACGAAGCCGGCATCGACGCGATGAAGGCGGCCGGTACGGTCGCGGTGCTGCTGCCCGGCGCGTACTACTTCATCCGCGAAACGCAACTGCCGCCGATCGAGCTGCTGCGCAAGCACGGCGTGCCGATCGCGCTCGCGACCGATCACAACCCCGGCACGTCGCCGCTCGAATCGCTGCTGCTGACGCTGAACATGGGCTGCACGCTGTTCCGCATGACGGTGCCCGAGGTGCTGCAGGGCGTCACGCGCCATGCGGCCGCGGCGCTCGGCCGCGCGGATCGTCACGGCGCGCTCGAAGTCGGTCGTCAGGCCGACTTCGCCGCGTGGTCGGTCGGCTCGCTGGCCGAGCTCGCGTACTGGATCGGCCGGCCGCTGTGCGAGCAGGTCGTCCGCGGCGGCACGACCGTGTTTCGCCGGATGAACGGATAAGTTTCACGTCGGCCGGGCCGGGTCGTGACGGACCGGGCCCGGCCGACGCCTTGCATGGGACCGGGCCCGGCGCGCCAGCGCGCCCTCCGGTCGATCGCCGCGACGCAGGGGCGGGCGCGATGCGCTCGCGCCTGCCGGCCGCGGTACCGGGCCGGACGACACGCTTGCGTGCTGGATCCGGTCGATGAGGACTCGCAATGACCGACACGATGTTGTTCGCGGACCATGCCTACCTGCCCGATGGCTGGCGCCGCAACGTGCTGCTGCGCTGGGACGCGGCCGGCACGCTGACCGACGTGACGCCCGACACCGACGCCCCGGCGGGCGTCGCGCGCGCGGCCGGGCCGGTGCTGCCCGGCATGCCGAACCTGCATTCGCACGCATTCCAGCGCGCGATGGCGGGGCTCACCGAATACCGCGCGAATCCCGCCGACAGCTTCTGGAGCTGGCGCGACCTGATGTACCGCTTCGCGCTGAAGATCACACCCGACGCGCTCGCGGCGATTGCACGCTGGCTGTACGTCGAGATGCTCAAGTGCGGCTACACGTCGGTGTGCGAATTCCACTACGTGCATCACGCGCAGGACGGCTCGCGCTATCCGCGGATCGCCGAGCTCGGCTCGCGCGTGATCGACGCCGCGCGCGCGGCCGGCATCGGCATCACGATGCTGCCCGTGTCGTACCAGTTCGCCGGCTTCGGCAACAAGCCGCCGCGCGACGACCAGCGCCGTTTCATCAACACGCCCGACGGCGTGCTCGAACTGCTCGACGCGATGCGTCGCGCGGCGCCCGAGCATGGCGGGCTGCGCTACGGCGTCGCGCCGCATTCGCTGCGCGCGGTGTCCGAGAACGGGCTGCGTGCGCTGCTCGACGGGTTGCCCGACGATGCGCCGGTGCATATCCACATCGCCGAGCAGACGGCCGAGGTCGACGACTGCGTGCGCGCCTACGGCGCACGCCCCGTGCAATGGCTGCTCGATCGCTTCGACGTCGATGCGCGCTGGTGCCTCGTGCACGCGACCCACGTCGATGCGGCCGAGACGGCGGCGCTCGCGAAGCGTCGCGCGGTCGCCGGGCTGTGCCTGACGACCGAAGCGAACCTCGGCGACGGCGTGTTCCCGGCCGTCGACTATCTCGCGCAAGGCGGCGTGATCGGCGTCGGCTCGGACAGCCACGCATCGGTCGAGTGGCGCTCGGAGCTGCGCCTGCTCGAATACGGGCAGCGGCTCGTGCATCGTGCGCGCAACGTGCTGGCGAGCGAATCGCAGGCGCACGTCGCCGATCGCCTGTTCGACGCGTCGCTCGCGGGCGGCGCGCAGGCGAGCGGGCGGCGCATCGGCGCGCTGCGTGCAGGCTGTCGCGCCGACTGGCTCGTGCTCGATCCCGATCATCCGGCGATTGCCGAACACGACAGCGCGGCATGGCTGTCGGGCATCGTGTTCGCCGAACACGGCGAGACGCCGGTGCTCGACGTCTACACGGGCGGCGAGCGCGTCGTGAGCGGCCGCCGCCATCGCGACGAAGCCGCCGCGTATGCCGACTACCGCGCCGCGCTGGCGCAATTGCTGCGCTGACGCGCGGCAACCGGCGCGCCGCATGCGTGCGCCGGCAGACTCTTACGGTGAGGCGACATGACTGAACAACCGGCTGTATTCACGCTGAAGCAGGGCACGTTGCCGCTGCTGATCTCGATTCCGCACGCGGGCACGCACATTCCCGACGACATCGCCGCGACGATGACGCCCGACGCGCGCTTCGTCGACGATTGCGACTGGCATCTCGAGCGACTGTACGGCTTCGCGGCCGAACTCGGCGCATCGATCCTCGTGCCGTCGCACGCGCGTTACGTCGTCGACCTGAACCGTCCGCCCGACAACGAGAACCTGTATCCGGGGCAGGACACGACGGGGCTCGTGCCGGTCGATACGTTCGACAAGGCGCCGCTGTATCCGGCGAACGCGCTGCCCGGCAACGACGAGATCATGCGTCGCCGCGACCGCTACTGGCTGCCGTATCACGACGCGCTGCAACGCGAGATCTCGCGCCTGAAGGGCGAACACGGCCGCGTGCTCGTGTGGGAAGCGCATTCGATCCGCTCGCATGTGCCGCGTTTCTTCGACGGCCGCCTGCCGGACTTCAACTTCGGCACGTCGAGCGGCGCAAGCGCGGCGCCCGGTCTCGCGGAGGCGCTGGCTGCGCGTGTGCTCGCGCACGGCGGCTACACGGCCGTCGCGAACGGGCGCTTCAAGGGCGGCTACATCACGCGTCACTATGGCATGCCCGAGACCGGCGTCGAGGCCGTGCAGCTCGAACTGTCGCAGATCACCTACATGGAAGAGACGCGTCCGTACGCGTACGACGAAGCGCGTGCCGCGCGGATCGTGCCGCTGCTGCGGACGCTCGTCGAAACCGCGCTCGCGCATCGCTGAGCACGAGCCGCCACGATGCGGCGGCGCGGCGCGAGGGCGCGTCCTGCCCCGCCGGCCGGTAGCCGGCAAGCCGATGCAATGCACAAAACGGCATCGATCGTGCGGATCGATGCCGTTTTTTTCATCTGATCGGTGTCGTCATCGGCCCCTGAAAAGTTGACGCAATTTTTAGGTGATATAAGCTGAATGTCAGGAAGTCGTCATGCGCGCACCGGCGGCGAGGCCATCGACGATGGCCGGCCTGCGCCGGAATGCGCGCGAGACATCTTGCTGACGTGTCGCCACGCGGCATTGCGACACGTGTCCTGCCTCCATCAGTCAGTCGAGTACGATCGTGAAAGCCGCCAGCCCTTCGATACGCCGGACGCGAAGTCCGTCGGCGGGCGCGCCGCCTCAGGCCGGGCCGAACCGGCATGCTGATCGCGGCACGCGCGCCGCCCCGTTACGCGAGCCTCGTTTCTTCGCCATTTCCCATCGCGGCCCGCGCCGCTTCAATCTCGTGACCGCGCACCTGTTCAGCGCGGTGCAGTGCGACGGCAGCGCGTCGTTGTTGCCCTAGCGTCCCTTTCCGCTTCCGTCCCGGGCCGTACCGCCTGTTGCCGCACCGTCCGCGCGGCGGGATCGCGTCTGCGCCTGCGCTGGCGCGGCGCGATTGCACGCGCGTGCGGCGTACCCATGGACCTGCGTCGTTGCGCGCCCGAGCGTGTCGTGCACGATTACCGGAGAGATGCCGATGCGTGCGCGACCGATCGTAGCCGTCACCGCCGACCGCATCCTGCGCGGCGCCCATCCGAACCACGCGGCGGGCGAGAAGTACCTCACCGCGCTCGTCGACGGCGCCGGCGCGCTGGCGTTCGTGCTGCCCGCGCTCGGCGCGCGGCAGCCGGCCGAGGCGATCGTCGCGGCGGTCGACGGGCTGCTGTTGACCGGCAGCTATTCGAACGTCGAGCCGCATCATTACGGCGGCGCCGCGAGCGCGCCCGACACGCTGCACGATCCGGCGCGCGATGCGACCGCGTTGCCGCTGATCCGTGCGGCGATCGACGCGGGCGTACCGGTGCTCGCGATCTGCCGCGGCATGCAGGAGCTGAACGTCGCGTATGGCGGCACGCTGCATCAGCGGCTGCATGCGACGACCGGCTTCGACGACCATCGCGAACGGCCGGCCGATCCGCTCGAACGGCAGTACGGTCCCGCGCACGTCGTGCGGCTCGCGCCGGACGGCCTGCTGCAGCGGATCGCGCGCGGCGCGCGCGAGGCGACGGTCAATTCGCTGCACGACCAGGGCATCGCGCGCCTGGGCGCAGGGCTTGCCGTCGAAGCGAGTGCGCCCGACGGGCTGGTCGAGGCCGTCAGCGTGCGCGGCGCGCGTGCGTTCGCGCTGGGCGTGCAGTGGCATCCCGAATGGCGCTACGCGGAGCAGCCGCTGTCGCGCGACATCTTCGCGGCATTCGGCGCGGCGTGCCGCGCGCGGATGACGCACCGCCTTCATGCGGCCGGCGGCGCGACACCGTCGCCGGCCGCATCCGACATCGATATCGACTAACGAGACCGATCATGCAACCCGAACTGAGCGAATTCCTGCGTCAGCACCGCATTACCGAAGTCGAGGCGATCATTCCCGACATGGCCGGCATCGCGCGCGGCAAGATCATTCCGCGCAACAAGTTCGAATCCGGCGAGTCGATGCGCCTGCCGCAGGCCGTCATGGTGCAGACCGTCACCGGCGACTATCCGGAAGACGGGTCGCTCACCGGCGTGACCGACCCCGACATGGTGTGCGTGCCCGATTCGTCGACGATCTGCCTGATCCCGTGGGCCGTCGACCCGACCGCGCAGGTGATCCACGACTGCGTGCACTTCGACGGCTCGCCGGTCGAGATCTCGCCGCGCTACGTGCTGCGCCGCGTGCTCGACTTGTACAAGGCAAAGGGCTGGACGCCCGTCGTCGCACCCGAGCTGGAGTTCTATCTGGTCGACATGAACGCCGATCCCGACTTGCCGCTGCGTCCGCCCGTCGGCCGCACGGGACGGGCGGAAACGGGCCGCCAGTCGTATTCGATCGAGGCCGTCAACGAGTTCGATCCGCTGTTCGAGGACATCTACGAGTACTGCGAAATGCAGGGCCTCGATATCGAGACGCTGATTCACGAAGTCGGCGCCGCGCAGATGGAGATCAACTTCGTGCATGGCGATGCGCTGTCGCTGGCCGACCAGGTGTTCCTGTTCAAGCGCACCGTGCGCGAGGCCGCGCTGCGCCACAACATGTATGCGACGTTCATGGCCAAGCCGATGGAGGGCGAGCCGGGCTCCGCGATGCACATCCATCAGAGTCTCGCCGATGCGCGCACCGGCCGCAACCTGTTCGCTGACGAAGGCGGGGTCGTGTCGCCGCTGTTTCACAGCTATCTCGCGGGGCTGCAGAAGTACACGCCGGCGCTGATGCCGATCTTCGCGCCGTACATCAACTCGTATCGCCGCCTGTCGCGCTTCATGGCCGCACCGATCAACGTGCAGTGGGGGTACGACAACCGCACGGTGGGCTTTCGCATTCCGCAGTCGAGCCCCGTCGCGCGACGCATCGAAAACCGGATTCCAGGTGTCGACTGCAACCCGTACCTCGCGTTCGCGGCGACGCTCGCCGCCGGCTATCTCGGCATCACGCAACAGCTCGCGCCGACCGAGCCGATCGCATCCGACGGCTACGACCTGCCGTACCAACTGCCGCGCAACCTCGAGGAAGGCATCTCGCTGATGGCCGCGTGCGAGCCGCTTGCCGGCATCCTCGGCGACAAGTTCGTGAAGGCCTATCTGGCGTTGAAGGAAACCGAATACGAAGCGTTCTTCCGCGTGATCAGCTCGTGGGAACGCAGGCACCTGCTGCTGCACGTGTAAGCGTGCGGCGCTGTTTGACGGAGAAAACATGACCGATCGAAACGAAGCACTTTCGCAGTACTCGACCGCCGAATACCGCGCGCTCGACGCCGCGCACCACATCCACCCGTTCTCGGACATGGGCGCGCTCAACCGCGCCGGCAGCCGCGTGATCGTGAAGGCCGACGGCGTCTACCTGTGGGATTCGGACGGGAACAAGATCATCGACGGGATGGCCGGCCTGTGGTGCGTGAACGTCGGCTACGGCCGCAAGGAACTGGCCGACGCCGCGTATCGCCAGATCCAGGAACTGCCCTTCTACAACACGTTCTTCAAGACCACGCACCCGCCGATCATCGAGCTTTCCGCGATGCTCGCGGAAGTGACGCCGGCCGGCTTCAACCACTTCTTCTACTGCAACAGCGGCTCGGAAGGCAACGACACCGTGCTGCGCCTCGTGCACCAGTACTGGCGCGTGCAGGGCAAGCCGCAGAAGAAATACGTGATCTCGCGCAGGAATGGCTATCACGGCTCGACGATCGCGGGCGGCACGCTCGGCGGGATGGGCTACATGCACGAGCAGATGCCGTCGAAGGTCGAGCACATCGTGCATATCGACCAACCGTATTTCTTCGGCGAAGCGCAGCCGGGCGAGACGCCCGAAGCGTTCGGCCTCGCGCGCGCGCAGCAACTCGAGGCGAAGATTCTCGAACTCGGCGCGGAGAACGTCGCGGCGTTCATCGGCGAGCCGTTCCAGGGCGCGGGCGGCGTGATCTTCCCGCCGTCGACGTACTGGCCGGAAATCCAGCGGATCTGCCGCAAGTACGACATCCTGCTGGTGGCCGACGAGGTGATCGGCGGGTTCGGGCGCACCGGCGAATGGTTCGCGCATCAGCACTTCGGCTTCGAGCCGGACCTGATCACGATGGCGAAGGGCCTGACGTCGGGCTACGTACCGATGGGCGCGGTGGGCATACACGAGCGCGTCGCGCGCCCGATCATCGACAACGGCGAATTCAACCACGGCCTCACGTATTCGGGCCACCCGGTGGCGGCGGCCGTCGCGGTCGCGAACCTGAAGCTGCTGCGCGACGAGGGAATCGTCGAGCGCGTGAGGACCGATATCGGCCCGTATTTCCAGCGCCGGCTGCGTGACGCGCTGGGCGATCATCCGATCGTCGGGGAGATTGCCGGGGCAGGGCTCGTCGCGGGCGTTCAGCTTGCGCGCGATCGTGAGCGGCGCGAGCGGTTCGATGCGAGTGTCGATATCGGCACGATCTGCCGCGACTTCTGTTTCAACGGCAACCTGATCATGCGCGCGACCGGCGACCGGATGCTGCTGTCGCCGCCGCTCGTGATTCGCGAGGCGGAGGTCGACGAGATCGTCGACAAGGCGAAGCGTGCATTCGATGCGACGGCGCAGCGGGTGGGGGACGTGCGGTAAGGCGTTACCTGCGAGCGGACGCGGCGGCGCATGACGTGGCGCCGCGTCGTGCAGGACACGCGCGACGCCAAAACGAAAAGGGCCCGCGTCGTGAGACGCAGGCCCTTGAATTCTTTGGTGGGCGGTACTGGGATCGAACCAGTGACCCCTGCCGTGTGAAGGCAGTGCTCTACCGCTGAGCTAACCGCCCAAAGAAGAATCAAATTATGTCAGAGCTTTTGGGGTTCGTAAAGCCCTTTGTGCAAATTTTTTTTCAAACAGCTGCCAACGCCACTGCACGTGCCGCGCGCTCAGCCCGCGAGCGCGGGCAGCGCATCGATCGATGCGCGCACGTAGCCGGCAAAGCGCCGCGCCACCGGTTCGGCGGTGCCGCTGCGTTTCAGCGCGAGCGTGCGCGATTCGAGCGACGCATCCTTCAGCGGCACGAACGCGAGCCGATCGCTTTTCGCCCGCTGCAGCACCTGCGGCACCAGCGCGATGCCCATTCCGAACTCGATCATCGACAGGATCGTCTGCCACAGCCGCGCCTCGTGGCGGATCAACGGACTGAACCCCGCGTTCACGCACTGCGCGATGATCAGGTCGTGATAATGCGGCGCGGCGTCGCGCGGAAACAGGATGAACGGTTCCGTCGCGAGCGTGGCGAGCGCGACCTGCCTGCGCCGCGCGAGCGGATGCGCGGCCGGCAGGCAGCACACGAACGGCTCCGCATAGACGGGCGCCGATTCGACGTCGGGTGGGAAGTGGCCCCAGTGCGCATAGCCGAGATCGATCTGGCCGCGCTGGATCGCCTGCACCTGCGCGTGCGTGTTCATCTCGCTCAACACGACCTCGACGCCCGGATAGTCGGCCTCGAAGCGCCGCACCGCGTCCGGCAGCCCGCGATACAGCATCGAGTGGACGAAGCCGATCCGCAGCCGGCCCGCGAGACCCGACGCGGAGCGCACCGTCAGGCGCTCGGCTTCGGCTGCCTGCAGCAGCAGCCGGCGCGCCTCGCCGAGCAGCACCTCGCCCGCGTTGGTCAGCGCGACCGTCTTGTTGGTGCGCGAGAAGAGCTGCACGCCGAGCGCGTCCTCGAACTTGCGGATGTCGAAACTCAGCGCCGGCTGCGAGATGAACAGGCGCTTCGCCGCGCGCCCGAAATGCAGCTCCTCGGCAACGGCCACGAAGTAGCGCAACTGCCTCAGTTCCATGGTGTCTCCTCCCAGCGGCGGCATCGATAAGCGACATCTATCGTACCGGACAAATCCTGTATTGGACGCTTATCGTTCGCGCGCCTACGCTCTGCGGGTGGCTTGACGCAGGACCGGCCGGTGCCGCGACATCCGGCCCGGCCAATGCGCGGGCAACCCAGGAGACGCACGCATGAACGATACCGCTCGCACGCCGGACACCGGCGCATCCAATATCCCCGACAGCCGGGGCCTCAATTTCTTCACCGTCGATCCCGATCTCGGCGCGTTGCTGAAGCTGCATCTCGGCGACGCGTGCTATGCCGAACTCGAGCCGCGGCTGCGCGCGCTCGGCGCCCGCGTATCGGGCGAACTCGACGAATGGGCGTCGCGCGCGGACAAGCATCCGCCCGTGCTCGAGCACCGCAACCGGCGCGGCGAGGCCGTGCAGCGGATCGACAAGGATCCGGCCTACGTCGCGCTCGAACGCGTCGCGTATGCGGAACTCGGGCTCGCGTCGCTCAGCCACGGATCCGAAACCGTGCCGCCGCTCGTCAAGTACGCGCTGACGTTCCTGTTCGTGCAGGCGGAATTCGGGCTGTGCTGCCCGGTCAGCATGACCGATTCGCTGACGCGCACGCTGCGCCGCTTCGGCGATCCGGCGCTCGTCGCGCGCTACCTGCCGAGGCTCGCGTCGCGCGACTTCGACACGCTGTACCAGGGCGCGATGTTCATGACCGAGCAAGCGGCCGGCTCCGACGTCGGCCGGATCGCGACGCGCGCGACCCGCGAAACCGACGCGCACGGCGAGGCCGTCTGGCGCCTGACCGGCGACAAGTGGTTCTGCTCGAATGCGGACGCCGATCTCGCCATGGTGCTCGCACGGCCCGACGGCGCGCCGGACGGCATCAAGGGCCTCGCGCTGTTCCTGCTGCCGAAGACGCTGCCGGACGGCACGCGCAACCGCTACCGGATCGTGCGCCTGAAGGACAAGCTCGGCAGCCGTTCGATGGCGAGCGGCGAGATCGTGCTCGAAGGCGCGCAGGCTTGGCTGATCGGCGAGATCGGCCGCGGTTTTCACCAGATGGCCGACATGATCAACATGTCGCGGCTGTCGAACGGCGTGCGCGCGGCGGGGCTGATGCGGCGCGCGCTGAACGAGGCGCTGCACGTCGCCGCGCATCGCGAGGCGTTCGGGCGCAAGCTGATCGAGATGCCGCTGATGCAGCGCCAACTGATGAAGATGCTGCTGCCGGCTGAAGCCGCGCGCGCGATGTTCATGCAGATCGCGTTGCTGTTGCCGCAGGCCGACGCGGGCGACGAGCAGGCGGCGCGCTGCGTGCGGATCCTGACGCCGCTGATCAAGTTCCGCGCCTGTCGCGACGCGCGCCGCGTGACGGGCGACGCAATGGAAGTGCGCGGCGGCACCGGCTATATCGAGGAATGGAGCGACGCGCGGCTCGTGCGCGACGCGCACCTCGGTTCGATCTGGGAAGGCACGAGCAACATCGTCGCGCTCGACGTCGCCCGCGCCGCGCAGCGCGAGCATGCGCTCGACGCGCTGCGCACGTTCCTCGGCGATCGTCTGGGCGCGGCGCCGCTGCCCGACGCGAGCCGCACGGCGCTGCGGCGCATCCTTGCGCGGGCGTGCGATGCGCTCGCGAGGGTGGCCGGAGAAGGCGACGACGCGCGCGTGCGGCAGGCCGCGTCCGCGCTGTATTACGCGAGCGCGGCCGTGCTGATGGCCTGCGAGGGCGCACGGCTCGCACCGGATTTCAGGCGTCTCGCGCTCGCGCACCTGATCGTGCGTCACAAGCTGCTGCCGGTCGATCCGCTCGCGCCGGCGCCGCGCGACGACGAATCGGCCGCGTCCGACGTGCTGCTGCGCGGCCTGCCGGTCGCGCTCGACACGGCGCTCGACCTGCTGCCGGAGGTCGAGCGATGAACGCGACGCGTGGCGCACTGAACGGCCTGAAGGTCGTCGACCTGAGCCGGGTGCTCGGCGGCCCGTATTGCACGCAGGCGCTCGCCGACCACGGCGCGACGGTGGTCAAGATCGAGCCGCCCGCCGGCGACGAGACGCGCGGCTGGGGGCCGCCGTTCCTCGGCGACACGGCCTGGTACTTCATGGGCGTGAACCGCAACAAGGAAGGGCTCGCGCTCGACCTGTCGCGCGAAGAAGGGCGCGCGATCCTGTGGCGCCTGCTCGAAGAAGCCGACGTGCTCGTCGAGAACTTCAAGCCGGGCACGCTCGCGCGATGGGGGATGGACTACGCACGCGACCTGCAGCCGCGCTTTCCGCGCCTGATCCACTGCGCGGTGACGGGCTTCGGCGACGACGGTCCGCTCGGCGGGCTGCCGGGCTACGACGCGGTGATCCAGGCGATGGCCGGGCTGATGAGCGTGAACGGCGAACGCGACGGCGACGCGACCCGCATCGGCCTGCCGATCGTCGACATGGTCACGGGGCTGAACGCACTCGCCGGCATCCTGCTGGCGCTCGCGGAGCGCGAGAAGAGCGGGCGCGGGCAGTCGATCGACGTGGCGCTGTACGACTGCGGCGTGTCGCTGCTGCATCCGCACCTGCCGAATTTCTTCGGGTCGGGCCGCGTGCCGGAACGCAGCGGCAACGCGCATCCGAACATCGCGCCGTACGACAGCTACCGCACGGCGACCGTGCCGATCTTCCTCGCGGTCGGCAACGACCGGCAGTTCGCGCGGCTCGTCGCGCATCTCGGCGCACCGGCGCTCGCCGGCGATCCGCGCTTCGTCGACAACCGCAGCCGTTGCGCGCATCGCCCGGAGCTGAAGGCGGAACTGGAAGCGCGGCTCGCCGCGCACGCGTGCGAGCCGCTCGCGCGCGACCTGATGGCGGCCGGTGTGCCGTGCGGGCCGGTGCGCACGGTGGCCGACGTCGCGCACGATCCGCATGCGCTGCATCGCGAGCTGTTCGTCGAGATCGGCGCGTATCGCGGCACCGCGTCGCCGGTGAAGCTGTCGCGCACGCCGGCCACCTACCGGTCGGCGCCGCCCGCGCTCGGCCGCGACACGCGCGCGGTGCTCGATCGGCTCGGCGTCGATCGCGCGCTTCAGCAGCAACTGCTCGACGCCGGCGTGCTGAAGGTCGGGCCGCACGAGACGTGACGGGCCGAGGGCGCCCGCAAACGAACGTCGTCCCGAACGGACCGACGCCGACATCAAGCAACGCAACGTAGCGCAACCCCGCCAGCCGGCGGCGCAAGGCTGGCCCTCCGGCAACGCGCGCGACCGTCGCGCCGCCGATCACAATCATGGAGACATCGATGAGCCGTCCGCAATTCTCGAGCGCCGCGCAGCCGCGGCCTGGCCGCGCTGCCCTCGCGGCGTTCGTCGGCACCACGATCGAGTGGTACGACTTCTACATCTACGGCACGGCCGCGGCGCTCGTGTTCGGCAAGGTGTTCTTTTCCAGCACGATGGACCCCGGCGTCGCGACGCTGCTCGCGTTCGTCACGTTCTGGGCCGGCTTCGCCGCGCGGCCGCTCGGCGGGATCGTGTTCGGGCATCTCGGCGATCGCGTCGGCCGCAAGACGGCGCTCGTGATCACGCTGGTGATGATGGGGCTCGCGACGACCGGCATCGGGCTGCTGCCCGGCTATGCGTCGATCGGCGTGTGGGCGCCGGCGGGCCTCGTCGTGCTGCGCGTGCTGCAGGGTATCGCGGTCGGCGGCGAGTGGGGCGGCGCGGTGCTGATCGCGAGCGAGAATGCGCCGAAGCATCGCAGCATCCTGTATGCGGCGTTCGCGCAGCAGGGCTCGCCCACCGGCAACCTGCTGGCCACGGCCGCGTTCTTCGCGCTGAGCGCGCTGCCGACGCCGTCGTTCCTGATGTGGGGCTGGCGCATTCCGTTCCTGCTGTCGGCCGTGCTCGTGATCATCGGGATGGTGATCCGGCTGAAGCTCGAGGAATCGGTCGACATGCAGCGCGTGCTCGCGCGCAAGCGCACGGTGAAGCTGCCGCTGCGCGACGTGGTGCGCGACCACTGGGTCGTCGTGCTGCTCGCGGCCGGCACGCTGCCGGTGATCAACGTCACGTATTTCCGCAGCACGTTCGCGCTGTCGTGGGCGACCAAGGAACTCGGTTATGCGCAGGGTACGTTCCTCGGCATCCTGTCGATCTCGCTCGTCGTGCAGTTCCTGATGCAGCCGGTCGGCGCGTGGTTCGTGTCGAAGGTCGACATGCGGCGCGCGATGTGCTGGATCCTGATCCCGGAAATCGTGCTGATGCCCGTGATGTTTCATGCGCTCGCGACGGGTTCGTACTGGGTCGCCGTCGCGGGGATGTGCATCTCGACGATTCCGTCGGCGATGTTCTATGGCGCGGTCGGCGGCGTGCTCGCGCGCGTGTTCCCGGCCAACATCCGCTACACGGGCCTGTCGCTCGCGTATCAGTTGAGCGCGCTCGTCGTCGGCGGCGGCACGCCGGTGCTCGCGCAGGCGATCCTCAATGCGACGGGCAGCATCGTCGGCGTCGCGATCGCGTCGGGTCTCTATGCGCTCGTGTCGCTTGTCTGCATGGTGGCGCTGCTCAATCGCACCGGACATCGCGCCGACGAACTGTCGAGCGCCGAGCGCAGCGATGCGGCCGAGTGGGGCACCGAGCATACGGGCGCAGGGAACCCGGGCGGCGAAGCCGCGCCACCCGACGATCGCGGCACGTTGAAACCCGCGGGTTGAGCCGGCAGGCCGGCGCGATGCGCCGAGGCGGCGGCGCGGCGATTCCGCGGCATCGGGCGCCGGGCGGGCCGCGCGTCTTGTTTGCCTTCGCTCGCGCCAGATCAGGCGTCCCAAAAGCAAACGGCACCGTGCGATACACGGTGCCGTTTGCTTGGGGCTTTTGCTTCACCTCGCGACGCCGCCGGCATGGCCGGCCGTCGCGAGTCGCGTCGTCGCTCAGCCTTCCGTCGGCGGTACGTAGCCGGACGCCTGGTCCGCGCCGTCGCCGAAGAAGTACTTCTCCGTCTGCTTCATCAGATACTGGCGCGCGCGCGGGTC
This sequence comes from Burkholderia sp. AU44665, assembly GCF_030504405.1. Classification (NCBI taxonomy): domain Bacteria; kingdom Pseudomonadati; phylum Pseudomonadota; class Betaproteobacteria; order Burkholderiales; family Burkholderiaceae; genus Burkholderia; species Burkholderia sp. AU44665. The sequence goes on along the minus strand of NZ_JAUJRI010000005.1, from coordinate 321,608 downwards.
GGCCATGTTCAGGCGGTTTTCGTTGATCAGCATCGTTTGCTGCTTGAGCCAGCCTTGCCACGCTTCCTTCGAGACGCTCTCGTAAATGCGCTTGCCGAGTTCGCCCGGCAGCGGCGGGAAATCGAGGCCTTCGGCTTCCTTGCCGAGCTTCGCGCATTGGATCATTCGAGCCATCGTGTACTTCTCCTGTAATCGGTGTCTGGGGGGAAGGGCAGTCGTGCCGGTGCTCAGAGCTGCTTCATCAGCACGAGCGACTTGCGCTGCCAGTTATAGAGTTTGCGGCGGTCTTCTGGCAGGTCGTCGACGCTGACCTTGACGAAGCCGCGCTTGAGGAACCAGTGCTCGGTGCGCGTCGTGAGCACGAAGATGTGCGTGAGGCCGCGCGCGCGGGCGCGCTGCTCGATGCGCTTGAGCAGGCGTTCGCCGTCGCCCGAGCCCTGCGCTTCCGGCGCGACCGTCAGGCACGCCATCTCGCCGATCTTCTCCTGCTGGTACGGGTACAGCGCCGCGCAGCCGAACAGCACGCCATCGTGCTCGATCACCGAGAAGTGGTCGATGTCGCGTTCGATCTGGTGGCGGCCGCGCCGCACCAGCGTGCCGTCCGATTCGAGCGGCTCGATCAGCGACAGGATGCCGCCGACGTCGTCCGGCGTCGCTTCGCGCAGGCTTTCGAGGTTCTCGTACGAGATCATCGTGCCGACGCCGTCGTGCAGGAACAGTTCGAGCAGCATGCTGCCGTCGAGCGATTGCGGAATCAGGTGCGCGCGGGTCACGCCGCCGCGGCACGCGCGGATCGAATGCTTGAGGAAGAATGCGTCGTCGCCCTGGATGTTGCCGGAATCGAGCAGCTCGGCGGCCGCGTCGAGCGACATTTCGCGGACCAGGTCGCCTTCGTCGTCGACGATGCCGGGCCCTTCGGTCAGGAAGATGATCTTGTCGGCGCGCAGCGCGATCGCGGCCGCCGACGCGACGTCCTCCATCGACAGGTTGAACGCCTCGCCGGTCGGCGAGAACCCGAGCGGCGACAGCAGCACGAGCTTGCGGCTCGCGAGCGAATGACGGATCGATTCGGCGTCGATCTTGCGCACGATGCCCGTGTGCGCGAAATCGACTCCATCGAGAATCCCCACCGGCCGCGCGGTCACGAAGTTGCCCGACACGACGCTGATGTGCGCGTGCGCCATCGGCGAGTTCGGCAGCCCCTGGCTGATCGCGGCCTCGATGTCGAGACGCACTTCGCCGGCCGCTTCCTTCGCGGATTCGAGCGCGCGCGCATCGGTGATGCGCAGGCCGTGCGAAAACTCGGATTCGACACCGTGCAGGCTCAACTGCTCCTCGACCTGCGGGCGCGAGCCGTGGACCAGCACGATCTGGATGCCCATCGCCTGCAACAGCGCGATGTCCGATACGAGCGCGTTCAGCAGCCCCTGCTGCACCACCTCGCCGCCGAACCCCACGACGAACGTGCTGTTGCGGAACTTGTGGATATAGGGCGCGACGGAGCGCATCCAGTCGACGAACTGCGCGTGGCTGGCGGCCGAATCGTCGGCGGCCGGCGGAGTCGCGGCGCCGGTCTGGGCGGGAGGGAGGTCGGTTTGGGAATTCATGGCCGGGATTATAATGCGCCCCCATGTCGAATGTTTCTAAAAGTCCCGCGCCGACGCGGGCCAATACGCCGTCGGCGAAGCACCCGGATGGTGCGGCCGACGCGCGCGAGCAGCAGGGCCAGCCGCCGCGCGGGCAGCAGGACAAGCCGGCGGGCACGCCGGCACATGCGCCGCGCGGGCCGCGCAATGACGAACGGCGCGGCGACGCGCGCCAGCCGGCCGCGAAGGGCGCGCCGCAGGCCGCGGGCGAGCGTGCCCCGCGCCGCGAGCGTGCGCCGCGGGCCGCCGTCGCACCGAACCCCGTCCCGCCGATCACATACCCCGAAAGCCTGCCCGTGTCGGGCAAGCGCGACGAAATCGCGCGCGCGATCGCCGGCCACCAGGTCGTCATCGTCTGCGGTGAAACGGGCTCGGGTAAGACCACGCAGTTGCCGAAGATCTGTCTCGATCTCGGCCGCGGCCTCGGCGCCGGCGGCACGGGCCTGATCGGCCATACGCAGCCGCGGCGCCTGGCCGCATCGTCCACCGGCCGCCGGATCGCCGAGGAACTCGGCACGCCGTTCGGCGAGGTGGTCGGCTACAAGGTGCGCTTTACCGACAATCTCGCGCCGGGCGCGTCCGTGAAGCTGATGACGGACGGCATCCTGCTCGCCGAGACGCAGACCGACCCGTTGCTGCAGGCGTACGACACGCTGATCATCGACGAGGCGCACGAGCGCAGCCTGAACATCGACTTCCTGCTCGGCTATCTGAAGGAGATCCTGCCGCGGCGGCCCGACCTGAAGCTGATCGTCACGTCCGCGACGATCGACGCCGACCGCTTCGCACGCCATTTCGGCACCGACGAACGTCCGGCGCCCGTGATCGAGGTGAGCGGGCGGCTGTATCCGGTCGAGATGCGTTACCGCCCTGTGGCCGAGGATCGTCCGGCGGTGAAGAACGCGGAAGGCACGGGCGGCCGCGATCGCGTGAAGACCGCGCGCGAGGCCGAGCGCGACCTGATGGACGCGATCGTCGACGCGGTCGACGAGCTGTGCCGCGAAGGCCCCGGCGACGTGCTGGTGTTCCTGCCCGGCGAGCGCGAGATCCGCGAGGCGGCCGAGGCGCTGCGCAAGCACCATCCGCCGCATACCGAGATCCTGCCGCTGTTCGCGCGGCTGTCGGCGGCCGACCAGGACAAGGTGTTCAAGGCGTCGAACGCGCGCCGCATCGTGCTCGCGACCAACGTGGCCGAAACCTCGCTGACGGTGCCGGGCATCCGCTACGTGGTCGACACCGGTCTCGCGCGCGTGAAGCGCTATTCGTACCGGAACAAGGTCGAGCAACTGCAGGTCGAGTCGATCTCGCAGGCGGCCGCGAACCAGCGCGCGGGCCGTTGCGGCCGCGTGGCCGACGGCGTGTGCATCCGCTTGTACGAGGAAAGCGACTACCAGGCGCGCGCACGCTTCACCGACCCGGAAATCCTGCGCTCGTCGCTCGCGTCGGTGATTCTGCGGATGAAATCGCTGCACCTGACTGCGATCGAATCGTTCCCGTTCCTCGAGCCGCCGCCCGGCCGCGCGATCGCGGACGGCTACCAGTTGCTCAACGAGCTCGGCGCGGTCGACGACGACAACGCGCTGACGCCGCTCGGCCGCGAGCTCGCGCGGCTGCCGCTCGACCCGCGCGTCGGCCGGATGATTCTGGCCGCGCGCGACCAGCAGTCGCTGCGCGAGGTGCTGATCATCGCGAGCGCGCTGTCCGTGCAGGATCCGCGCGATCGCCCGATCGAAGCGCAGGAGCAGGCCGACCAGGCGCACCGCCGGTTCGCCGACGAGCGCTCCGAATTCCTGCAGTGGCTGAAGATCTGGGCGTGGTTCGAGGAAGCCGTCGCGCACAAGAAGTCGAATCGCCAGCTCGTCGACGCCTGCCGGCAGAATTTCCTGTCGCACCTGCGGCTGCGCGAGTGGCGCGACGTTCATTCGCAGCTGCTGACGGTCGTGCGCGAGCACGGCTGGCGACTCAACGAAGTCGAGGCCACCTACGAACAGATTCATCTGGCCCTGTTGACGGGCCTGCTCGGCAACATCGGGATGAAAGCGGACGACGATCCGCATTACCTCGGCGCGCGCGGCATCAAGTTCTACCTGTGGCCCGGCTCCGCGCTCGCGAAGAAGGCCGGCCGCTGGGTGATGGCGGCCGAACTCGTCGAGACGAGCCGGCTGTACGCGCGCTGCCTCGCGAAGATCGAGCCCGAGTGGGTCGAGAAGATCGGCGCGCATCTGCTGAAAAAATCGCTGTCGGAGCCGCACTGGGAAAAGCGTCCGGCGCAGGTGAGCGCGTTCGAGCGCGCGACGCTGTACGGGTTGCCGATCTACCACCGGCGGCGCGTCGCGTTCGGCAAGCAGGACCCGGCGCGCGCACGTGAATTGTTCATCCGCGGCGCGCTGGTCGAAGGCGAATTCGACACGAAGCTGCCGTTCTTCGCGCACAACCGCAAGCTGCTCGCCGACATCGAGCAGCTCGAACACAAGTCGCGTCGCCAGGACGTGCTGGTCGACGACGAGCTGATCTACGCGTACTACGACCAGGCGATTCCGGAAGGCATCCATACGGGCGCCGCGTTCGAGCGCTGGTATCGCGACGAGGTGAGGAAGGGCGGCCAGGCGGAGGACAAGCAGCGGCTGCTGTACCTGTCGCGCGACGACCTGATGCGCCACGAGGCGGCCGGCGTGACGACCGACCTGTTCCCGAAGCGCGCGACGATGGCCGGCGTCGAGATGGCGCTCACGTATCACTTCGAGCCCGGCACGCCGCGCGACGGCGTGACGCTCGCGGTGCCGCTCTTCGCGCTGAACCAGGTCGATGCGCGCCGCTGCGAGTGGCTCGTGCCGGGGATGCTGAAGGAAAAGGTGCAGTTGCTGTTGAAGTCGCTGCCGCAGAAGCTGCGCCGGCACTGCGTGCCGCTGCCCGAGTACGCGGCGGGCTTCGTCGAGCGGATGGGGCGCGAGCGCTTTGGCGCGGGCGGGCTCGTCGAGGCGCTGATCGCCGACGTGCGCGGCGAGACGCAGGTCGCGATGAAGACGGCCGATTTCAAGCTCGAGACATTGCCCGCGCACCTGTTCATGAATTTCAAGGTGATCGACGAGCACGGCCGCCAGCTCGCGATGGGGCGCAATCTCGCGCAGCTTCGCCAGGAGCTCGGTGCGCAGGCGCAGCAGCAGTTCCAGAAGATCGCGGCGGCGTCGACGCTCGCGCCGGGCGGCGACGCCGGCGCGGGCGATGCAGCCGGCGCGCCGGCGCCGGCCGCCGCACCGGCTTCGGCCGCGAAGGGCGGCAAGCCGGGCAAGGGCGCCGCGCCGCAGACGGCCGCCCCACGGATGGCCGCCCCGACGGAAACCGGCGCGACGGCGTTGTACGAGAACCTGACGACGTGGAATTTCGGCAAGCTGCCCGAGCTGCTGGAAATCCGCCGGCGTGGCCAGACGCTGTACGGGTATCCGGCGCTCGTCGACCGCGGCACGCATTGCGACGTCGAGGTGTTCGATTCGCCGGAGGAGGCCGCGCGCATCCACCGGGCCGGCTTGCGGCGGCTGTTCGCGCTGCAGTTGAAGGAGCCGATCAAGTTCCTGGAAAAGAACCTGCCGGGCCTGCGCGAGATGGCGATGCAGTACATGTCGCTCGGCACGCAGGACGAGCTGCGCGACCAGTTGATCGACACGGCGCTCGACCGCGCGTGCCTGCAGGACCCGCTGCCCGACGACGATGCGAGTTTCCACACGCGCCGCGACGAGGGCAGGAGCCGGCTGAACCTGCTCGCGCAGGAAATCGCACGGCTCGTCGGGCAGATCCTGGCCGAATACGCGGGCCTCGTGAAGAAGCTCGCGCAGGCGAAGCCGTTCGCGCAGGCCCATGCGGACCTGCAGCAGCAACTGGCCGCGCTGGTCGGCAAGCGCTTCGTGATCGACACGCCTTACGCGCAGCTTGCGCATTTCCCGCGCTATCTGAAGGGCATCGCGCTGCGGATCGACAAGCTGAAGGCCGATCCGGCGCGCGACGCGAAGCAGTCGGCCGAGCTGCTGCCGCTCGTCCAGCAGTACCAGCGCGCGGTGTCGCAGCGCGGCGGCGTCGCCGATGCGCGGCTCGCGGAATTCCGCTGGCTGCTGGAGGAACTGCGGATTTCGCTGTTCGCGCAGGAACTGCGCACGCCGATGCCGGTCTCTGTCAAGCGTCTGCACAAGGTCTGGGAGTCGATGCAGCGCTAGCGCGACATCGGTCGGCCGGGCCTGCACGGGCAGCCCGGGCCTGCGCCGCGGCGGCCCGTGCGGCCGCCCGGCGTGCGGCAAGGTGGCGCAAAAGCGGCGCAATCCCGGCATGGGTCAACCGGAGGGGCCCGCCGAACGTTCTACAATCACTGCTGTTCCACGACGTGAGTCTTCATGCGCACTTTCCTTTCCTTCGGCCGCACGCTTGCGCTGGCCGCCGCCGTGCTGGCGCCCGCCGCACACGCGAATAACGTGATCGTCCTCAATTCGGCCGAAGCGACGCTTTCCCTGATCGACCAGCAGACCCGCGAAGTCGTTTCCACGATGCCGACCGGCAAGGAACCGCACCATTTGATGGCGACGCCCGACAATGCATCGCTGATCGTCGCGAATTCGGTCTCGAACAGCCTGATGTTCCTCGATCCGAAGACGGGCAAGCTGCAGCGCACCGTCGAAGGGATCGACGATCCTTACCAGCTCGGCTTCTCGCCCGACCGCAAGTGGTTCGCGGCGGCCGGTTTGCGGCTCGATCGCGTCGACATCTACGGCTACGACGGCCACGACCTGAAGCTCGTGAAGCGCGTGCCGCTCGCGGTGATGCCGAGCCACCTCGCGTTCACGAAGGACAGCAAGACGCTGCTCGTGTCGCTGCAGGTGTCCGGCGAGATCGCGGCGATCGATCTGCCGACGCAGACGGTCAAGTGGAAGATGAAGGTCGGCAAGGTGCCGGCCGGCCTGTGGCTCACGCCCGACGACAAGTTCCTGCTGGTCGGGATGACCGGCGCGGATTACGTCGCGGTCGTCGACTGGCGCAACCAGAAGGTCGTCAAGCAGATCTACACGGGCAAGGGCGCGCACAACTTCCGCTCGCTCGCCGACGGCACGCACGTCGCGGTCACCAACCGCGTCGCGAACACGATCAGCATCATCGACGAGAACGCGCTCACCAACGTCGGCGACATCACCGGCCTGCTGCCGGGCCCCGACGACATGGAGCTGTCCGCCGACAAGAAGACGCTGTGGGTGACGTTCCGTTTCGCGAAGAAGGTCGGGATCATCGATCTGGCCTCGCGCAAGCTGGTGCAGACGATCGCCGTCGGCCGCTCGCCGCACGGCATCTACTTCTACGACCGCGCGCCGTGGAAGGCGGCGAACGGCGCGTGACGGGCGGAGGCGGACGATGCTGCACCTGATCGATGCGTTCGTGTCGGACATCCAGACCTGGCTGTACGTCGACGTCGTGCAGCCGCTCCTCTTCAAGTTCAACCTGATGGACTACGACGAGGACACCTACGACGCGCTGTACTGGGTGATCATCGGCGCGCTGCAGATGGTGCTGATGTTCGCGCTGCTGCGCCCGCTCGAGGCGCTGCTGCCGGTCGAGCGCTGGAAGAACCGCCGCGCGGTGCGGGTCGACGTGATCTACACGGCGATCTCGAAGCTCGGCATCTACACGCTGTTCTTCTTCTTCGCGCTGCAGCCGGTGTTCGACAACTTCCAGGCGTGGCTGCGCCTGCATGGCGTGTCGAACGTCAACCTCGACTACCTGTGGCCGGGCGTGACCTCGCAGCCGATCGTCGCGTTCGCGATCTACCTCGTCGTGCTCGATTTCGCCGGCTACTGGTATCACCGCTGGCAGCACAAGTTCGGCATCTGGTGGGAGCTGCACGCGGTTCATCACAGCCAGCGTCAGATGTCGCTGTGGTGCGACGACCGCAACCACCTGCTCGACGACGTGATCCAGTCGTGTTTCTTCGCGGCGATCGCGCTCGTGATCGGCGTGACGCCGTCGCAGTTCGTCGTGCTGACCGCGGTCACGAACTTCCTGCAGAGCATCCAGCATACGAATGCGCGGCTGTCGTACGGCCGCATCGGCGAGCGCCTGCTCGTCAGCCCGATCTTCCACCGCCGGCACCATGCGGTCGGCTACGGCCACGAAGGCACCAAGTACGGCTGCAACTTCGGCGTGCTGTTCCCGTGGTGGGACATGATGTTCGGCACCGCGTCGTGGAACCGCACGGTCGAGCCGACCGGCATCCGCGAGCAGGTCGAGGGCGTGTCCTACGGCGACGGCTTCTGGTCGCAGCACGGCCTGGCGTTCGTGCGGATCTTCCGGCGCCTGTTTCCCGCGAAACGCGGCGCGGCGTCGGCCTGATCCCGATTCCGGCCTGTCTCCCGTCGAGCGACGCTTCCACGCGGCCCGCAGGCGCTTTGGCGCAGGCGGGCCGCGTGGTTTATCCTTTCCCCGTTTTTCTCCGTCAATCCATACTCCATAGGCTCGCATGAACGACTTGCTGCGTTCCTTCGTCCGGGCGTTCGCCAGCGCGCTGCACCCGCGCATGCTGTGGCTCACGCTGATGCCGTTCGTCGTCTCGGCGCTGCTGTGGGGCGCCGTGCTGTGGTTCTCGTGGCAGACGCTGATCGACGTCGCGCGCGGCGCGCTCGACGGCTTCGTGCTGACGGCCGCGCTGTATCGCGCGTTCGATGCGATCGGCATGTCGCAGCTGCACGCGGTCGTCGCGCCGTTCGTGGTCGTGTCGCTCGCGATTCCGCTGATCGTGCTGACCGTGCTGCTGCTGATCGCGACGATCTCGATGCCGGTCGTGATCAAGCACCTGTCGAACCGGCAGTTCGCGGCGCTCGAGCCGAAGCGGGGCGGCACCTTCTTCGGCAGCGTGGTCAATTCGCTCGGCGCGGCGATCGTCGGCGTCGTGCTGCTCGTCGTCACGATCCCGCTGTGGCTGATTCCGCCGTTCTTCGCGCTGCTGCCGCCGGTGATCTGGGGCTGGCTCACGTATCGCGTGATGACCTACGACGCGCTCGCGCTGCACGCGAGCCGCGACGAGCGCCGCGCGCTCGTGCGCCGGCACCGCTGGCCGCTGATCGGCATCGGCGTCGCGACCGGGCTGCTCGGCACCGTGCCGACCTTCGTGTGGGTTTCGTCGGTCTGGATGATGGTGCTGTTCCCGTTCGTCGCGGCCGCCATGATCTGGGTATACGCTTTCATCCTCGTCTTCTCGGCGCTGTGGTTCGGGCACTACTGCCTGCGCGCGCTGGAGGACCTGCGCGCCAGCGCGCGCGCCACCGCAATCGACATGGGGCAGGCATGAGCATCGGCATCATCATCATCGGCGACGAAATCCTTTCGGGCCGCCGGCAGGACAAGCATCTGGCGAAGGTCATCGAGCTGCTCGGCGCGCGCGGCCTCGCGCTCGACTGGGCCGAATACGTCGGCGACGATCCGGCGCGCATCACCGCGACGCTCGCGCGTGCGATCGCGTCGGGCGACATCGTGTTCTCGACGGGCGGGATCGGCGCGACCCCCGACGACCATACGCGCCAGTGCGCGGCCGCCGCGCTCGGCGTGCCGCTCGAGTTGCATCCGGAAGCGAAGGCGCTGATTTCGGAACGCATTCGCGAGACGCACGCCGACCCGGCCACGCCGGTCGATTTCGAATCGCCGGAGAACCAGCATCGCTTCAACATGGGCGTGTTTCCGGCGGGCGCGACGATCATCCCGAACGGCTACAACCGGATTCCCGGCTTCTCGGTCGGCCATCTCCACTTCGTGCCGGGCTTCCCGGTGATGGCGTGGCCGATGATCGAATGGGTGCTCGATACGAAGTACGCGCATCTGCATCACGCGACGCCGCATGCCGAGCGCTCGCTGGTCGTGTTCGAGTTGCCGGAATCGACGCTGACGCCGCTGATGGAGAAGATCGAGCGCGATTTCCCCGGCGTGCGCGTATTCAGCCTGCCGAGCGTCGGCGACGCAGAGCGCGGCGGCATCTACGCGCGCCGTCACATCGACCTCGGCGTGAAGGGCGAGCCGGAAGCAGTCGCGGCCGCGTTCGTGAAGCTGCGCGAAGGCGTGCACCTGCTCGGCGGCGACGTCGTCGAGCCCGATACGCCGCGCGCCTGAGCGGCCTGCAACGGGGTCGTACCAAAAACAACGGGCCGCGCAATGCGGCCCGTCATCGGCATGTCATCGCCCGGCTCGACGATGAGGCTGTCGCAACCGGCGGGCGCGGCGCGCCGTCAGGCGCCGATCCACGGGAGTTTGCGGAAGCACCAGCCGTCGACCGTCTTGCGGTGGCCTTCGGCGTCCTTGGCGCCCTCGAAGCCTTCCAGCAGGTCGAAGGCCTTCGTGAAACCGGCCTGCGCGGACGCGACCGCGGCGAGCTTCGAGCGCGCGGCGCTGCGGCACAGGAACAGGATGGGCGTATCGGCCGGGAGGGCCGCCTTCAGTTCGTTGACGAATTCGGCGTTCGGCACGCCGCCCGGGTAGCGCGTCCATTCGACGTGCAGGTACTGGCCGTCGCCGACGAGCGGGCGGCCGACCCAGTCGAGCTCGGCGCGCGTGCGCACGTCGACGAGGCGCGCCGACGGGTCGAGCTGCAGCAGTTCGAACGCCTCGACCGGCAGCAGCGCACCGGCGTAGTTGAGCGCGCCTTGTGCGCGGCGTTCGTCGGCCTTCGCGTAAAGCTGGTCGAGCGTACTCATGGGAGGGTCTCCGTATCGGTCAAACGAGCATTCTAGCGCGGCGGCGTCGCGCGGATGCCGGCGTGAGCGGAGGTGCAGGCACGGACCACGCGTTCACCAAAAAAGTGCAAAATGGCGCGAATGCACCAGGATGATTCGGTTGCGCCGCCGTATCCGCACAAGCGCACCATCCCGGTGCGTCCCGGCCAGCGCCACTTCGGCGCAGGGCCCTGCAATCGCGCAGGCGAGCCCCGCCACGGCGCGGGCTGGCGTGATCCGCGTCGGTTTTGCGATGGTTGGCACGGAAGCTGCTATATAGAATTCGGTCGAATCGGGGCGCGCTGCGCCAAAGCAAGACCCCGGTCAGCTCGATAAACGAGGCGGTTTCCCAGTCCGCCGGAATTGTTCAATCAGGAGAAGAGGTTATGAGTAAAACCGTCGCCGACGTCATGCAGCTCGTGAAGGACGAGGACGTCAAGTTTGTCGATTTCCGCTTCACGGATACGCGCGGCAAGGAGCAGCACGTGTCGGTGCCGGTTTCGGCGTTTGACGAAGACAAGTTCGAAAGCGGGCATGCATTCGACGGTTCGTCGATCGCGGGCTGGAAGGGCATCGAGGCGTCGGACATGCTGCTCATGCCGGACCCGAACGCAGCGTTCGTCGACCCGTTCTACGAAGAGTCGACCCTCGTGCTGACCTGCGACGTGGTCGAGCCGGCCGACGGCAAGGGCTACGAGCGCGATCCGCGTTCGCTCGCGAAGCGCGGCGAAGCGTACCTGAAGAGCACGGGCATCGGCGACACGGCCTACTTCGGTCCGGAACCGGAATTCTTCATTTTCGACTCGGTCCAGTGGAACACGGACATGTCGGGCTGCTTCGTGAAGATCAACTCGGAAGAAGCGCCGTGGTCGGCAGGCAAGGAATTCGAAGGCGGCAACACGGGCCACCGTCCGGGCACGAAGGGCGGCTACTTCCCGGTCGCGCCGGTCGACACGTTCCAGGACATGCGTTCGGAAATGTGCCTGCTGCTCGAACAGCTCGGCATCCCGGTCGAAGTGCACCACCACGAAGTGGCGGGCCAGGGCCAGAACGAAATCGGCACGAAGTTCTCGACGCTGGTTCAGCGCGCCGACTGGACGCAATGGTCGAAGTACATCATCCACAACGTCGCGCACTCGTACGGCAAGACGGCGACGTTCATGCCGAAGCCGGTCGTCGGCGACAACGGTTCGGGTATGCACGTTCACCAGTCGATCTGGAAGGACGGCCAGAACCTGTTCGCGGGCAACGGCTACGCCGGCCTGTCGGAACTCGCGCTGTTCTACATCGGCGGCATCATCAAGCACGCTCGCGCGCTGAACGCGATCACGAACCCGACGACGAACTCGTACAAGCGTCTGGTCCCGCACTTCGAGGCACCGGTCAAGCTCGCGTACTCGGCGCGCAACCGTTCGGCATCGATCCGCATTCCGCACGTGTCGAACCCGAAGGGCCGCCGTATCGAAACGCGCTTCCCGGATCCGATGGCGAACCCGTACCTGTGCTTCACGGCGCTGATGATGGCCGGCCTCGACGGGATCCAGAACAAGATCCATCCGGGCGAAGCAGCGGACAAGAACCTGTACGACCTGCCGCCGGAAGAGGATGCAAAGATCCCGACCGTGTGCGCGGGCCTCGATCAGGCACTCGAAGCGCTCGACAAGGATCGCGAGTTCCTGACGCGCGGCGGCGTGTTCACGGACGGCATGATCGACGCGTACCTCGCGCTGAAGGAGCAGGAGCTGGCGAAGTTCCGCATGACGACGCACCCGATCGAGTTCGAGATGTACTACTCGCTCTAATCGGCGATGGCGCTTCGATTCAGCGCCGTCATGCCGGTTCGTTCCCGTCGCGCGGCTTGCGGCGGGAACGGCGGAGTCTGAAAGGGGACGGCGTCCGGCCGTCCCTTTTTTGTTCCGACGATTTTCATTTTCTGGCCCGGTGAGGCGCGACAAGCACGCAGATGGTTCTGAAGAATCTGATCAAGGCGAAAACGGGGCAGCCCGAACGACTGACGGACGACGAGCGGCTCGCGCGCTCGGGTCTGCTGGCGGGGCTCGAAGCACTGCCGACGGTCGTGATCGTGCTCGACCGCAAGACGCTGCGGGTCGCGTTCGCGAACCCGTCCGCGGAGGCGATGCTCGACATCTCGCGGCGGCAGCTCGCGCAGCGGCCGTGGGGCGAGATTTTCCCGAACGCGAACGAGCTCGCGTCGACGATCACCGCGATCGGCCAGGAACGCTTTCACGCGACGCACCTCGATACCGTGCTCGACCGGCCCGGCCGCGAACCGCTGCATGTGCATGCGATCGTCGGCTTCCTCGAGAACGCGCCCGATTTCGTGCTCGTCGAGCTGTTCGAGAACGAACGGCAGTCGCGCACCGACCGCGAAGAGCGCATCCACGACCTGACCGCGGTCAACAAGCAACTGATCCGCAACCTCGCGCACGAGATCAAGAACCCGCTCGGCGGCATTCGCGGCGCAGCCCAGCTGCTCGAATTCGAACTGGGCGAGCGCGAGCGCGGCGAGTTGCGCGAATACACGCAGGTGATCATCAAGGAGTCCGACCGCCTGCAGACGCTCGTCGACCGGTTGCTGGAGCCGCACCGGCATCCGCATATCGTCGGCGACGTGAACATTCATGAAGTGTGCGAACGCGTGCGCGCGGTGATGCTCGCGGAATTCCCGCGCGGGCTCACGATCGAGCGCGACTACGACGTGAGCGTGCCGGACCTGCGCGGCGACAAGGAGCAGTTGATCCAGGCGCTGCTGAACATCGTGCGCAACGCCGCGCAGGCGCTGCGCGAACGAATCGCGCAGGGCGACGCGAAGATCGAGCTGCGCACGCGCATCGCGCGCAAGGTGACGATCGCCAAGCGCCTGTACCGGCTGGCACTGGACTTGCACGTGATCGACAACGGGCCCGGCATTCCGGAAGAGATCCGCGACCGGATCTTCTATCCGCTCGTGTCCGGGCGCGACGACGGCAGCGGCCTCGGCCTCACGCTCGCCCAGACGTTCGTGCAGCAGCACGACGGGATGATCGAGGTCGAAAGCCGGCCCGGCCGTACCGAATTTCAGATTCTGTTGCCGCTCGACCATTGAGCGGCGACATGCGATTCACCCATACCTGACCGACCTATGAAGCCGATCTGGATAGTAGACGACGACCAATCGATCCGCTGGGTGCTTGAGAAGGCACTCGCCCGGGACAGCTTCGCGACGAAGAGCTTCGCGAACGTGCGCGACGCGCTGGCCGCGCTCGACCACGAGACGCCGCAGGTGCTCGTGTCCGACATCCGGATGCCGGGCGGCTCGGGCCTCGAGTTGCTGCAGGCGATGCACGAGCGGCTGCCGGGCCTGCCCGTCATCATCATGACGGCGTTCTCCGATCTCGACAGCGCCGTCGCGGCGTTCCAGGGCGGCGCGTTCGAATACCTCGCGAAGCCGTTCGACGTCGACAAGGCCGTCGAGCTGATCCGCCGCGCGGTGGAAGAAAGTCTGCGCGGCGGCGCGCCGCAGGACGAGCGCGTGGCCGAGGCGCCCGAGATGCTCGGGCAGGCGCCCGCGATGCAGGACATGTTCCGCGCGATCGGCCGGCTGTCGCATTCGGCCGCGACCGTGCTGATCACCGGCGAGTCGGGCACCGGCAAGGAGCTCGTCGCGCGGGCGCTGCACCGTCACAGCCCGCGCGCGAACGGGCCGTTCATCGCGCTGAACACGGCGGCGATTCCGAAGGATCTGCTTGAATCCGAACTGTTCGGCCACGAGCGCGGCGCGTTCACCGGCGCGCAGACGACGCGGCAGGGCCGCTTCGAGCAGGCCGAGAACGGCACGCTGTTCCTCGACGAAATCGGCGACATGCCGTTCGACCTGCAGACGCGCCTGTTGCGCGTGCTGTCGGACGGGCAGTTCTACCGCGTGGGCGGCCACAACCCGCTGCGCGCGAACGTGCGCGTGATCGCCGCGACGCACCAGAATCTCGAGTCGCGCGTGCGGCAGGGGCTGTTCCGCGAGGACCTTTACCACCGGCTCAACGTGATCCGGCTGCGCCTGCCGCCGCTGCGCGAACGCAGCGAGGACATCGCGCTGCTCACGCGCCACTTCCTGCAGAAAAGCGCGCGCGATCTCGGCGTCGAGCCGAAGCGCGTGTCCGACGACGCGCTCGCGTACCTGAGCTCGCTGCCGTTTCCCGGCAACGTGCGGCAGCTCGAGAACCTCGCGAACTGGCTGACCGTGATGGCGCCCGCGCAGACGGTCGAGATCAAGGACCTGCCGCCCGATCTCGTGCCGGCCGGCGCGCCCGCTGCGCCGGCCGCCGCGACGGGCGACGGCACGGAAGCGCTCGGCAGCGGCGGCCATGCCGCGGCCGTGCCTGCCGCGATCGGTGCCGCGCCGGCGGCGTCCGCGCCCGTCGCGAGCGCGGCGAACGGCGGTGCGCCTGCCGGCTACCCGGTGTGGGAGCACGGGTTGCGCACCGAAGTCGCGCGGCTGTTGCGCGAGAACTCGGCCGACGTGATGGACGAACTCGCGCGCCGCTTCGAGGCGGCCGTGATCCGCGAGGCGCTCGACTTCACGCGCGGCCGCAAGGTCGAGGCCGCGGAGCGGCTCGGCATCGGCCGCAACACGATCACGCGCAAGATCCAGGAACTCCATCTGGAGCCCTGAGCTCGATTCACGGCATGCGCGGGCCCGCGCATGCCGCGATCGGACATAATCGCGGTTTGCACGCAGTTTGCCATTCCGCCGACTCTCAATGTCCGATTCCTTCCGCTGGCCCGCCGGGGCCGACCCGTTCCGTTTCCTCGAAGCGCTCGACAGCAAGCGCGCCCGCACGTGGGTCGACGAGCAGAATGCGCGCACGCGCGCCGCGCTGCGCGACGACGATGCCTATCGCGCGCTGACCGCGCGTCTCGCGAAAGCGTATCTGCCGCGCGAACGCCCGGTGATTCCGACCCGCTGGCGCGACTGGGCGTACGACCTGTGGCAGGACGATCTCCACCCGAAGGGGCTGTGGCGCCGCACGCGCTGGGACGACTGGCGTGCCGGCCGTCCCGACTGGGAAACGCTGCTCGATATCGACGCCCTCGGCGCCGAAGAGGGCGAGTCGTGGGTGTTCGAGCAGGAGGCGATCCTGTATCCGGACGGCGATCGCGTGCTGCTGTCGCTGTCGCCGGGCGGCGCCGACGCGGTCGTCGTGCGCGAGTTCGATCTCGTCGAGCGCCGGTTCGTCGACGGCGGCTTCACGATCGACGAGCCGGGCCATCACACGGTCGGCTGGATCGATCGCGACACCGTTTACGTGAGCTGGGATCGCGGCGAAGCGCATGCGACCGCGGCCGGTTATCCGTATGAAGCGCGGCGCTGGGTGCGCGGCACCGCGCTCGCCGACGCGCCGGTCGTGTTCAAGGGCGAGCCGGACGACATCAGCGCGGGTGCGTGGTTCGATCCGATCGACCGCCGCCACGTCGCGTGGCGCAGCGTCGATTTCTTCGATGCGCATGCGTACCGGCTGACCGACGCGGGCGAATGGGCGCGCTACGACGTGCCGACGCACGTCGAGGTCGGGTTCTGGGAAGGCTGGCTCGTGCTGGAGCCGCGCCTCGACTGGGATTGCGACGGCGCGCGCCACGCGGGCGGCTCGCTGCTCGCGATCCGCGAGCAGGCGTTCCTCGCCGGCGCGCGCGACTTCACGACGCTGTTCGCGCCGCAGCCGACGACGTCCGCCTGTACGTGGACGCACACGCGCACGACGCTGATCGCGAGCTGGCTCGACGACGTGCACAACCGCACGATGCTGTGGCAGCCGCGGCAGCGCGACGACGGGTCGTGGACGTGGGATGCGCGGCCGTTCGAATGGCCGGGCGATGCGCAGATCGATGTCGAGCCCGTCGAAGCGACGCTGAACGACGAGGTGTACGTCGACGTCGATACGTATCTCGATCCGCCCGAATGCTGGCTGGCCGATCTGGCCGACCGCGCGGACGATGCGGGCGCGCGCCGCGTGCTGCTCGACCGGCCGCCGGTGCAGTTCGATGCGTCCGGGCTCGTCGTACGCCGCGCGAGCGCGCGTTCGCGGGACGGCACGGTGGTGCCGTACACGCTGATCGGGCCGCGCGATGCGCTCGACCCGACGGAGGGCATGGCGCGGGTCGCGCGGCCGTGCCTGTTGTCGGGCTACGGCGGCTTCGCGATCCCGAACCTGCCGGGTTACAGCGATGCGTTCGGCATCGGCTGGCTCGAACGCGGCGGCGTGATGGCGTTCGCGCACATCCGCGGCGGCGGCGAATTCGGGCCGCGCTGGCACGTCGACGCGCAGCGCGAACACCGGCAGCGTTCGTTCGACGATTTCATCGCGGTCGCCGAGGATCTGGCCGCGACGGGCGTGAC
This sequence comes from Burkholderia sp. AU44665, assembly GCF_030504405.1. Classification (NCBI taxonomy): domain Bacteria; kingdom Pseudomonadati; phylum Pseudomonadota; class Betaproteobacteria; order Burkholderiales; family Burkholderiaceae; genus Burkholderia; species Burkholderia sp. AU44665. Next base: position 304,845 of record NZ_JAUJRI010000005.1, on the reverse strand, counting down.
GACCGCCGCGCAGCTTGGAATCGAGGGCGGCAGCAACGGCGGGTTGCTGGTCGCCGCGTGCATGATGCAGCGGCCGGAGCTGTTCGGTGCGGTGCTGTGCCGCGTGCCGCTGCTCGACATGCAGCGCTATCCGAAGCTGCACGCGGGCGCCGCGTGGCTCGACGAATACGGCGACCCGGACGATCTGCGCGAGGGCGCGGCGCTGGCCGCGTATTCGCCGTATCACCGCGTGCGCGAAGGTGTCGTGTATCCGCCGTTGTTGCTGACGACGTCGACGCGCGACGACCGCGTGCATCCCGCGCATGCGCGCAAGATGGCCGCGCGCATGCAGGCGCTCGGTCACGAACGGGTGTGGTACTGGGAGAACACCGACGGCGGCCACGGCACTGCGGACGATCTCGAACGCGCGCAAGCCGATGCAGCCGAATTCGGTTTCCTGTGGGCCCATCTCGGGCCGGCGCCCGCGCGGCGCTGATCGCGCGCGGGCGCGTGCGCGATCAGGCGACGATCGCGACGACGGGCGTATGGTCGGACGGCTGTTCCCACGTGCGCGGCGTGCGATCGACTTCGCACGACGCGCAGGTCGCCGCGAGCGCCGGCGACAGCAGGATGTGGTCGATGCGCAGCCCCGCGTTGCGGCGGAACGCCATCATCCGGTAGTCCCACCACGTGAAGGTTTTCTCCGGCTGTTCGAAGCGGCGGAACGCATCGACGAAGCCGAGTTCGATCAACTGCTTGAAGTGCGCGCGCTCCTGCGGCGACACGAGGTTCTGGCCTTCCCATTTCGCGGGATCGTGCACGTCGCGGTCTTCCGGCGCGATGTTGTAGTCGCCGAGCAGCGCGAGCTTCGGATAGCGTTGCAGCTCGGTGCGCAGCCACGCCTGCAGCGCGTCGAGCCATTGCATCTTGTAGACGAACTTGTCGGAGTCGAGCGCCTGGCCGTTCGGGAAGTACGCGGACACGATCCGCACGCCGTCGACCGTCGCGGCGATCACGCGCTGCTGCGTGTCTTCGAAGCCGGGGATGTTGCGCACGACGTCCGATTCGTCGACGGCGAGCGTGTCGCGCACGAGGATCGCGACGCCGTTGTAGGTCTTCTGGCCGGCGAACCAGCTGCGGTAGCCGATCGCCTCGAGATCGGCGCGCGGGAATTTCTCGTCCGGCAGCTTCAGTTCCTGCAGGCACAGTACGTCGGCTCCGCTTTGCGCGAGCCAGTCGAGCACGTGCTGTTTGCGGACGTTGAGCGAGTTGACGTTCCAGGTGGCGATTTTCATGAACGGGAGAGTGCGTGCGGCGTGAATGCGAAGGCCGCCATCTTACCGCGAGCATGGGGTGCGAACGCGCGCGTCATGCGATGCGTGCCTGGGGCCGCGCATCGTCGCCCGGGCAGCGGAAGCAGAAACTGTGACAAAGGTATTGACGTGAGTACTTCCTCACCCTATAATTTATTTCTCTGACGCGGGGTGGAGCAGTCTGGCAGCTCGTCGGGCTCATAACCCGAAGGTCACAGGTTCAAATCCTGTCCCCGCAACCAAGCACACCAGACGATGTGCCGCGCAATTGACCGATGCGCACTTCGTCTACGAAAAACCCGGCTCCATGCCGGGTTTTTTGTTTTCCGCGCCCGCCCGTTATTTTGGTGCGCCCGGGCTTCCCGGCAGGAAGCCGTTTTCGAGCAGATAGGTCGTCGTGTTGACCAGCGTGGCCCGCGCGTTCGGCATGCCCGACAGCACCGCGCACTTGTCCTTGCCCGCATTCAGCCGGATCGACCGCTCGGCCGTCGGGTAGTCGACATCCTTCAGATAGAAATGCGGCAGCGACGTCATGTAGCGGGCATACGGCACGCAGGGTCGCTGCATCGGGTCCTTCGACGCGGCGTTGAACGGAAAGTACTCGTCGAACAGATACGCCGAGTTCGACAGGCCGCCCCAGTCGGCCGGCACGGCAATGCTGCCGGTCGGCGTCGTCGCGCCGGTGGCGACGTCGGTGATGAAGCCGTCGACGGTCGAGCGCCCGTCGCTGCGATTGGCCTGCGTCACGGTCACCTGCAACCGATAGGCGTGGCCGGTTTTCCACGGGTAGGCGATCGAGCACGATGTTCCGGAACCGCCGTCGGCGCCGCCGCGGCAATTCGCCGACAGCGGCGCCGTGCCGGTACCGAACGCGCTGAAGATCACCAGGTTGCTGCCTTGCGTGCGCGGCTGGATGCCGGTGTAGATCGCGTGCCCGCCATGTTGCGACGCCAACTGGTTGGCCCAGTAGTAACTGGCGTTGACGTGGGTCGGCACGACTTCGGGCGTGACGTCCCACGTCATGCGATCGAACCCGTCCTTGGGCGTCGTGGCCGCCGATGCGGTGATGTTGGGGTCGGCGTGCGCGTTGAGCGTGACCGACACGGCGAGTAGCGCGCCGAACGCGGTGCTGAGTTTTTTCATGTTCCGGTTACCTGTTGGTGGAAAAGAGCGCGCGACGAGCAGCGTCGTTTGCAGCGCCGCTGCTCGTGTACCCATTTGCGGTCACTTTATTACCAACAGATAAGCCGTTACGTCGGCGCGCCCGCGTGAAGCGAGCCAGGTGATCCGCGGGCCGTGCGCGCCAGGCCCGTGTGACGGGCGAGAGCACGGAGCCGGGCGCGCGGCGACGCGCCCGCCGGGAGCGTGAATCCTGCCGCACGGAACAATGCGGCGATGCTCTCGGGCGGCGATTGTCGATCCGCGCCGGCGCGCGTCATTCAGCGCGCCGCCCACTCGACGGCCGCCTTTGCGTGCAGCGCGGTCGTATCGAAGACCGGCAGCGGTGAGTCGTCCGCGCCGATCAGCAGCGTGATTTCCGTGCAGCCGAGGATCACGGCTTGCGCGCCGCGCTTCGCCAGTGCGTCGATGATCGACACATACGTCGTGCGCGATTCCGCCGAAATGACGCCGTGGCACAGCTCGTCGTAGATGATCCGGTGCACGTCGTCGCGCCCGCGCTCGTCCGGCACGAGCACGTCGAGCCCGAACTTCTCGCGCAGCCGCGCCGCATAGAACGGCAACTCCATCGTATAGCGCGTGCCGAGCAGCGCGACGCGCTCGACGCCCGCGTCGCGCAGCGCGCTGCCGGTCGGATCGGCGATGTGCAGGAACGGCAGCGTCACCGCGGCTTCGATCGCGTCGTGCACGCGATGCATCGTATTGGTCGTCAGGACCACGAGATCGGCGCCGGCCGCTTCGAGCTGCCGGGCGGCGTCGGCCATCCGTTCGCCGAGCGCGGGCCAGTCGTGCGTGCGCTGCAGCGCTTCGATTTCGGCGAAGTCGACCGTGACCAGCACGCTCTTCGCGTTGTGATGCCCGCCGTGCAATGCCTTCGAGTGCCGGTTGATCATCCGGTAGTACTCGGCCGACGATTCCCAGCTCATGCCGCCGATCAGTCCGATCGTCTTCATCCGTCACCTTTGCGTTTCGTGTATCGCGGCAGACGAGTATAGGTGCCGCCGCCCGTGCCTCGCCGGTACGATCCGCACAAACCGGGCCGGTACGGCGTAGCCGGTGGCGGAGGGCCGGTGGCGGAGGGCTGCTGGCGGAGGGCTGCTGGCGGAGGGCTGCTGGCGGAGGGCCGCTGCCGGATGGCCGGTTGAGGTGACGGGCGAGGGGGCGGCCCCGGACGGTCGGTTCGCGCAGCCGGCCCCGGACGCACGCGGCAGTTGAAACCGGCACTGTGTTTTTGTACAGTATCGGCACCGTGAACCCGACCACCATCCCGCCTGCCGAGCCGCACGCACCGTCCGGCGACGCGCCGCTACGCATGCGCAAGATCATTCATTGCGACTGCGACTGCTTCTACGCGTCGGTCGAGATGCGCGACGACCCGTCGCTGCGCAACCGGCCGCTCGCGGTCGGCGGCCGCCCCGACCAGCGCGGCGTGATCGCGACCTGCAACTACGAGGCGCGGCGCTACGGCGTGCATTCGGCGATGTCGTCGGCGCTGGCGATGCGCAAGTGTCCGGACCTTCTGATCCTGCCGTCCGCGATGGACAAGTATCGCGCGGCGTCGCGACAGATCATGGCGATCTATCGCGACTACACGCCCGACGTCGAGCCGCTGTCGCTCGACGAGGCGTACCTCGACGTCAGCGGGTCGTCGCGTTGCCAGGGCAGTGCGACGCTGATTGCGCGCGAGATCCGCGAACGGGTGCGCGACACGGTCGGCGTGACCGTGTCGGCGGGCGTCGCGCCGAACAAGTTCATCGCGAAGATCGCGTCCGACTGGAACAAGCCCGACGGGCTGTTCGTCGTGCGGCCGCACGAGATCGACGCGTTCGTCGCGGCGCTGCCGGTGCGCAAGCTGCACGGCGTCGGCAAGGTGACGGCCGCGCGGCTCGAGCGGCTCGGCATCCAGACCTGCGCGCAATTGCGCGACTGGCCGCTGATCGACCTGCACCGCGAATTCGGCGCGTTCGGGCGGCGCCTGTACGAACTGTCGCGCGGGATCGACGAACGGCCGGTGCAGGCCGACCAGGAGCGCAAGTCGGTCAGTGTCGAGACGACCTACGTGACCGACCTGACGACGCTCGAGCAATGCGCGGACGAAATTCGCCGCCTCGTCGTGCAGCTCGACGCGCGGATCGAGCGCGCGGGCGCCGCGCGATCGATCCGCAAGCTCTACGTGAAGATCCGCTTCGCCGATTTCCAGCGCACGACGGTCGAGTGCGTGGCCGACGCGACGAATGCCGAGACGGCCGTCACGCTGCTCGCGAAGGGGTTGTTGCGGCGCGCGCAGCCGGTGCGGCTGCTCGGCGTCGGCGTGCGCATCGACGAGGACACGGCCGAGCGCCACGGGCAATTCCTGCTGTTCGACGACGAAACGGGCGACGACACGCCCGCGCCATGAAAAAAGGCACCGCCGAAGCGGTGCCTGTCGATGCAGCCGGACGAACCCGGCAGCGCGCGCTCAGTGCGCGGACGCCGCCATCCCGTTGTGGCGCAGCAGCGCGTCGATCTGCGGCTCGCGGCCGCGGAACGCCTTGAACGATTCCATCGCGGGGCGGCTGCCGCCGACCTCGAGGATTTCGCGGCGATAGCGGGTGCCGGTTGCCGCATCGAGCACGCTGCCGCTGGCGGCGGCGGCTTCCTCGAACGCCGCATACGCATCGGCCGACAGCACCTCGGCCCACTTGTAGCTGTAGTAGCCGGCCGCATAGCCGCCCGCGAAGATATGGCTGAACGTGTTCGGCCAGCGCGAGAACGCCGCCTGCGGGATCACGTGATAGCGCTCGTTGATCTCGCGCGCGAACGCGGTCACGCCGGTGGCGCCGGCCGGGTCGAAATCGACGTGCAGCAGCATGTCGAACATCGAGAACACGATCTGGCGCAGCGTGCCGAGCCCGCTCTGGAAGTTCTTCGCGGCGATCATCTTGTCGAACAGCTCGCGCGGCAGCGCGGCGCCCGTATCGACGTGCGACGACATCGACGACAGCACGTCCCATTCCCAGCAGAAGTTTTCCATGAACTGCGACGGCAGTTCGACCGCATCCCATTCGACGCCGTTGATGCCCGACACGCCGAGCTCGTCGACGCGCGTGAGCATGTGGTGCAGCCCGTGGCCGAATTCATGGAACAGCGTGATGACTTCGTCGTGCGTGAAGCACGCGGGCTTGCCGCCGACCGGCGCGGAGAAGTTGCAGGTCAGGTACGCGACGGGCGTCTGCACGTCGCTGCCGCGCTTCGCGCGCGAACGCGCGTCGTCCATCCACGCGCCGCCGCGCTTGCCTTCGCGGGCGTACAGGTCGAGATAGAACTGCGCGACGAGCGAGCCGTCGCGGTTCTCGACGCGGAAGAAGCGTACGTCCTTGTGCCACACCGGCGCGTCGTCCGGCTTGATCTTCACGCCGAACAGCGTTTCGGTGACGGTGAACAGGCCCTTCAGCGCGGCCGGTTCCGGGAAGTACTGCTTGACCTCGTTTTCCGAGAACGCATAGCGTTGCTGGCGGAGCTTTTCGGCCGCGTACGCGACGTCCCACGGTGCGAGTTCGGCGAGGCCGAGCTCCTTCGCGGCGAACGTGCGCAGCTCGTCCCAGTCCTTCTCCGCGTGCGGGCGGGCGCGCGTCGCGAGATCCTCGAGGAACGCGATCACCTGCTGCGGCGATTCGGCCATCTTCGGCGCGAGCGACACTTCGGCGAAGTTGCGGTAGCCGAGCATCTGCGCCTCTTCGCGGCGCAGCTTCAGCGCGTCGGCGACGATCGCCGTGTTGTCCCATTCGGCCTTGCCGTCGCCGTATTGCGGCCCGAGTTCCGACGCGCGCGTCGCATACGCGCGATAGAGCGTCTCGCGCAGCGCGCGGTTGTTCGCGTACTGCAGCACCGGGAAATACGACGGGAAATGCAGCGTGAATTTCCAGCCTTCCTTGCCGTCCTTCTGCGCGGCTTCGCGGGCGGCCTCGATCGCGTCGCCGGGCAGGCCGGCCAGTTCGGCTTCGTCCTTCGCGAAGTACGCGTACGCGTTGGTCGCGTCGAGCACGTGATCGGAGAACGCCTTCGACAGCGCGGCCTGTTGTTCCTGCAGCTCCGCGAAGCGCGGCTTCTGCTCCTCGGGCAGCTCGGCGCCCGACAGGCGGAAGTCGCGCAGCGCGTTGTCGAGAATCTTCTTGCGCTCGGCGGACAGCGTCGCGTATTCGGCGCTCGCGGCGATCGCCTTGTACTTTTCGTACAGCGCGAGATTCTGGCCGACGCTCGACCAGAACTCGGTCACGCGCGGCAGGTTTTCGCCGTAGGCAGCGCGCAGTTCGGGCGTGTCGGCGACCGCGTTCAGGTGGCCGACGATGCCCCATGCGCGGCCGAGCGGCTCCGTGGCCTGCTCGACCGTCTCGACGACGGCGGCCCAGGTCGCCGGCGTCTCGCTGGCGCTCGCGGCTTCGACCGCACGGTTGGCGGCATCGAGCAGCGTATCGAGCGCGGGCGTCACGTGTTCCGGGCGAATCTCGCCGAAACGGGGCAGGCCGGAGAAGTCGAGGAGCGGATTGGTATGGGCGCTGGCGGACATAAGACTCCCTGTCTGTTGCCGGATGAACCGGGATGAAAAGGGTAACGGCGGCTGGGCGCGAGCGCGCCCGATACCGACATTATTGGGGCGCATCGTGCGCTTTCCAATCGTTAGTTTCTAATGACGCGATTGACGCAGGGTCGGATGCGCAGCGACGGGCGTGGCCGGGAACGGCATTCGGCGGCCGGCGGCCCGACGGTAGGCCGCCGCGGGCCGGGGCGGCGCAGCCGGTGCGAGCGCGGCTGGCGGGACACCGGCGCGCGCAAGCGCGCGCCGGCTGAGCGGGTAGTGCGTCAGGCCGCGGCGGCAGCCGCGCGTTCGGCGGATTCGATCGTGTTGATCAGCAGCATCGTGATGGTCATCGGGCCGACGCCGCCCGGCACCGGCGTGATGTAGCCGGCGACTTCCTTCACGCCCGCGAAATCGACGTCGCCGCACAGCTTGCCCGCGTCGTCACGGTTCATGCCGACGTCGATCACCGTCGCGCCCGGCTTCACCATGTCGGCGGTCAGGATGTTGCGCTTGCCGACCGCGGCGACCACGACGTCGGCCTGGCGCGTATGCGCGGCGAGGTCGCGCGTCTTGCTGTGGCAGATCGTCACGGTCGCGCCGGCGTCGAGCAGCATCATCGCCATCGGCTTGCCGACGATGTTCGAGCGGCCGATCACGACCGCGTTCGCGCCTTGCAGCGCGATGCTGTGCGCTTCGAACATCTTCATCACGCCGTACGGCGTGCACGGGCGGAACAGCGGCTTGCCGGTCATCAGCGCGCCCGCGTTCGCGACGTGAAAACCGTCGACGTCCTTTTCCGGCGCGATCGCCTCGATCACCTTGTGGCTGTCGATGTGCGCGGGCAGCGGCAGCTGGACGAGGATGCCGTGGATCTTCGGATCGCGGTTCAGCTCGTCGATGCGCGCGAGCAGGTCGGCTTCCGACAGCGTGTCCGGGTAGGCATCCTTCTGCGAGAAGAAGCCGTTGTCCTCGCACGCCTTGATCTTGTTGCGCACGTAGACTTCGCTCGCCGGGTTGGCGCCGACGAGGATCACCGCGAGACCGGGCTGGTGGCCGCGTGCGGTCAGCGCGGCGGCGCGTTCGGCGGCCTGGGCGCGCAGGGTCTTCGAAAGGGCGTTGCCGTCGATGAGGAGGGCTGTCATGGTGGTGGGTTCTGCCGGGAAGTTGGGATGCGGGCGTACGGCGCCCGAAAGCGCCGTAGCAAAGCACGTAATTATACCGTTCGCCTGCTGCCGTCCGACAGCGAATCAACGGGAAGCGTCATGGCCGCGGCGCGCGCGCGCCGGGAGAAACGGCGCGCCGCCGCGCGAGTGGGCCGCATCGCGCGGGGCGGCAAGCGCCGGTTGCGGGCCGGGCGGCGCTGCCGCCGCGGCCCGGGAACACGCTCAGGCCTGTTTCTTCGACAGCGCGAGGCGCAGCAGGTCGGCCACCGTGTTGACGTTGAGCTTTTCCATGATGTTCGCGCGGTGCGCCTCGACCGTCTTGATGCTGATGCCGAGATCGTCGGCGATCTGCTTGTTCAGGCGGCCCGCGATGATCCGCTCGAGCACCTGCTGCTCGCGCGCGGTCAGCTTCGACAGGCGTTCGCTCGCGGCACGCTGCTCCTGCACGCTCTTGCTTTCGCTTCGGGCCTTGTCGAGCATCCGCTCGACGAGCTTGCGCAGCTCGGCTTCGTCGAACGGTTTCTCGATAAAGTCCATCGCACCCTTTTTCATCGTCGACACGGCCATCGGCACGTCGCCGTGACCGGTGACGAAGATGATCGGCAGCGCGGCGTTGTCGGCGATCAGGCGTTCCTGCAGCTCGAGGCCGCTCATGCCCGACATCCGCACGTCGAGGATCAGGCACGCGATCTGGCCGGCCTGCTGCGCCGGCTGGTACGCATCGAGGAACTGCTCGGCGCTCGAGAAGCATTGCACGCGATAGCCGTTCGCCTCCAGCAGCCAGCGCAGCGAGTCCCGTACGGCCTCGTCGTCGTCGACGACAAAGACGGTTTCCTGAGTGGTGGTGACAGGGCTATTCATAGTTCTCCCGTAACGGTATGTGATGCCGATGCCTCGCGCCCCCCTTGGCCGAGATCAGCGGGTTCCCCAATGGGCAGGCTGCAGTGGAACGTCGCGCCGGAAATGCGGCCATCCGGCTCGACGTTGTTGACCACCCACAGACGCCCCCGATGCGATTCGATGATCGAACGGCAGATGTTCAGCCCCATGCCCATGCCGTCGGACTTGGTGCTGTAAAACGGTTCGAACAGGCGCTCGGCGGTCGCTTCGTCGACGCCCGGGCCCTGGTCGATCACACGGATGTCGACGAAGCCCGCATCGATGTCGGCGACGACGCGGATCACGCCGTCCACCGACGCCGGCTTCACGTCGGCCATCGCCTCGGCTGCGTTTTTCATCAGGTTCACCAGCACCTGCTCGATCAGCACGGGGTCGACATAAATAATAGGCATTCTTGCGAGGATTTCCGTGACGATCCGGATCCTGCGCTTTCTGGCCTCGATTTCGGCGAGCCCGACCGCGTCGGCGACGATGTCCGCGACCCGCGCCGGCTGGCGCTTCGGCTCGCTGCGCTTCACGAATTCGCGGATCCGCTTGACGATCATGCCCGCGCGCAGCGCCTGCTGCGCGGTCTTTTCCAGCGCGGGCTGCAGCGTCTCGGGCGTGCCGCGGCCGCTCTTCACGAGCGCGAGCGTGCCCGAGCAGTAGTTGTTGATCGCGGCGAGCGGCTGATTCAATTCGTGAGCAATCGACGACGCCATTTCACCCATCGTCATCAATCGGCTCGTGAACTGCAGCTTTTCTTCCTGCTGGTGCGCGAGCTCCTGCGCCTTCTTGCGGGTCGTGATGTCGGTCGCGATCTGCATCTGCGCGAGGTGGCCGTCCACCCACTGGATGTACTGGCGGCGCACCTCGAACCACTTCTGGATGCTCTCGACGTACACCTCCTGCGCGTCGGCGGTGCTGCTCGTCAGCGCGGCGGCCGGCAGGCCCGCGAACGCGTCGACCATGTCGATCGAGTCGGACGACGCCTGCGCGCGGTCGAAGCCGCCGCCCGACAGCTCCAGATGGCCGTCCGGGCGAATGCCGAACAGGTGGCGGTAGTAGCGGTTCGCGAACAGCAGCTCGGCTTCGTCGGCGGCGAGCACCGACACCGCGGCGTCGAGGCTTTCGAGCACCGTCGTGAAGCGCTCGTGCGCGGCGGCGAGTTCCTCCCGCGCGCGCTTCGGCTCGGTGATGTCGGTCATCGACGACATCCAGCCGGTCTGGCGGCCCGAGCTGTCGATCAGCGGCGATACGTACAGGCGCGCATGGAACAGCGTGCCGTTCTTGCGCCGCACGCGCAGCTCGAAGCCCGAGCTCGGCGCCTTGCCGCGCAGCGTCATGTCGAGCTGGCGCTGCATTTCCGGGTACGCGTCGCGCGGCCAGTACGGGAACGGCGCGACCTTGCCGACGAGATCGGTTTCGTCCCAGCCCGTCATCCGGCAGAACGCGGGGTTCACGTGCGTGATGCGGCCGTGCATGTCGAGCACGCGCATGCCGATCAGCACCGAGTTTTCCATCGCGCGGCGGAAGAACGCCTCCGCGTACAGCGCCTGCTGCGCCTCGAAGCGCTGGCGCGTGTGCTTCCACAGGCTCCAGAGGCTCCACAGCACGAAGCACGACAGGCCGGCGACGAGCCACACGAGCGTGTTGTTGGTCAGGTTCGTGAGCTGCGGGAACGCATACACGCGCACCGTCAGCCCCTGGCCGGGCGGGTCGAGCGGCAGGTCGTAGTGCGAGTCGCGCGGCAGGCGCGGGCGCGTCGACGTGGACGACAGCTCGCGGTTGTTCGAATCGGTGATCGAGATCTTGTACTTCGACGACAATTCCTGCGGGATGTCGTGCTTCAGGATCCCTTCGACCGAGAACACCGCGGCGATCGCGCCGAGATATTCGCGGTCGCCGCGCATCACGGGCGTCTGCAACGTGATGAAGCCGTTGCCGAAGTCGTCGTAGATCAGCGGCGAATAGGCCTGGCGGCGCGTGCTGCGCGCCTCGTCGTACGCGCCGCGCACGGCCTCCTGCATCTGCGCGTCGCCGGGCTTCGCGAGCCGCTGGCCGAGCAGCGGCGGATGCACGGTCGGCCAGCGCTGCACGCCGGGCGCGGTGTACCAGTTCAGGTAGAGGATTTCCGGATGCGTCTGCATGACGTCCGCGACGGCCATCTGGAATGCGTTCTGGTCGAGCCGGCCGGATGCGAGGTCGCGCGACAGCGCCTGCAACTGTTCCTGCGCGCCCGTCATCGACAGGCGGATCTGCTGCTGGGCCCACGCGACGTTGCGAAAGAGGGTGTCTTCCTGCTGCTGCTGTTCGCGCCGGTTGAGGCTCCACAGGATGAGGCTCATCACGACGAGGAACACCAGGATCGACAGCAGCGGCGTCAGCAGATAGGAGTTGGACCACCACGGTCCGTGGTGCCAACGGGACGGCTGCGACTCCGCCGGCGGGCCCGGCGGTCGCGCCGAGCGTGCGAAAAGCCGATCGGTCAACATGGCAGGATTGTAGCGCAGCGCAATACATGGAAAACCGCTACCGGATATGTTGAACGGAAACGGTTTTGTTCCGACGAGACGGCCCGGGGAGCCCCGAAACAAGGGTGCAGCGCAGCAATATTCCGCATGGCGAGAAAAGATCTCACAATTCGAAAATTTTGTTGCGCAGGCCCGTCCACGCTCATTACAATCCGTCGGAGCTTGCCCGCAGCCGGTCGCGTCGCGTCGTCTGCACGAGAGCGATCCTCACATTCCAGGACCCAGGAGACGAGAATGTCCGCTGTACCGAACGAAGTGATGAAATATGTCGCCGCCGAACGTGACGACGACCCGCAAGAAACCGTCGAGTGGCTCGAGTCGCTCGATGGCGTGATCTCCTCCGTGGGCACTGGCCGCGCGCACTACCTGATCGAAAAGCAGATCGAATTCGCCCGCATGCACGGCGAACACCTGCCGTTCTCCGCCAATACCCCGTATATCAACACGATTCCGGTCGAAGCCCAGGCGAAGATTCCGGGCGACCAGGACATCGAGCACCGCATCCGTTCGTACACGCGCTGGAACGCGCTGGCGATGGTGCTGCGTGCAGGCAAGGACACGAACGTCGGCGGCCACATCGCATCGTTCGCATCGGCCGCGACGCTCTACGACGTCGGCTACAACCACTTCTGGCACGCGGCGTCCGACCAGCACGGCGGCGATCTCGTGTTCGTGCAGGGCCACTCGTCGCCGGGCGTGTACTCGCGCGCGTTCCTGCTCGGCCGCCTGTCGGAAGAGCAGCTCGACAACTTCCGCCAGGAAGTCGACGGCAAGGGCATCTCGTCGTACCCGCACCCGTGGCTGATGCCGGATTTCTGGCAGTTCCCGACCGTGTCGATGGGCCTCGGCCCGATCATGGCGATCTACCAGGCACGCTTCATGAAGTACCTCGAGTCGCGCGGCATCGCGAAGACGGAAGGCCGCAAGGTGTGGGCGTTCCTCGGCGACGGCGAGACGGACGAGCCGGAATCGCTCGGCGCGATCGGCATGGCGAGCCGCGAGAAGCTCGACAACCTCGTGTTCGTGATCAACTGCAACCTGCAGCGTCTCGACGGCCCGGTGCGCGGCAACGGCAAGATCATCCAGGAACTGGAATCGGAATTCCGCGGCGCCGGCTGGAACGTGATCAAGGTCATCTGGGGCAGCCGCTGGGATGCGCTGTTCGCGCGCGACAAGTCGGGCGCGCTGATGCGCCGCATGATGGAGTGCGTCGACGGCGAATACCAGACGTACAAGTCGGAGTCGGGCGCGTACGTTCGCGAGCACTTCTTCAACACGCCTGAACTGAAGGCGCTCGTCGCCGACTGGTCGGACGACGACATCTGGGCGCTGAACCGCGGCGGCCACGATCCGCACAAGATCTACGCGGCGTTCCACGAAGCCACGAACACGAAGGGCGCGCCGACCGTCATCCTCGCGAAGACCATCAAGGGCTACGGGATGGGCGAGTCGGGCCAGGCGATGAACATCACGCACCAGCAGAAGAAGCTGCCGGTCGAGCAACTGAAGAAGTTCCGCGACCAGTTCCGCCTGCCGATCACCGACGAGCAGATCGCCGACGTGCCGTACCTGAAGTTCGAGGAAGGCTCGAAGGAACTCGAATACATGCGCCAGAAGCGCATGGACCTCGGCGGCTACCTGCCGCACCGCCGCGAGAAGGCGACGTCGCTGCCGGTGCCGGCGCTCGACGCGTTCGAGCCGCTCCTGAAGGGCACGGGCGAAGGCCGCGAGATCTCGACGACGATGGCGTTCGTGCGGATCCTGAACATCCTGCTGAAGGACAAGGCGCTCGGCAAGCGCGTCGTGCCGATCGTTCCGGACGAATCGCGTACGTTCGGCATGGAAGGCCTGTTCCGCCAGATCGGTATCTGGAACCAGGAAGGCCAGAAGTACGTGCCGGAAGATTCCGACCAGCTGATGTTCTACAAGGAATCGCAGACCGGCCAGATCCTGCAGGAAGGCATCAACGAAGCGGGCGGCATGTGCGACTGGATCGCGGCGGCGACGTCGTATTCGACGCACGGCGAGATCATGGTGCCGTTCTACATCTTCTACTCGATGTTCGGCTTCCAGCGGATCGGCGACCTCGCCTGGGCCGCGGGCGACATGCGCTCGCGCGGCTTCCTGCTCGGCGGCACCGCGGGCCGCACGACGCTGAACGGCGAAGGCCTGCAGCACGAAGACGGCCACTCGCTGCTGTGGGCGGCATCGGTGCCGAACTGCGTGAGCTACGATCCGACGTTCGGCTACGAACTCGCGGTGATCATCCAGGACGGCCTGCGCCGCATGGTGCAGGACCAGGAAGACGTGTACTACTACATCACGGTGATGAACGAGAACTACGAGCACCCGGCGATTCCGCAGGGCGAGCACGTGGCGGCCGACATCATCAAGGGCATGTACGCGTTCAGGAAGGCCGACGCCGACAAGAAGGCGCCGCGCGTCCAGCTGCTCGGCGCGGGCACGATCTTCAACGAAGTGATCGCCGCCGCCGACCTGCTGAAGAACGACTGGGGTGTCGCCGCCGACCTGTGGAGCGTGCCGAGCTTCACCGAGCTCGCGCGCGAAGGCCACGACGTCGAGCGCTGGAACCTGCTCCATCCGACCGAGGAGCGTCGCCTGTCGCATGTGCAGAAGTGCCTGAAGGACACGCAGGGCCCGGTCATCGCGTCGACCGACTACGTCCGTGCGCTGGTCGACCAGATCCGCGGCCAGATCGACCGCCGCTTCGTCGTGCTGGGCACCGACGGTTTCGGTCGTTCGGACACCCGCGAGAAGCTGCGTCACTTCTTCGAGGTCGACCGTCACTGGGTCACCGTCGCCGCGCTCAACGCGCTGGCCGACGAAGGCACGATCGAGCGCAAGGTGGTCGCGGACGCGATCGCCAAGTACAACCTCGATCCGTCCAAGCCCAACCCGATGACCGTTTAAACGCACACGCCGTGTAATGCCGCGCGCCGCTCCCGCGAGGAGCGCGCGCGGCCATGGAGACAGAAACAGATGAGTCAAGCGATCGAAGTGAAGGTGCCGGATATCGGCGATTACAAGGACGTGCCGGTCATCGAGATCGGCGTGAAGGTCGGCGATACGGTCGAGCCCGAGCAGTCGCTCGTCACGCTCGAGTCCGACAAGGCGACGATGGACGTGCCGAGCCCGGTCGGCGGCGTCGTGAAGGAAATCAAGGTCAAGGTCGGCGATTCCGTGTCGGAAGGTTCGCTGATCGTGCTGCTCGAAGGCGGCGCAGGCGCCCAGGCGAACGGCGCGGCCGCGCCGGCCGCGGCTCCGGCTCCGGCAGCAGCGCCGGCACCGGCCGCCGCGGCGCCCGCCGCCGCCCCGGCAGCCTCCGGCGGTACGCTCGAGGTGAAGGTGCCCGACATCGGCGACTACAAGGACGTTCCGGTGATCGAGATCGGCGTGAAGGTCGGCGACACGGTCGAGAAGGAACAGTCGCTCGTCACGCTCGAATCGGACAAGGCGACGATGGACGTGCCGAGCCCGGCCGCCGGCGTCGTGAAGGACATCAAGGTGAAGGTGGGCGATTCGGTGTCGGAAGGCACGCTGATCGTGCTGCTCGAAACCGCGGGTGCACCGGCTGCCGCCGCGCCGCAGGCCAGCGCGCCGGCTCCGGCTGCTCCGGCGCCCGCACCTGCTGCCGCACCGGCGCCCGCGCAGGCCGCGCCCGCACCGGCTGCTGCCGCGCCGGCCGCTGCGCCGTCGGGTGAATACCGCGCGAGCCACGCGTCGCCGTCCGTGCGCAAGTTCGCACGCGAACTCGGCGTCGAAGTCGCGCGCGTGCAGGGTAGCGGTCCGAAGGGCCGCATCACGAAGGAAGACATCACGGGCTTCGTGAAGGGCGTGATGACGGGCCAGCGCGCGGCCCCGGCCCCGGCCGCGGCAGCCGCGCCGGCAGGCGGCGGCGAGCTGAACCTGCTGCCGTGGCCGAAGGTCGACTTCTCGAAGTTCGGCCCGTTCGAGGCGAAGCCGCTGTCGCGCATCAAGAAGATCTCGGGCGCGAACCTGCATCGCAACTGGGTGATGATCCCGCACGTCACGAACAACGACGAAGCGGACATCACCGAGCTCGAAGCGCTGCGCGTCCAGTTGAACAAGGAGCACGAGAAGGCGGGCGTGAAGTTCACGATGCTCGCGTTCGTGATCAAGGCAGTCGTCGCCGCGCTGAAGAAGTTCCCGACCTTCAACGCGAGCCTCGACGGCGACAACCTGGTGTTCAAGCAGTACTACCACATCGGGTTTGCAGCCGACACGCCGAACGGTCTCGTCGTGCCGGTGATCCGCGATGCGGACAAGAAGGGGCTCGTCGATATCGCGAAGGAAATGGCCGAGCTGTCGAAGGCCGCGCGCGACGGCAAGCTGAAGCCGGACCAGATGCAGGGCGGCTGCTTCTCGATCTCGTCGCTCGGCGGCATCGGCGGGACGAACTTCACGCCGATCATCAATGCGCCGGAAGTCGCCATCCTCGGGTTGTCGCGCGGCCAGATGAAGCCGGTGTGGGACGGCAAGCAGTTCGTGCCGCGGCTCACGCTGCCGCTGTCGCTGTCGTATGACCATCGCGTGATCGATGGCGCCGAGGCCGCGCGGTTCAATGCGTATCTCGGGGCGTTGCTCGCCGATTTCCGTCGCATCATTCTTTGATGAGCGGGGAGGGGGCTCGCGAGGGCGTGGGTTTGTTTTTGGTGCTCCACGCCCTTTCGTTGAACCTGTTTTGCCAACGGTCTGCTAGCGTCGCCCCTGCGCGGGGCGGCGGTCACTTTTCTTTGTCTTCCAAAGAAAAGTAACCAAAAGAAAGGCGCGTCCTTGGGCGGACGGCAAAGGTGGTCCTGCCCAACGTCCCGTGCTCTTGTCAGGCCGCATGGCGTCAGGTTCCGCTTTTTCGCCAGCCCCTCCCTCTCTCTCCGCAGTCAATCAAGAAGGGGACAGTCATGAGTCTCATCGAAGTCAAGGTTCCGGATATCGGCGATTTCAGCGGCGTCGATGTCATCGAAGTCAACGTCAAACCCGGCGACGTGATCGAAAAAGAACAAACCCTCATCACGCTCGAATCCGATAAAGCCTCCATGGAAGTGCCCAGCGACGTCGCCGGCACCGTCAAGGAAGTCAAGGTCAAAGCCGGCGAGAAAGTCTCGCAAGGCACCATCATCGCCATCGTCGAAGCCTCGGCAGGCGCAGCCGCTCCCGCGAAAGCACCCGAAGCGCCGAAGCCCGCAGCCGCCGCACCGGCGCCGGCCGCAGCCGCGCCGGCACCCGCGCCGCAAGCCGGCAGCTACGCAGGTGCCGCCGACATCGAGTGCGACATGCTCGTGCTCGGCGCCGGCCCCGGCGGCTACTCGGCCGCGTTCCGCGCCGCCGATCTCGGCATGAAGACCGTGCTCGTCGAACGCTATTCGACGCTCGGCGGCGTGTGCCTGAACGTCGGCTGCATCCCGTCGAAGGCGCTGCTGCACACGGCACTCGTCATCGACGAAGCCGCGGCGCTCGCGTCGCACGGCATCACGTTCGGCAAGCCGCAAGTCGATCTCGACAAACTGCGCGACTTCAAGGGCGGCGTCGTCAAGAAACTGACGACGGGCCTCGCCGGCATGGCGAAGGCGCGCAAGGTCGAAGTGGTCACCGGCGTCGGCGCGTTCGTCGATCCGTTCCACATGGAAGTGCAGGGCGAAAACGGCAAGAAGGTCGTCAAGTTCAAGCAGGCGATCATCGCCGCCGGCTCGCAAGCGGTGAAACTGCCGTTCATGCCGGAAGACCCGCGCATCGTCGATTCGACGGGCGCGCTCGAACTGCGCCAGTTGCCCAAGCGCATGCTCGTGATCGGCGGCGGCATCATCGGCCTCGAAATGGCCACGGTGTACGCGACGCTCGGCGCGGAGATCGACGTCGTCGAAATGATGGACGGCCTGATGATGGGCGCCGACCGCGATCTCGTGAAGGTCTGGGAAAAGTACAACGCGAAGCGCTTCGGCAACGTGATGCTGAAGACCAAGACGGTCGGCGCGGAAGCGAAGGAAGACGGCATCTACGTGAAGTTCGAGGGCGAGAAGGCGCCCGCGGAAGCGCAGCGCTACGACCTCGTGCTCGTCGCGGTGGGCCGCAGCCCGAACGGCAAGAAGATCGGCGCCGACAAGGCCGGCGTCGCGGTCACGGATCGCGGCTTCATCGACGTCGACAAGCAGATGCGCACGAACGTGCCGCACATCTTCGCGATCGGCGATATCGTCGGCCAGCCGATGCTCGCGCACAAGGCCGTGCACGAAGGCCACGTCGCCGCGGAAGCCGCGCACGGCGAGAAGGCGTATTTCGACGCACTGCAGATCCCGTCGGTGGCGTACACCGATCCGGAAGTGGCGTGGGCCGGCAAGACGGAAGACCAGTGCAAGGCCGAAGGCATCAAGTACGGCAAGGCCGTGTTCCCGTGGGCCGCGTCGGGCCGCGCGATCGCGAACGGCCGCGACGAAGGCTTCACGAAGCTGATCTTCGACGAGGAAACCCATCGCGTGATCGGCGGCGGCATCGTCGGCCTGAACGCGGGCGACCTGATCAGCGAAGTGTGCCTCGCGGTCGAGATGGGCGCGGACGCGGAAGACATCGGCAAGACGATCCATCCGCACCCGACGCTCGGCGAATCGGTCGGCATGGCCGCCGAACTGTACGAAGGCGTCTGTACGGACCTGCCGCCGCAGCGCAAGAAGTAACGCGAGCGGTACGGCCGGCCACGCGCCGGCCGTGAAAAAACGCCGTCGCCCGGGTCATCCGGCCGACGGCGTTTTCTTTTGCGGGGCGTGCGACGGGTTCGTTGTGGCGGGCAGTTCGCCGCCCGCGCGCGCTCCGGCGCCGGAAACGAAAAAGCCGCGCTGCGCGCGGCTCTTTCAGGAGCAGGGGACGCTTACGCGGCCGGCTTGCTCGAACGACGTGCGGCAGCGGCGGTGGCAGCCTTCGTGGCGACGGCGGCAGCGGCGTTGAAGTTCGTTTCAGCGATTTCCACTGCTTGCTTCGTGGCCTTCTGAACCGTTTCGTACGTGGTGTTCGCAGCGTTCAGTGCCGACTTCAGTGCGGCGACGGCCGTTTCCGAACCGGCCGGGGCGTTCTTCGCGACGTTGTCGACGAGCGCCTGGACCTTCTTGTTCTGCTCGTCGAATTGCGCTTCGGCAACCTTCGCGAATTCGGCTTGCGTCGACGATGCGATTTCGTACAGGTGACGGCCGTACGACAGCACCTTTTCCGCGACCGGCTGCGACAGGCTCGCCTGCAGCGCGATCAGTTCCTGCGCGTCCTTCACCGACAGCAGGCGCTGTGCATTTTCCTGGCCTTCGGCCAGCGTCGACTTCACGACTTGCAGGTTGAGTTCGATCAGCTTCTCGACGCCTTCGAACGCCTTGGTCGTCAGACCGAACAGGCTTTCGAGGTTGGCTTTTTGGGCGGCGGCGATTTGCTCGGGGGTCAGCAAGGACATGTCAGGCTCCTGAAAAACGATCGCGTCGATCGCAAGATAAAGGGCACTACGCTGGGGAACTTCGGCGCCGCGCGCTTTGTGCAACGCAGCAATGAGGCCTATTTTAGGGCAGAGAAAGCGGATGTCAAGCATTTTTTGTGCGTTGCACAATCGCGACAAATTATCGATAAAACAACGAGTTATCGCGCCCGTTCGGAATCGGTTTCAGGCGCGTTCCCACATGGTGCGCACGGCGGCGGGGCAAACGCGTCGCACCATGATCATGCACAGGTAAACCTGACAGGCCCATGGAACGTTATCCTTCTGTTCCTGTCGAAAAACGCGCCGTTTCGATGCGCGTGCCGTGGCGACGTGCCGCCGCCACGGTCGAGACCGGCGCCCTTGGCACGCCGAGCCCCGGATACGTAGTTTCCCCGCTTTAAATCGCCTCCAAAGTGACGTTATCTCAATTAACCGTGCGGTAATCGGGAGACGGGCGCTGTCGGGCAGTGCGTCCCATGGATTTTTTCGATGGGAGCGGGAGAGTCGATTGGCCAGAGGTTGGCCGACTCTTACATTCCGGTTTAAAGACGATCGGTAAGTGCCTAATATTGCTCTTTTTTTCAGCTTTAACTACACTTGCGGAAACCTCCCGCCCGCTTTGTCCAGACCCCAATGAAAGCCGAATCGTTTTCACCGCGCAGATTGTTGCAGAGCATGACGCTCGGCACCGCTGTGTCGGTCGCAGTCGCGTTGCTGGCGACCACCGCGTCCGTCACGCCTGCTGACGCCTTCGCCGCCACTGCGAAGACCCAAGCCGCCAAGAAAAAGGCCGTCGCTCCTGCTTCGTCCGCGAAGAAGAAGTCGGCCGGGGCGACCTCCGACAAATCCGCCAAGGTCGCCTCGGCCGATGCGCCGCGCGCGAAGGCGTCGCGAAAGCGCGTGACGCTCGCGGCGAACAGCGTGCACGGCGGCCATCGCGGCGCGGTGCGCAAGGTCGCGTTCCAGCCGCGCCGCCCGACGGTCGGCCAGGCGTTCGGCCTGCACGACACGCCCGACGCGCTCGCGCTGCGCTCGAGCGTCGCGTACGTCGTCGACCAGAATACCGGCGAGCCGCTGTTCGACAAGAATTCGCACGCGGTCGTGCCGATCGCGTCGATCTCGAAGCTGATGACGGCAATGGTCGTGCTCGACTCGAAAGCGCCGATGGCCGACCAGATCGAAGTCACCGACGAAGACCGCGACTACGAGAAGGGCACGGGCTCGCGCCTGTCGGTCGGCTCGGTGCTGTCGCGCGAGGACATGCTGCACATCGCGCTGATGGCGTCGGAAAACCGCGCGGCGGCAGCGCTGTCGCGTTACTACCCGGGCGGCCGTCCGGCGTTCATCGCGGCGATGAACGCGAAGGCGAAGTCGCTCGGCATGACCGACACGCACTTCGAGAATTCCACCGGCCTGTCGAGCTCGAACGTGTCGAGTGCGCGCGACCTCGTGAAGATGGTCAATGCGGCGTACCAGTACCCGATGATCCGTCAGTTCTCGACCGATCGCACCTACGAGGTGTACACGGGCAAGCGCAACCTGGTCTACAACAGCACCAACGCGCTGATCCGCGGCAACGGCTCGTGGGACATCGGCCTGCAGAAGACGGGCTTCATCAACGAAGCGGGTGAATGCCTGGTGATGCAGGCGACGATCCACGGCCGGCCGATGGTGATGGTGCTGCTCGATTCGTTCGGCAAGTACTCGCGCTTCGCCGACGCCTCGCGCCTGCGCAACTGGCTCGATGCCGGCGGCGGCGAGCGCCTGACGGCGGCCAATACGCCGAACGGCGGCACCTGATCGTCCACGGCGGTTCGCCGCCATGCCGATCGCCGCAACGAAGAAGCCCCGCAATCGCGGGGCTTTTTTTGTCCGACGAATCGGGAGCCGGGGCCGGTGCCGGGCCGACGGCGAGGCTTACGCCTGCCGCTGCAGCCCGTCCACGTCTTTCTCGGGCGCCGGCCGGTAGCCGAGCGATTCCGAGATGGTGAGCGCCGTCCGGCTCAACTGGCCGAGCCATGCGTCCTGCAGCCGGTCGGCCGGCGCCGACAGCGACAGGCCGGCAACGAGCTTCCCGGAATCGTCGTAGATGCCGGCCGCGATGCAGCGCACGCCGAGTTCGAGCTCCTCGTTGTCGCGCGCGCACGACTGCTGGCGGACGATCGTCAGCTCGCGTTCGAGCTTCGCGATATCGGTGATGCTGTTCTGCGTATGGCCGGACAGCCCCGTGCGCGTCGCATAGGCACGCACGCGCGACGTCTCGTCGGCCGCGAGGAACAGCTTGCCGACCGACGTGAGATGCAGCGGCGCGCGGCCGCCGATCGCGCGGACGACCTGCATTCCCGAGCGCTCGGAGTACGCGCGCTCGATATAGACGATCTCGTCGCCCTGGCGCACCGACAGGTTCACGGTCTGCCCGGTGAGGCGGTGCAGCTCGCGCATCGGCATCAGCGCCGCGTCGCGCACCGACAGGCGCGCCTTCACGAGATTGCCGAGCTCGAGCAGCCGCATGCCGAGACGGTAGGTGCCGGGATCGGAGCGGTCGACGAGGCGGCAGGTCACCATGTCGTTGAGGATGCGGTGCGCGGTCGACGGGTGCAGCTCCGTACGCTGCGCGAGTTCCTTGAGGCTGACGGGGTCGCTGTGCGCGGCGAGCGCGTCCAGCAACCGCATCATGCGTTCGATCACCTGGATCGACGTTTTTGAATCGGGGGTGGGTTGGCTCATGTCGGGGGGAGGAATCGATTGACGCGTCAGGCGGTGTTGGACCGATTGTATCTCGTATCGTGAAAAAAGCGAACGCCGTTCGAGGAAGTCCTCGTTTCGTGCGGCGCGGGCTTGCGCGCGGGCCGGCGTTGGTCTTGCCGGTCAAACGTCGGATAATGAGAGCCGTTTTCTCGAAGGAGCACGTATGCGAGTCGGTTTGTTCGTGACCTGCCTGGTCGACCTGATGCGCCCCGAAATCGGTTTTTCGGCGCTCAAGCTGATTCGCGACGCCGGCTACGAGGTGATCGTGCCGCCCGCGCAGACCTGCTGCGGCCAGCCGGCCTACAACTCGGGCGACCGCGCGCTGGCGCGCGACCTCGCGGAAAAGACCCTGCGCGAGTTCGAGCAGTTCGATTACGTCGTCGCGCCGTCGGGTTCGTGCGGCGGGATGATCCGCGCGCACTACGGCGACCTGTTTCGCGACGATCCCGAACTGATGGGGCGCTACACGCGGTTCCAGCAGAAAGTCCACGAACTGACCGACTTCCTCGCGAACGTCGCGAAGGTGTCGCTCGCGCCGGGCGAGTTCGCCGGGCCGGTCACCTATCACGATTCGTGCTCGGGCCTGCGCGAGCTCGGCGTGAAGGCGCAGCCGCGCGCGCTGCTCGCGCAGCGCGGCGTCGCGGTGACCGAGATGAAGGATTGCGAGCACTGTTGCGGCTTCGGCGGCACGTTCGCGGTCAAGTACGGCGACATCTCGGCGGCCATCGCGGACGAGAAATGCGCGAACGTGCGCGCGTCGGGCGCGGGCACGGTCGTGCTCGGCGATCTCGGCTGCATGTTGAACATCGAAGGGCGGTTGCGCCGCACCGGCGACCGCGACACGCGCGTGCTGCACGTCGCGCAGGTGCTGGCGGGCGACGTCTGACGCCCGGTTCCGCTCACTTTCCCCGATACCGCGATGCAAGTCCAATCGATGCATTTCAAGGCGCGCGCCGGCCAGAAGCTGGCCGACCAGCGCCTGCAGCAGAACCTGAAGAAACTGTCGACGAAGTTCGTGTCCGCCCGCGCCGACGCGATGACCCTGATCGACTTCCCGGCCACGCGCGCCGCGCTCAAGGCGCGCCGCAACCGCGCGCTGGAGAATCTCGACGTGTGGCTCGAGGCATTCGAGCGCGAGGCGACGCGGCGCGGCACGACGGTGCTGTTCGCCGAAACGACCGCCGACGCCGCGCGGCTCGTGGCCGACATCGCGCGCCGGCACGACGTGAAGAAGGTCATCAAGACCAAGTCGATGGTGTCCGAGGAAATGCGGCTGAACGCGGTGCTCGCCGAGATGGGCGTGCAGTCGATCGAGACGGACCTCGGCGAATACATCCTGCAGATCAACGACAACGAGCCGCCGAGCCACATCATTGCGCCCGTCGTGCACAAGGACAAGGACGAGATCGCCGACCTGTTCGCGCGCACGCACCGGCGCGAGCGGCTCACCGAGATTCCGGACATGACGCGCGAGGCGCGCGAGGTGCTGCGCCCGCATTTCATGTCGGCCGACATGGGCGTGACGGGCGGCAACTTCGTGATCGCCGAGACGGGTTCGGTCGCGATCGTGACGAACGAAGGGAACGAGGGCATGTGCACGGTCATGCCCCGCGTGCATGTCGCGGTGACCGGCATCGAGAAGGTACTGCCGACGCTCGAGGATCTCGCGACCGCGATGCGGCTGCTGCCGCGTTCCGCGACCGGGCAGAAGACGTCGAACTATTTCTCGCTGCTGACCGGGCCGCGCGGGCCCGGCGACGAGGACGGCCCCGAGCACAACTACGTGGTGCTCGTCGACGGCGGCCGCACGGGCCTGATCGGCGGCGAATTCCAGGAGATGCTGCGCTGCATCCGCTGCGGCGCGTGCATGAACCATTGCCCGGTGTACCAGAAGGTTGGCGGTCATGCGTACGGCTGGGTCTATCCGGGGCCGATGGGATCGGTGCTGACGCCGAGCTACGTCGGGCTCGATCGCGCGCTCGACCTGCCGCAGGCGGCGACGCTGTGCGGCGAATGCGACAGCGTATGTCCGGTCGGGATTCCGTTGTCGCACCTGTTGCGCACGCTGCGCGAGAAGCAGGTCGAGCGCCATCTGCGGCCGTGGCGCGAGCGGGCGGCGCTCGCCGCGTGGGGTTTCCTCGCCCGGCGGCCGATGCTGTATGCGCTGACGACCAAGCTCGCGGTGCGCGTCCTCGAGCGGCTGGGCGGCAACGGCGGCATGCTGCGGCGCCTGCCGATAATGGGCGGCTGGATGGACACGCGCGACATGCCGACACCGACCGGGCGCACGTTCCGCGAACTGTACGCGGCGTCGCAAAGCCACCTCGGCTGACACTGTTCAGTGAGCAGCAACAGTGCGTTCGCTATTCGCATATTTATCTCGATAGATGCGATCTATAGAATCTTGGCTGTAGTCCCCGGAATCGGGTTTCGGGGTACGAGGTCAAGGAGGTACGCATCATGAAAAAGACAATATCGATGTACTGGCCGCTGGCAATCGTGGTTCCGCTGGCGGCGGCTGCCTATCTGCATGCGATGGCCGATGCGCCGTCGCGCGGCCCGCTCGCGGCTCATCAGGCGTCCGCCGAACTGGCGCGCGCGGTGTCGTTCGGGCTGGTCGACGACGCGGCGAAGCCGCTGCCGGCCGCATCCGGCGACGTCGTGATCGCTGCGCCCAAGGCGCTGTAAGGCACGTCGCCGTCGCTTCGCGCGGCGGCGCGATTTCGGGCGCCTTTGTATAATGGCGCGTTCTTCTTCCCACGCGGTTCGCCGCGGTTTTCCGATAGTGCGATGACCCGCGTAGCGATCTGTTTCGTCTGTCTCGGCAATATCTGCCGTTCGCCCACGGCGGAAGGCGTGATGCGCCACCAGGTGGGCGCGGCCGGGCTGGCCGACCGGATCGCGATCGATTCGGCCGGCACCGGCGATTGGCACGTCGGCGAGCCGCCCGACTCGCGCGCGCAGGCGGCGGCCCGCACCCGCGGCTATGACTTGTCGGCGCTGCGGGCGCGGCAGGTGAGCGCGGCGGATTTCGAGCGTTTCGACCTGCTGCTGGCGATGGACGAAGCCAACCTCGCGGAATTGCGCCGGCGCTGTCCGCCGGCGCATCGCGACAAGGTGCGCCTGCTGATGGAATTCGCGCCGGGCGCGGCCGAGACCGAGGTGGCCGATCCTTATTTCGGCGGCGAGCAGGGCTTCGAACAGGTGCTCGATCAGGTCGAGCGCGCGTGCGCGGGCCTGCTGGACACGCTGCGCAGTCGCGCCGCGCGCTGATCGACACGGGAAATTCAGCGGTCTGCGAATACCCTGTCGAAGACATGGATACTTGACTAAAATCGTCAAATATTTATACTTGACCAAAATCGTCAAGATTGCAGTCCCCTAGACACCATGAGACTCACCACCAAAGGCCGTTTCGCCGTCACGGCGATGATTGACTTGGCACTGCGCCAGGAGCAGGGCCCGGTGACGCTTGCAGGCATCAGCCAGCGCCAGCGGATTTCGCTCTCGTATCTCGAACAGCTGTTCGGCAAGCTGCGCAGGCATGAAATCGTCGAATCCGTGCGCGGCCCGGGCGGCGGCTACAACCTCGCGCGTCGCGCGCAGGACGTCACCGTTGCCGACATCATCATCGCGGTCGATGAACCGCTCGACGCCACGCAGTGCGGCGGCAAAGGCACGTGCGACGGCTCGAAGCAGCCCGACGGCCATTGCATGACGCACGAGCTGTGGTCGACGCTGAACCAGAAAATGGTCGAATACCTCGATTCGGTGTCGCTTCAGGATCTCGTCGATCAGCAGCGCGCACGCGAGGGCGCCCCTGCGGTGCTGCGCGACCGTCGCGCGCCGGAGCCCGTCGCCGCACCGGCCGAGCCCGTGCGCACGATGCCGCTCGGCCCCAATTCGGTGTTCAACATCGCGAGTTCGTGAGCGCGAAGGCGCCCGTCACACCCCATAACGCACATAGTCCCTGCACAGAATACCCGGAGCGACAGATGACCCAAGAGACTCTCCACCTGCCCATCTATATGGATTACAGCGCGACGACGCCCGTCGATCCGCGCGTGGTCGACAAGATGGTGCCGTACCTGCGCGAGCAGTTCGGCAACCCGGCGTCGCGCAGCCACGCTTATGGCTGGGACGCGGAGCGTGCGGTCGAGGAAGCGCGCGAACAGGTGGCCGCACTCGTGAACGCCGATCCGCGCGAGATCATCTGGACGTCCGGCGCCACCGAGTCGGACAACCTCGCGATCAAGGGCGCCGCGAATTTCTACAAGGGCAAGGGCAAGCACATCGTCACGGTGAAGACCGAGCACAAGGCCGTGCTCGACACGTGCCGCGAGCTCGAGCGCGACGGTTTCGAAGTCACCTACCTCGACGTGAAGGAAGACGGCCTGATCGATCTCGACGTGCTCAAGGCCGCGTTGCGCCCGGACACGATCCTCGTGTCGGTGATGCACGTGAACAACGAGATCGGCGTGATCCAGGACATCGAGACGATCGGCGAAATCTGCCGCGAGAAGGGCATCGTGTTCCACGTCGATGCCGCGCAGTCGACCGGCAAGGTCGAAATCGATCTCGCGAAGCTGAAGGTCGACCTGATGTCGTTCTCGGCCCACAAGACGTACGGCCCGAAGGGCATCGGCGCGCTGTACGTGCGCCGCAAGCCGCGCGTGCGCATCGAGGCGCAGATGCACGGCGGCGGTCACGAGCGCGGCATGCGTTCGGGCACGCTGCCGACGCACCAGATCGTCGGCATGGGCGAGGCGTTCCGCATCGCGCGCGAGGAAATGGCGACCGAGAACGAGCGCATCCGCATGCTGCGCGACAAGCTGCTGCGCGGCCTGTCGCAGATCGAGGAAACCTACGTGAACGGCGACATGGACCACCGTGTCCCGCACAACCTGAACATCAGCTTCAACTTCGTCGAAGGCGAGTCGCTGATCATGGCGATCAAGGACGTCGCGGTGTCGTCGGGCTCCGCGTGCACGTCGGCGTCGCTGGAGCCGTCGTACGTGCTGCGCGCGCTCGGCCGCAACGACGAGCTCGCGCACAGCTCGATCCGCTTCACGGTCGGCCGCTTCACGACGGAGCAGGAAGTCGACTTCGTGATCGATCTGCTGAACAGCAAGATCGCGAAGCTGCGCGAACTGTCGCCGCTCTGGGAAATGCACCAGGAAGGCATCGATCTGTCGACGATCGAATGGGCCGCGCACTGATACCGCATTGAATGCAACCGCGGGCGGATTGACGCACGCAGACGTAACGAGTCAAGGAGTCTGAGTCATGTCTTACAGCAACAAGGTTCTGGATCACTACGAAAACCCGCGCAACGTCGGTTCGTTCGCGAAGGACGACGACACGGTCGGCACGGGCATGGTCGGCGCGCCGGCGTGCGGCGACGTGATGAAGCTGCAGATCCGCGTCGGCGCGGACGGCGTGATCGAAGACGCGAAGTTCAAGACCTACGGTTGCGGTTCGGCGATCGCATCGAGCTCGCTCGTCACCGAATGGGTGAAGGGCAAGACGCTCGACGAGGCACTGTCGATCAAGAACACGCAGATCGCCGAGGAACTCGCGCTGCCGCCGGTGAAGATTCACTGCTCGATCCTCGCGGAAGACGCGATCAAGGCAGCCGTGGCCGACTACAAGAAGCGCCACGACACCAAGGAAAGCGATCAGGCAGCAGCCTGAGCGGCATCGAGCGTTGTGAAGGAACGCGGTGCGTCGTCCAGGCGCCCCGCGGCAAGGACATCATGGCAATTACACTGACCGAAAAAGCAGCACAACACGTCCAGAAATACCTCGTCCGCCGCGGCAAGGGTGTGGGCCTGCGGCTTGGCGTTCGCACGACCGGGTGCTCGGGGCTCGCGTACAAGCTCGAGTATGTCGACGAGCTGGCTCCCGAGGATCAGGTGTTCGAGAGCCATGGCGTGAAGGTCGTCGTCGATCCGAAGAGCCTCGCCTATATCGACGGCACCGAGCTCGACTTCGCCCGCGAAGGCCTGAACGAAGGGTTCAAGTTCAACAACCCGAACGTGAAGGACGAGTGCGGGTGCGGGGAATCGTTCCGCGTGTGACGCGGCTCCCTCCGCGCGATGCGGGCAAGAGGCGGCACGGGCCGCCTTTTTAATGTGCGGCGTTTGCCGCGCGACGAACCGGAATTGAACGCGACGATGGTTTCGCTGAAAGACAGCCATTTCGACCTGTTTCACCTGCCGGCGCAATTCGCGCTCGACGAGACGGCGCTCGACGCCGCCTACCGGACGGTGCAGACGCAGGTGCACCCGGACCGCTTCGCGGCGGCCGGCGATGCGCAAAAGCGCATCGCGATGCAATGGGCCACGCGCGCGAACGAGGCGTACCGCACGCTGCGCGATCCGCTGAAGCGCGCGTCCTATCTGCTGTCGCTGCGCGGCGTCGATATCGGCGCGGAAAACAACACGGCGATGGAGCCGGCGTTCCTGATGCAGCAGATGGAGTGGCGCGAGGGCATCGAGGATGCCGCGGCCGCCCGCAACGTCGACGCGCTCGACGCGTTGCTCGCCGAGTTGCGCGACGAGAAGCGCGTGCGCGTCGAGCGCCTCGGCACGCTGCTCGACAGCGGTGCCGACCAGGCCGCCGCGGAAGCCGTGCGTCAGCTGATGTTCATCGAACGGGTCGCGTCGGAAGTGGGCGCGCAGATCGAGCGCCTCGAAACTTAACCGCGTGCCTCGCGGCACGCGCAGCAAACGGGCCGAGCGCCCGAACGAACCAAGATGGCTTTACTGCAAATTTCCGAACCGGGCATGGCGCCGGCGCCGCACCAGCGGCGACTCGCCGTCGGGATCGATCTCGGCACGACGAACTCGCTCGTCGCCGCCGTGCGCAACAGCGTGCCCGAAGTCCTGCCGGACGAAGCCGGCCGCTTGCTGCTGCCGTCGGTGGTCCGTTACCTCGAGAAGGGCGGCCGCCGCATCGGCCACGAAGCGAAGGAGCAGGCCGCGACCGATCCGCGCAATACGATCGTGTCGGTCAAGCGCTTCATGGGCCGCGGCAAGGCCGAGGTCGAAGGCGCGGCGAACGCGCCGTACGAATTCGTCGACGCGCCTGGCATGGTGCAGATCCGCACGATCGACGGCGTGAAGAGCCCGGTCGAAGTGTCGGCCGAGATTCTCGCGACGCTGCGCTATCGCGCGGAAGACACGCTCGGCGACGAGCTGGTCGGTGCGGTGATCACGGTGCCCGCCTACTTCGACGACGCACAGCGCCAGGCGACCAAGGACGCCGCGCGCCTCGCCGGCCTCAACGTGCTGCGCCTGCTGAACGAACCGACCGCCGCGGCGATCGCCTACGGTCTCGACAACGCGGCCGAAGGCCTGTACGCGGTGTACGACCTCGGCGGCGGCACGTTCGACCTGTCGATCCTGAAGCTGACGAAGGGCGTGTTCGAAGTGCTGGCGGCGGGCGGCGATTCCGCGCTCGGCGGTGACGACTTCGACCATGCGCTGTTCGATCACGTGCTCGCGCAGGCCGGTATCGACGCGAAGACGCTCGCGCCCGAGGACGTGCGCTTGCTGCTCGATCGCGTGCGCGTGCTGAAGGAAGCGCTGTCGTCCGCGCCCGAGGCGGCGCTCGACGTGACGCTGTCGAGCGGCGCACACCTCGTGCAGACGATTTCGCACGACACGTTCGCGTCGCTCGTCGAGCCGCTCGTGCAGCGTACGCTCACGCCGACCCGCAAGGCGCTGCGCGATGCACAGGTCACGCCGGCCGACATCAAGGGCGTGGTGCTCGTCGGCGGCGCGACGCGCATGCCGGTGATCCGCGACGCGGTCGCGAAGTATTTCGGCCAGCCGCCGCTCGTGAACCTCGATCCGGACCAGGTCGTCGCGCTCGGCGCGGCGATCCAGGCCGATCTGCTCGCGGGCAATCGCGGCACCGGCGACGACTGGCTGCTGCTCGACGTGATTCCGCTGTCGCTCGGTGTCGAGACGATGGGCGGCCTCGTCGAGAAGATCATTCCGCGCAACTCGACGATTCCGATCGCGCGTGCGCAGGAATTCACGACCTTCAAGGACGGCCAGACCGCGATGGCGATCCACGTCGTGCAGGGCGAGCGCGAGCTCGTCGCCGACTGCCGGTCGCTCGCGCGCTTCGAGTTGCGCGGCATTCCGCCGATGACGGCGGGTGCCGCACGCATTCGCGTGACCTATCAGGTCGACGCGGACGGCCTGTTGTCGGTGTTTGCGCGCGAGCAGTTGTCGGGCGTCGAGGCATCGGTCGTCGTGAAGCCGTCGTACGGCCTCGCCGACGACGACATCGCGAAGATGCTGGAAGACAGTTTCAAGACCGCCGAAATCGACATGCGCGCCCGTGCGCTGCGCGAAGCGCAGGTCGAGGCCGAGCGGATGCTCGAGGCGACGCAGGCCGCGCTGGCGGCCGACGGCGAACTGCTCGATGCCGGCGAGCGCGCGCAGGTCGACGCGCTGGCTGCCGCGCTGCGCGCGGTCGCGCAGGGCGACGATACGAATGCGATCGAAGCGGCGACCAAGGCGCTGGCCGACGGTACCGACGAATTCGCGGCGCGCCGGATGGACAAGAGCATCAAGCGCGCGCTGTCGGGCCGCCGGCTCGACGAGATCTGAACCCACGAACCGCGCATCGGCCGGCCACGGCCCGCGCGCTAATGAACCACGCGGCGCCTGGCGCCGCACCCTGACTGACGGAACGGACATGCCTCAACTGGTGGTGCTGCCTCACGTCGAACTGTGCCCGGATGGCGCGGTGATCGACGCGACGCCCGGCAAGAGTATCTGCGACAACCTGCTCGACAACGGGATCGAGATCGAGCACGCATGCGAGAAGTCGTGCGCATGCACGACGTGCCACGTGGTGATCCGCGAAGGCTTCAACGATCTCGCGCCGTCCGAGGAGGACGAGGACGATCTGCTGGACAAGGCGTGGGGCCTCGAGCCGACGTCGCGCCTGTCGTGCCAGGCGATCGTGAAGGAAGATTCGGACCTGGTGGTCGAGATTCCGAAGTACTCGATCAACCACGCGAAGGAAAATCACTGACCGAAACCGGAGGCAGGCGATGAAATGGACCGATTCGCGTGAAATAGCCCTTGCGCTGGCGGACAAGCACCCGGACATCGACCCGCAGCGGATCAACTTCGTCGACCTGCGCCAATGGGTGCTGGAGCTCGACGGCTTCGACGACGATCCGGCGCACTCGGGCGAGAAGATCCTCGAGGCGATCCAGGCGCACTGGATCGACGAATCCGACTTCGACGACGAGGACTGACCGACCCGGCCGGCCACGGCGTACGCTGCAATGGTTTACGCCGCGCCAATGAAAAACGGCTCGTGAGCGCCTGCTCGCGAGCCGTTTTCGTTTTGGGCGAAGTGCCCGCGCACGACGCGGGGGTAGCGACGCCGGCGATGACGCGATCGGGAGCTTACGCGCCGACCAGCGTGCCGTTCTCGATCCGCACGCGCTGGCCCTGGCCGAACGGCGGCGGGTTGCGATACGTGAACGTGCGCATCGCGCCGCTTTCCATCTGCACTTGCACCTGATAGTCGGTTTCCGCGCGGACCTGTTTCTCGACCTGGTTGCCGGCGAGACCGCCGCCCAGCGCGCCGATGATCGTCATCGCGGTGCGACCGTTGCCGTGGCCGAACTGGTTGCCGAGCAGGCCGCCGGCCGCCGCGCCGCCCACGGCGCCGATGCCCGAGCTCTGGCCCGGCGTGCGCGTTTGCGTGATCGAGACGACCGTGCCGCAACTCTGGCAGTAGGCTTGCGCAGGCGCCGACGGCTGCTGCGCATATTGCGGCGGCTGCGGGGCGGTCGTGTGACGGCGGTGCGGCGCAGCCGGGCGCGGCGCGGGCTTCGGCTCGGCCTGCGCGACGGCGGCCTTCTGCTGCGCGGCGGCCTGTTCCGCGGCCTGTCGTTGCGCTTGCGCGGCCAGCGCGGCGCTGGCGGCCGCGGCCGTATCGACCGCCGGCTGAGACGCGATCAGCGCGGCCTGGGTCTGGCCGTTCTGTTCGCTGCTGCTGGTGGCTTTCGGGAAGACGCCCGTGATCGCTGCCGTCGCCGCGAGGCTGGCGACGATGACGGCGCCGGCCGCGGTGGCGATCAGCGGGTGGAGGCGTTGCTTTTGCGGCGTGGTCTGATTCTGGTTGTCCATTTTTTTCTCCAATGTCGATCCGGATCGGCGCGTGGCGCCGGAGCTGGATCCCACGCTCGGGAGCGATCAGACTCGGCGTTCCTGCGCCTCGTTCTGGTCCCGTGGTCATGCGTGGTGACGCAACAGGAGTGTCGTCCACGGCCCCGGGGCACGCCGTATCAAGGTGTAACGAATTGCAGCGGGGTGTCGGCGGCGGTTTCCGGGAAAACCCGCAGAAGGGCGTCGCGACGAGGGAATAAAACGGGGGAGGATCGAAGGCCGGCGGACGCCGGCTGGCGGGATTTACGCGTCGTTACAAAGGCGACGCGTGCGCGCCACGGGGCGCGGCGCACACGCGGTTGCGGCTGTCAGTCCTCGCGGCGCAGATGCGGGAACAGCAGCACGTCGCGGATCGTCGGGCTGTCGGTCAGCAGCATCACGAGACGGTCGATGCCGATCCCGCAGCCGCCGGTCGGCGGCATCCCGTATTCGAGCGCGCGGATGTAGTCGGCGTCGAAGAACATCGCTTCCTCGTCGCCTGCATCCTTCTGCTCGACCTGCTTCTTGAAGCGCGCGGCCTGGTCTTCCGGATCGTTCAGCTCCGAGAAGCCGTTCGCGATCTCGCGGCCGGTCATGAACAGCTCGAAACGCTCGGTGATGCCCGGCACCGTATCCGATGCGCGTGCGAGCGGCGACACCTCGACCGGGTAGTCGATGATGAACGTCGGTTCCCACAGCTGCGCTTCGGCCGTTTCCTCGAAGAGCGCGAGCTGCAGCGCGCCGATGCCCGCGTTCAGGAACGCCGGCTGCGACACGTCGACGCCGAAGCGCTTCAGCTCGGTGCGCAGGAACGCGTCGTCCGACAACTGGCCGTCGGTGTAGTCCGGTGCGTACTTCTGGATCGCCTGCGTGATCGTCAGGCGATGGAACGGCTTCGCGAGGTCGAGTTCGCGGCCCTGATACTGGATCGTCGCGGTGCCGAGCGCGTCGATCGCCGCCTGGCGGATCAGTTGCTCGGTGAAGTCCATCAGCCAGCGGTAGTCGGTGTACGCGGCGTAGAACTCCATCATCGTGAATTCCGGGTTGTGCCGCGGCGACACGCCTTCATTCCGGAAATTGCGGTTGATCTCGAACACGCGCTCGAAGCCGCCGACGATCAGGCGCTTCAGGTACAGCTCCGGCGCGATGCGCAGGAACATCTGCATGTCGAGCGCATTGTGATGCGTGACGAACGGCTTCGCGGCCGCGCCGCCCGGGATCGGGTGCAGCATCGGCGTCTCGACTTCCATGAAGTCGGCGTTGTCCATGAACTTGCGGATCGACGCGATCGTCTTCGTGCGGGCGCGGAACGTGTCGCGCGTTTCCGGCGTGACGATCAGGTCGACGTAGCGCTGGCGGTAGCGCATTTCCTGGTCGGACAGGCCGTGGAACTTGTCCGGCAGCGGACGCAGCGCCTTCGACAGCAGGCGCAGCTCCTTGCACTGGACCGACAGCTCGCCCTTGTTGGTGCGGAACAGCACGCCGCGCGCGGCGACGATGTCGCCGAGGTCCCACTTCTTGAACGCGTCGTAGGTGTCGGCGCCGACGTCGTTCGGCGTCACGAAGAACTGGATCTGGCCCGAGCCGTCCTGCACCGTCGCGAAGCTCGCCTTGCCCATCACGCGCTTGAGCATCATGCGGCCGGCCACCGACACCTCGACCGGGTTCGCTTCGAGCGCGGCCTTGTCCGAATCGGCGAATTTCGCCTGCAGGTCGGCTGCGTGGTGCTCGGGCCGGAAGTCGTTCGGATAGGCGACGCCTTGCTCGCGCAACGCGCGCAGCTTCTCGCGGCGCTCGGCGATGATCTGGTTTTCGTCCGCCGTGACGGCGGGCTGCGTTTGGGTCGGTTCGGTCATGATGGTCGGAATTCGGAGTGGGGTGCGGCAACGCAAACGGAAAGGGCGGCGCGGGGCAGGCCGCGCCGCGGCGCTTACACGCCCTGTTTGAGGCTCGCGCTGATGAAGTCGTCGAGGTCGCCGTCGAGCACCGCACGCGTGTTGCTCATTTCGACGTTCGTACGCAGGTCCTTCACGCGGCTCTGGTCGAGCACGTACGAGCGGATCTGGTGGCCCCAGCCCACATCGGTCTTGCTCGATTCGAGCTTGTCCTGCTCGGCCTGGCGCTTGCGCATTTCGACTTCGTACAGGCGCGACTTCAGCATCGCCATCGCTTCCGCGCGGTTGCGGTGCTGCGAGCGGTCGTTCTGGCACTGCACGACGATGCCGGTCGGCATGTGCGTGATCCGCACCGCGGAGTCGGTCTTGTTGATGTGCTGGCCGCCCGCGCCCGATGCGCGGTACGTGTCGATGCGCAGGTCGGCCGGGTTGATCTCGACTTCGATCGAGTCGTCGATTTCCGGATAGACGAACACCGACGAGAACGACGTATGGCGGCCGCCCGACGAGTCGAACGGCGACTTGCGCACGAGGCGGTGGATGCCCGTTTCGGTGCGCAGGAAGCCGTACGCGTATTCGCCCGTGACCTTGACCGTCGCGTTCTTGATGCCGGCGACGTCGCCGTCGGACTCTTCGAGCACTTCGGCCTTGAAGCCCTTGCGTTCGCAGTAGCGCAGGTACTGGCGCAGCAGCATCGACGCCCAGTCGCACGCCTCGGTGCCGCCGGCGCCGGCCTGGATGTCGATGAAGCAGTTGTTCGGATCGGCCGGGTTCGAGAACATCCGGCGGAACTCGATGTCGCCGACGCGCGCCTCGAGCTTCGCGGCGTCTTCTTCCGACGCGAGAAGCGTGTCCTCGTCGCCTTCCTCGCGTGCCAGCTCGAACAGGTCGAGCGCGTCGCGCAGGTCGCTATCGAGCGCGGTGAGCGTCATGACGACGCCTTCGAGCAGTTTCTTCTCGCGGCCGAGCGCCTGGGCGTTCTTCGAATCGTTCCAGACGTTCGGGTCTTCGAGTGCCTTGTTGACTTCGGTCAGACGCGCGGCTTTGGCGTCGTAGTCAAAGATACCCCCGAAGCTCGCCCGCGCGATTGCGCAGGTCGAGCAGGGAGCTTTCGATCGCGTTGAGACGTTCCGCTTCCATGATCGTTCGCTGTTCCGGCTTCGTAAAAAAGCGGAATTATAGCCGATCGGCAAGCTTGCCCGGTGACGCAAACGGTGCTCGCGCATGCGTGGAGGGCCCGTCCAACGCGGCGCGCATGCGTGCGGCGGCGCGTCGCGGGACGGTCGCCGGCTCAGCCGGCCGCGTGTTCGACGATCAGCTGCACGCGCGTGACGCCGTTCCACGTATCGGCGACGAGCCGGTACGCGACCAGCGCGCGCGCCGGTAGCGGCTCGGTGTGGTTGAACCAGATCGCGTTGAAGCGCTGGCGGCCGCGCGCGAGCTGCAGCTTCAGGTGCTTTTCCTTCACGAGCGACTGCGACACGACGTCGAATTCGCCCGAGAAAAGCGGGGCCGGAAACCCTTGCCCCCACACGGCTTCGTCCAGCAGGCCGACGAACTGCGGCGTGAAGTACGCATCCTCGAGCTCGCCGTCGGTCTCGATCACGCGGGCCAGCGCGTCGTCGGACAGCCATTCGCGCGCGACGGCCTCGAACGCGGCCGCGAAGCGCGGCACGTTTTCGGTGTCGAGCGTGAGGCCGGCCGCCATCGCATGGCCGCCGAACGCGACGATCAGGTCCGGTTCGCGCTTCGACACGAGATCGAGCGCGTCGCGCAGGTGGAAGCCCGCGATCGACCGGCCGGAACCCTTGACGCGCCGGCCTTCGTCGTCGGCGTGCGCGAACGTGAACGACGGACGGTGGAATTTCTCCTTGAGCCGGCCGGCGACGATGCCGATCACGCCCTGGTGCCACGCGGGATTGAACAGCGTGATCGTGCACGCGTCGGCCGGATCGACGTCGGCGAGATCGGCGAGCGCCTGCTGCTGCATGCCGGCCTCGATCTCGCGACGTTCGCGGTTCATCACGTCGAGCTGTTGCGCGAGATCCCACGCGCGGCCGATGTCGTCGGTGATCAGGCACTCGATGCCGAGCGACATGTCGGACAGCCGGCCGGCCGCGTTCAGGCGCGGACCGAGGCCGAAGCCGAGATCGAAGCCCGACGCGGTGCGCGCTTCGCGCGCGGCGGCGCGGAACAGCGCGGCGACGCCCGGCTGCATGCGGCCGTTGCGGATGCGCTGCAGGCCCTGCGCCACGAGCACGCGGTTGTTGCCGTCGAGCCGCACGACGTCGGCGACGGTGCCGAGCGCGACGAGGTCGAGCAGGCCGTCGAGACGCGGCTCGGCTTCCTTGCTCGCGAACGCGCCGCGGCGGCGCAGCTCGGCGCGCAGCGCGAGCAGCACGTAGAACATCACGCCGACGCCGGCGAGGTGCTTGCTCGGGAACGCGCAGCCGGGCTGGTTCGGGTTGACGATCGCGCGCGCGGCGGGCAGCGCGTCGCCGGGCAGGTGGTGGTCGGTCACGAGCACGTCGATGCCGCGCGCGTTCGCGGCTTCGACGCCGGCGACGCTCGCGATCCCGTTGTCGACGGTGATCAGCAGGTCGGGCTTGCGCGCGGCCGCGAGTTCGACGATCTCCGGCGTGAGGCCGTAGCCGTATTCGAAGCGGTTCGGCACCAGGTAGTCGATCTGCGCGCCGAACATCCGCAGGCCGCGCACCGCGACCGCGCAGGCAGTCGCGCCGTCGCAGTCGTAGTCGGCGACGACGAGCAGGCGCCGCTTGTCGGCAATCGCGTCGGCGAGCAGCGTTGCCGCCTCGGCGCAGCCTTTCAGCTCGGTGGGCGGAACGAGGCGCGCGAGCGCGGTCTCGATGTCGGCGGGCGACTGCACGCCGCGCGACGCGTACAGGCGCGCGAGGACGGGGTGCAGGCCGTGGCGCGCGAGCACTTCGGCGTCGGCGGGCGCGACGGGGCGGGTAACGATCCGGGTCATACGGGGTGGCTGGTCATTCGAACAGGGAGGCGAGCGCGCGGCGGCGCCAGAACTTGCGCAGGTCGCCGCGCGTCGCGTGCAGCGTCACGGAGCTCGTGTCGCCGCACAGCGTGAAATCGACGCTCGCCAGCTCGCCGTTGTGCAGCGCGGCGAGCGCCGGCGCGAACCAGTCGCGCTCGAGCGCGGCGAGGCCGTCGTGCCAGCGCGCCCAGTCCTGCTCGATGAACGGGGTGGTCAGCGCCGGCAGATCGACGAGCGTCGCGCCGTCGGCGGCGGGCAGCGCGCCGAACGTCGCGGGCGGGCGGCCGGCTTCGGTGTGCGCGGCGCGCGCGAGGCCGAGCGCGGCGGGCGATGCGGACAGCACGCGCGCGAACGGCTTGCCGACCGGCTTCAGCGTGCCCTGCGCATGGAACCAGATCGAATTGACGGCCGGCAGGCCGCGCGCCTCGCGGGCTTCGTTGACCGGATGCTGGAACCACGCCATCTGCACTTCGTTCTGCAGTTTCATCCACATCCGCGAGCGCTCGCCCGTATGGGCCTCGTGCGGCAGCCAGATCTCGATGTTGCGGCCGCTGGCGCGCAGCGGCGCGGCGCCGGCGAGGCGCGCGAGCTGGTCGCTCGACAGGTACCAGCGCGCCGGGTTCGGCGCTTCGAGCCGCACGCCGAGCTCCTCGATCAGCGGCCGCGCGACCGCGAGCAGCGCGGCCGCGTCGCCGTCGTCGAGCGCGAGGGCGGCCGGATCGACGAGCACCAGGTGATCGTGCGCGATTTCGACGTGCACGGGCTCGACGCATGCCCACGCGTGCGTGCCGGGGTCGCCGCCGTCGGCCAGCAGCATGTAGGGCGCGAGCGGCGCCTCGTCCGCGGCGTTGCCCTGCGTGGCGCCGAACCGGCTTGCCAGCCAGCGCTCGTGCGGCAGCGTGCGCTGGAAGTCCTCGCCGGCCACGCGCTCGACGAGGCTTGCGCGGGCGAGCAACTTTTGAAGCGCGGGGCTGTCCAGCGTGTGCAGGGACGAGGCCGCATCGGCCGCCGACGGCAGCGCGAACGGAACGAGAAAATGGAGGCGTCGGTCGTGCATGATGGTGCGCATTGTATGGCAAACTGCGCGCGTGATCGGGCCGGCTGACGGCCCGTTCGCGTCCGGTGGCCGTTTTTCGACCGTGCCGGGGGCCGGCCGCTACCGGCCACGACCCGGCGGCGGTCCGGCCGCGGTTCGCCTGTCCGCCGTAACCAGCAGAAAGGATTCGCTTGAAACTTCCGTACGAATGGCAGATCGGCTGGCGCTACACGCGCGCCGGCAAACGCACGACCGGCAACGGCTTCATTTCCTTCATCGCGCTCGTGTCGATGCTCGGGATCGCGCTCGGCGTCGCGGCGCTGATCGTCGTGCTGTCGGTGATGAACGGCTTCCAGAAGGAAGTGCGCGACCGCATGCTGTCGGTGCTCGCGCACGTCGAGGTGTTCTCGCCGACGGGTTCGATGCCCGACTGGCAACTGACCGCGCAGGAAGCGCGCCGCAATCCGTCGGTGATCGGCGCGGCGCCGTACGTCGACGCGCAGGCGCTGCTCACGCGCCAGGATGCGGTGAGCGGGGTGATGCTGCGCGGCGTCGAGCCGTCGCTCGAGCCGCAGGTGTCGGACATCGGCAAGGACATGAAGGCGGGGCGGCTGGCCGCGCTCGTGCCCGGCCAGTTCGGCATCGTGCTCGGCGACGCGCTCGCCGGCAACCTCGGCGTGACGGTCGGCGACAAGATCACGCTGGTCGCGCCCGAAGGCTCGATCACGCCGGCCGGCATGATGCCGCGCCTGAAGCAGTTCACGGTCGTCGGCGTGTTCGAGTCCGGCCACTACGAATACGACAGCACGCTCGCGATGATCAATATCCGCGACGCCGAGGCGCTGTTCCGGATGAGCGCGCCGACCGGCGTGCGGCTGCGGCTCACCGACATGCAGAAGGCGCCGCAGGTCGCGCTCGAGCTGTCGCATACGCTGTCGGGCAGCCTGTACATCCGCGACTGGACCCAGCAGAACAAGACCTGGTTCTCGGCCGTGCAGATCGAGAAGCGGATGATGTTCATCATCCTCACGCTGATCATCGCGGTGGCCGCGTTCAACCTCGTGTCGTCGCTCGTGATGACGGTGACCAACAAGCAGGCGGACATCGCGATCCTGCGCACGCTCGGCGCGCAGCCGGGGTCGATCATGAAGATCTTCGTCGTGCAGGGCGTGACGATCGGCTTCGTCGGCACCGCGTCCGGCGTCGCGCTCGGCTGCCTGATCGCGTGGAGCATCCCGTGGCTGATTCCGATGATCGAGCACCTGTTCGGCGTGCAGTTCCTGCCGCCGTCGGTGTACTTCATCAGCGAGCTGCCGTCCGAACTCGTCGCGAGCGACGTGATCCGGATCGGGCTGATCGCGTTCGCGCTGTCGGCCGTCGCGACGCTTTATCCAAGCTGGCGCGGCGCGAAGGTGAAGCCGGCGGAGGCGCTCCGCTATGAATGACCGCGCGGCCGCATTCGCGGATTCACGACAACAACACAACGGACAGGATTCGGCAGGTATGCAGGAATACGTGCTTCAGGCGCGCGGGATCACGAAGGCGTTCGTGCAGGGCGGCTTCAACGTGCAGGTGCTCAACAACACCGAGTTGACGGTGCGGCGCGGCGAGAAGCTCGCGGTCGTCGGGGCGTCGGGCTCCGGCAAGAGCACGCTGCTGCACGTGCTGGGCGGGCTCGACGAGCCGAGCGCCGGCGAAGTGTCGCTGCTCGGCAAGCCGTTTACGCAGCTCGCCGAGCGCGAGCGCAACGAGCTGCGCAACCGCGCGCTCGGCTTCGTCTACCAGTTCCATCATCTGCTGCCCGAGTTCACGGCGCTCGACAACGTCGCGATGCCGCTGCGCATCCGCCGGATGACGACCGAGGACGCACGCGGGCAGGCACAGGCGATGCTCGAACGCGTCGGTCTCGGCCCGCGTGCGAAGCACCGGCCGGGCGAATTGTCGGGCGGCGAACGGCAGCGCGTCGCGATCGCGCGTGCGCTGGTCACGAAGCCCGCGTGCGTGCTCGCCGACGAGCCGACCGGCAACCTCGACGGCACGACGGCCGACACTGTGTTCAACCTGATGCTCGAACTGTCCGAGACGCTCGAAACGAGTTTCGTGATCGTCACGCACGACCCCGATCTCGCCGCGCGCTGCGACCGCATCATGCGGCTGCGCGACGGCGTGTTGCACGAGGAGCCGGCGCTGCCGGTGTAAAAAAGCCACGCCATTGGCCGTGCCGGGTTCGCCCCGGCACGATACAACGGTGCAGGACCGCTGCCATGTGGATCGACACGCATTGCCATCTCGATGCCGCCGAATTCGACGCCGACCGCGACGCGGTCGCGCACGCCGCGCGCGCGGCCGGCGTGTCGCGCATCGTGATCCCGAGCATCGGGCGCGACAACTTCACGACGGTGCGCGAACTCGCGCAGCGCACGCCCGGCGCGGCGTATGCGCTCGGCATCCATCCGATGTATACGCCGCAGGCGCGCGACGCCGATCTCGACCGGCTGCGCATGGAGATCGAGGCGAGTCTCGACGATCCGCGTTTCGTCGCGATCGGCGAAATCGGGCTCGACTATTTCGTGCCGGGGCTCGATGAAGAGCGCCAACAGTTCTTCTACCAGGGCCAGCTCAGGCTCGCGCGGGAATTCGACTTGCCGGTGCTGTGTCACGTGCGCAAGTCGCAGGACCGCGTGCTGGCCGGGCTGCGCCGTTTCGGCGTGCGGCGCGGCATCGCGCATGCGTTCAACGGCAGTTTCCAGCAGGCCGAAGCGTATCTGGCGCAAGGCCTGCATCTCGGCTTCGGCGGCAACGTGACCTTCACGCGCGCGCGGCAGATCCGCCGGCTCGCCACCGAGTTGCCGCTCGACGCGCTCGTCGTCGAAACCGACGCGCCCGACATCGCGCCCGAATGGGCATACAAATCCCGCAACACACCCGACCAGGTGCCGCGCATCGGCGGCGTGCTCGCCGAATTGCGCGGGCTCGATACTGGCGAACTGGCTGTATGCACTTCGGCTAACGCGCTCGCCGCGCTGCCGCGACTCGCACTTTCGTCCGCATAATCGTTGCCGGAAGGCGCCGCCCGGGCAGGGCTGGCGCCGGGTCGACGAGGAGGCGGAATGCGCGTGTGGTGGATCGCGTTCGCGCTCGGCGTCGTCGTGCTGCAGCGGCAGGCGGCGTTGCCGGGGGCGATCGCATGGACGGTCGGAGCAGCCGTGCTCGCGGGCTGCGCGGCGCTGGGCGCGTGGTGCATGCGTCGACGGCGCACGCGTGCGGTCGTGGCATGCGGCTGGATGCTGTGTGTGTTCGCGGCCTGCGTCGCGGGGTTCGGCTATGCGGCCGCGCGGGCCGAGTGGCGGCTCGACGACGGCCTCCCGCCGGAGTGGGAAGGGCGCGACATCGTCGTCACGGGTGTGATCCGCGGATTGCCGGTCGTCGACGAGACGGGGGCGCGGCTGCTGTTCGCGGTCGAATCGAACGATGCGGGGCTCGCCCGTTTTCCGCCATTGATCCGCTTGTCGTGGCGCGCATACGGCGCACCCGCGACACGCGATGCGCTTCCCGATTTGCGGGCGGCCCAGCGCTGGCGTTTCGTCGTGCGTCTCAAGCGTCCGCATGCCGAGGCCAATCCCGGCGTGCGCGACAGCGAGGCGGCGTGGCTCGCGGCGGGCATTCGCGCGATCGGCTATGTCAGTGCGCCGCGTCGGGCCGTATTGCTCGATGCGCGCGCGGCGGGATGGCGTGCATCGATCGACCGGGTGCGCGACGCGCTGCGGGCACGCATCGGCGAGGTGCTCGGCACCGATGCGGCGCACCGCGGCATCGTCGCCGCGCTGGCGATCGGCGACCAGTCGGGCATCGGTGACGACGACTGGCGCGTGCTGCGCAACACCGGCACGAGCCACCTGGTCGCGATTTCGGGTCTCCATGTCGGGCTGGTCGGCGCGATCGCCGGCTGGCTCGTGTCGATGGTCTGGCGCCGCATGCGCTGGCGCGCGCGGGCCGCGACGCTCGTGTTGCCGGCGCCGTACGCGGCCGCGCTTGCCGCGCTGGTCGCTGCTGCGGGCTACGCCGCGCTCGCCGGCTTCAACGTGCCGGCACAGCGCGCGTGGTGGATGATCGCGGGCGGCGGCGTCGCGTATCTGGCCGGCCGCAGTGTGCCGACCTCCGCGGTGCTGTGCGCGGCGCTCGGCGGCGTGCTGCTCGCCGATCCGTGGGCCGTGCTGTCGGCCGGATTCTGGCTGTCGTTCGGCGCGGTCGCCGTGATCCTGCAGGCCGTCGCCGGCTGGCGCGCGGTGCGCGAACTCGATGAGAACGACGGGATCGACGAGAACGACGAAACGGGCGCGGAAAGCCGCACGGCCGGCTTGCGGAGGCGATTGCGCGGGTGGGCGACGCGCTGCCGGCGCCGCATCGCCGAGGCCACGCGCGTGCAGTACGCGGTGACGATCGGTCTCGCGCCGCTCACCGCCGCATGGTTCGCGCAGGTTTCCCTGTCGGGCCCGTTCGGCAATGCGTTCGCGATTCCGTGGGTCAGCTCGGTCGTCACGCCCGTCGTGCTGGCCGGCATCGCGTTGCCGGCGCCGTTCGATGCCGGTGCGTTCATGCTGGCCCATGCGGCGCTCGCACCGATGATGACGCTGCTCGGGCACTTGGCCGACTGGCCGGCCGGCGTGCTCTGGCTGCGCATGCCCGAGTGGCCGGTACTGGCGCTGGCATGCGTGGGCGTCGCCTGGGCGCTGATGCCGCGCGGCTGGCCGTTGCGCTGGGCGGCGCCGCTCACGTGGCTGCCGCTCGTCGCGCCGGCGCCCGACGCGCCGCCGGCGGGCGGCTTCCGGCTGACCGTGCTCGACGTCGGGCAGGGCGCGGCGGTACTGGTCGAGACCGCGCGGCGGATCTTGCTGTTCGATGCGGGGCCCGGCGCGGAATCGACGCATGCCGGTACGCGGATCGTCGCGCCGGCGTTGCGGGCGCGCGGCATCGCGGCGATCGATTCGCTCGTGCTCAGTCATGCGGATGCCGATCATGCAGGCGGTGCTTCGGCCGTCTATGCGGCGACCGACGTGCGCCAGCTGCTGGCCGGCATTGCGCCGCGGCACCGGCTGTGGCGCGAGGCGCAGGCGGCCGGCGTGGCCGATCGGCTGCCGTGCGCGGCCGGGCAGC
The DNA here is from genome assembly GCF_030504405.1 of Burkholderia sp. AU44665. Lineage (NCBI taxonomy): Bacteria > Pseudomonadati > Pseudomonadota > Betaproteobacteria > Burkholderiales > Burkholderiaceae > Burkholderia > Burkholderia sp. AU44665. The sequence continues at coordinate 261,724 of NZ_JAUJRI010000005.1, read as the reverse complement.
GCTGGACCTGGGACGGCGTCGTCTTTACGATGCTGTGGCCGCCGGACGGGGTGGGCACGGGTTCGTCGAACGGGCAATCGTGCGTGCTGCGCATCGACGCGGGCGGCACGTCGGCCCTGTTGACGGGCGACATCGAGGCGGCCGCCGAGCGCCGGCTGGTGGCCGATGCGCGCGATGCGCTGCCCGCGCAGATCCTGGTCGTTCCGCATCACGGCAGCCGCACGTCGTCGGTCGAGCCTTTCCTCGATTCGGTCGGGCCGCGCGTCGCGGTATTTCCTGTAGGCTATCGCAATCGTTTCGGGCATCCGCATCGGACCGTGCTCGCCCGCTACGAGGCGCGCGGGATTCCGCTGCCGCGCACCGATCGCGACGGCGCCGTGCGGTTCGACGTCGCGCCGGCCGGCGGCGGGTTCGCATTCGCGCGCTATCGCGACGAACGGCGCCGGTACTGGATGGACCGGTAAGCGTGGCGACGGCCGGCGTATCGGGACGGGCGGCCCGGTGCCGGCGTGCCGTGCCGAGGCCCGGTTCCGACAGAAATATGACGCATGGGAATGGCATAAGCGCCGACGCACCCCCTCCCGTCGACCGCGAAGCATGGGGCGGGAGCAAGGGCTAAAGCACTCACTCTCCTCCACCGCGAAGCATGGGACGAGAGTAGGCGCTAAAGCGCTAACTCTCGTCGACAAAGGAGACACCGGCATTTGAAGGACATCCTCCACTTCTCGCACGCGAACGGCTTCCCGGCGTCGACGTACCGGACGATCTTCGCCGAACTCGCCGACGACTACGAGCTGCGCTACATCGAACGGATCGGCCACGACCGCCGCTACCCGGTGACGCGCGACTGGCCGCATCTCGTCGAACAACTGCTCGACGATATCGGCAGCCGCTACGAGCGCCCGGTCTGGCTCGTCGGCCATTCGCTCGGCGGCTACCTGTCGCTGATGGCCGCGCTGAAGAAGCCGCAGTGGGTGCGCGGCGTCGTGATGATCGATTCGCCGATCATCGCGGGCTGGCGTGCCGGCGCGTTGCGCGCGAGCCAGTGGGCGGGGCTCGACGAGCGGCTGTCGCCGGCCGCGGCGACGCGCAACCGGCGCACGCGCTGGATGAGCCGCGACGAAGTCTGGCGGCACTTCCGCGAGAAGCCCGCGTTCGCGCGCTGGGACGAACGGATGCTCGCCGACTATATCGACTACGGCATCCCGCAGGCCGGCCCCGACGGCGCACGCGCGCTCGCGTTCGACCGGCAGGTCGAATACCTGATCTACCGGACGCTGCCGCACACGCTCGGCCCGCGGCTCGCGCACGGCGCGCCGGTGCCGCTCGGCTTTCTCGCCGGCACGCGCTCGCGCGAGGTGCGGCAGGTCGGGCTCGATGCGACGCGCCGTGCGACGCGCGGGCGCATCGAATGGCTGGAAGGCAGTCATCTGTTCCCGATGGAGCGGCCGATCGAGACCGCCCGCGCATTGCAGCGGATGCTGAATTCGCTGAAGGCGGAAGAGGGCGGCATTTCGGGCGGCATTTCGCAGGCCGGCGCGCCGCTCGCGAGGCGCGCCTGACGTTTCGTCCGGTGCGCCGAGCGCCCGCCGGCGCATGCGCGTGGCGCCGACCGGCCGGCCGGTTCGCGCCGGCGCGCACCGCCGCGCGGGGCGGTACGAAAGGGCGCGATCATCGCGTCAATTGCTGAGAAAAGGGCGGGCTTTACGGTATAATCCGTTTTTCCCGCGAGCATCCAGCGATGACCAAATATGTTTTCGTCACCGGCGGCGTAGTTTCTTCCCTCGGCAAGGGTATTGCCGCCGCCTCTCTCGCCGCGATCCTCGAATCGCGCGGTCTGAAAGTCACCCTCCTCAAGCTCGATCCCTACATCAACGTCGACCCCGGCACGATGAGCCCGTTCCAGCACGGCGAAGTGTTCGTGACGGAAGACGGAGCGGAGACCGACCTCGACCTCGGCCACTATGAGCGCTTCATCAGCACGAAGATGCGCAAGGCCAACAACTTCACGACCGGCCAGATCTACGAATCGGTGATCCGCAAGGAGCGCCGCGGCGACTATCTCGGCAAGACCGTGCAGGTCATTCCGCACATCACGAACGAAATCCAGGCGTTCATCGAGCGCGGGGCGGCATCGGCCACCTGCGGCGAGCCGGACGTCGCGATCGTCGAGATCGGCGGCACGGTCGGCGACATCGAGTCGCTGCCGTTCCTCGAGGCCGCACGCCAGATGAGCCTGCGCCTCGGCCGCAACAGCGCGTGCTTCGTGCACCTGACGCTCGTGCCGTACGTCGCGACGGCCGGCGAGCTGAAGACGAAGCCGACCCAGCACAGCGTGCAGAAGCTGCGCGAGATCGGCATCCTGCCGCACGTGCTGCTGTGCCGCGCGGATCGCCGCATTCCCGACGACGAATCGAAGAAGATCTCGATGTTCTCGAACGTGCCGGAAGACGCCGTGATCTCCGTGTGGGACGCCGACAGCATCTACAAGATTCCGCAGATGCTGCACGACCAGGGCCTCGACCGGATCATCTGCGAGGAGCTGAAGCTGTCGCCGAAGGACGCCGACCTGAGCATGTGGTCGACGCTCGTCGAGAAGCTCGAAAACCCGCAGCACGAAGTGACGATCGGCATGGTCGGCAAGTACGTCGACCTGACCGAGTCGTACAAGTCGCTGATCGAGGCGCTGCGCCATGCGTCGATCCACACGTCGACCAAGGTCAACATCGAATACATCGACTCGGAAGAGCTCGAGACGAACGGCGTCGACAGCCTCAAGCATCTCGACGCCGTGCTGGTGCCGGGCGGTTTCGGCCGTCGCGGCACGGAAGGCAAGATCGCCGCGGTTCGCTACGCGCGCGAGTCGAAGGTGCCGTATCTCGGCATCTGTCTCGGCATGCAGCTCGCGGTGATCGAATTCGCGCGCGACGTCGTCGGCCTGAAGCAGGCGAACAGCACGGAATTCGATCCGGACACGCCGGAGCGCGTGGTCGCGCTGATCACCGAATGGTACGACCGCGAAGGCAAGGTCGAGACGCGCACCGAGGAATCCGACCTCGGCGGCACGATGCGTCTGGGTTCGCAGCGCTGCCCGATCAAGCCGGGCACGATGGCCGAGGAAATCTACGGCAAGGACGTGAACGAGCGCCATCGCCACCGTTATGAAGTCAATAACCGCTTCGTGCCCCAGCTCGAAGCCGGCGGCCTTATCATCAGCGCCCGTACCCCGAGCGAGGATCTGCCGGAGATGATGGAGCTGCCGCGTTCGATGCACCCGTGGTTCGTCGGCGTCCAGTTCCACCCGGAATTCACGTCCACGCCGCGTGACGGTCATCCGCTGTTCAAGTCGTTCGTCGAAGCCGCGCTCGCCAACAAGCAAGCGCGCGGAGTGCAAGCATGAAGCTGTGCGATTTCGAGGTCGGTCTCGACCAGCCGTTCTTCCTGATCGCGGGTACCTGCGTCGTCGAATCGGAGCAAATGACGATCGACACGGCCGGCCGCCTGAAGGAAATCTGCGAGAAGCTGAACGTTCCGTTCATCTACAAGTCGTCCTACGACAAGGCGAACCGCAGCTCGGGCAAGTCGTTTCGCGGTCTCGGAATGGACGAGGGGCTGCGGATCCTCGGCGAGGTGAAGCGCCAGCTCGGCCTGCCGGTGCTGACCGACGTGCATTCGATCGACGAGATCGAGCAGGTCGCGTCGGTCGTCGACGTGCTGCAGACGCCGGCGTTCCTGTGCCGCCAGACCGATTTCATCCATGCGTGCGCGCGCTCGGGCAAGCCCGTGAACATCAAGAAGGGCCAGTTCCTCGCGCCGCACGACATGAAGAACGTGATCGACAAGGCGCGCGACGCGGCGCGTGAAGCCGGGCTGTCGGAAGACCGCTTCATGGCGTGCGAGCGCGGCGTCTCGTTCGGCTACAACAACCTCGTGTCGGACATGCGTTCGCTCGCGATCATGCGCGAGACGAACGCGCCGGTCGTGTTCGATGCGACCCACTCGGTGCAGTTGCCGGGCGGGCAGGGCACGAGCTCGGGCGGCCAGCGCGAATTCGTGCCGGTGCTCGCCCGTGCGGCGGTCGCGACGGGCGTCGCGGGCCTCTTCATGGAAACGCACCCGAATCCGGCCGAGGCGAAATCGGACGGCCCGAACGCGGTGCCGCTGAACCGGATGAGCGCGCTGCTGGAGACCCTCGTCACGCTCGACCAGGCGGTGAAGCGCAATCCGTTCCTGGAAAACGATTTCAATTAAAGATCGAATGAACCTTGCGACGGCTTCGCGCGTCTGTAGCGAAAGCGGTTCCGGCACGCACGCCGTCGCAGTTTGAAGAATCCATCGTCATTCTCAGAGGAAACCCATGAGTGCAATCGTAGATATCATCGGCCGCGAGATTCTGGATTCGCGCGGCAACCCCACCGTCGAATGCGACGTGCTGCTCGAATCGGGCACGATGGGCCGCGCGGCGGTGCCGTCGGGCGCGTCCACCGGCTCGCGTGAAGCGATCGAGCTGCGCGACGGCGAAGCCGGCCGCTACAACGGCAAGGGCGTGCTGAAGGCGGTCGAGCACATCAACACCGAAATCTCCGAAGCCATCATGGGCCTCGACGCGTCGGAACAGGCGTTCCTCGACAAAACGCTGCTCGAGCTGGACGGCACCGACAACAAGTCGCGCCTCGGCGCGAACGCGATGCTGGCCGTGTCGATGGCCGTCGCGAAGGCCGCCGCCGAAGAGGCCGGCCTGCCGCTGTACCGCTACTTCGGCGGCTCGGGCGCGATGCAGCTGCCGGTGCCGATGATGAACATCGTCAACGGCGGCGCGCACGCGAACAACAGCCTGGACATCCAGGAATTCATGATCGTCCCGGTCAGCCAGCCGACGTTCCGTGAAGCGCTGCGTTGCGGCGCCGAAGTGTTCCACGCGCTGAAGAAGATCCTCAGCGACCGCGGCATGAGCACGGCGGTCGGCGACGAAGGCGGTTTCGCGCCGAACTTCGGCAGCAACGACGAGTGCCTGTCGACGATCCTGCAGGCGATCGAGAAGGCCGGCTACCGTGCGGGCGAAGACGTGCTGCTCGCGCTCGACTGCGCGGCATCCGAGTTCTACCACGACGGCAAGTACCAGCTCGCGGGCGAAGGCCTGCAACTGTCGTCGGCCGAATTCACCGACTACCTCGCGACGCTCGCCGACAAGTTCCCGATCGTGTCGATCGAGGACGGCATGCACGAAAGCGACTGGGACGGCTGGAAGCTGCTGACCGACCGCCTCGGCAAGAAGGTGCAGCTCGTTGGCGACGATCTCTTCGTCACGAACACGCGCATCCTGAAGGAAGGCATCGAGAAGGGCATCGCGAACTCGATCCTGATCAAGATCAACCAGATTGGTACGCTGACCGAAACGTTCGCGGCGATCGAAATGGCGAAGCGCGCGGGCTACACGGCCGTGATCTCGCACCGCTCGGGCGAAACCGAAGATTCGACCATCGCGGACATCGCGGTCGGCCTGAATGCCGGCCAGATCAAGACGGGTTCGCTGTCGCGCAGCGACCGTATCTCGAAGTACAACCAGCTGCTGCGCATCGAGGAAGACCTCGGCGACATCGCGAGCTACCCGGGTAAATCGGCTTTCTATAACCTGCGCTAACGCGCTACTATCGGGTTCGTCATCTCGACGCCGCTCTGTGCCTGTGCGCGGAGCGGCGCTTCTTATATCTGCGTCTCTTACATGCGGCTTGTCACTGTCGTCCTGATTGCCTTGCTGGCGCTCATTCAGTACCCCCTATGGTGGGGACACGGCGGCTGGCTGCGGGTGCATGAATTGCGTCAGCAGCTCGACGACCAGCTCCGGAAGAACGCGGACGAGAAGCTGCGCAACGAGCGCACCGCCGGCGAAGTGCAGGATCTGCAGAGCGGCACCGCGGCGATCGAGGAGCGTGCGCGCTACGAGATGGGCATGGTCAAGGACGGCGAAGTATTCGTGCAGTTCGTATCGCCGAACGCGCCTGCGGGGCCGACGAACAACACGCCGGCGAATACGTCGACGCGCGGTACCGTCTCGGCGGCGCCCGTGCGGGTCGTGCCGAATCCGCAGTCGATCGCGAAGCCGTCGCGGCATCATGGCGGCGACAAGGGCAAGGCCGCGCATCACTGAGCGCGATACCTCGAACCCATTGAAAAAGCGCGGGAAATACCGCGCTTTTTTATTTCCTGCCAGTCGTCAATCGATCGGGCGATGCCTGCTCACCACCACCAGCCCGGGTAGCCGTAGCCGATGCCCGAGCCCCAGCGATTGCCCCATCCGCCGCCGTAATATCCGCCGTAGACCGTCACGGGCGGCGGCGAGTAATAAGCCCACGCGCGCGCGGCCGCTTCCGCCGCCATCGCGCTGTTCTGCTCGCGCAGGACTTGCTGATCGATCTCGTCGTAGCGCTTGCGTTCGGCGCTCGACAACACGGGCGGCTGACCACCCGACGCGCCCGGTTCGGGCAGGCGGCTCAGGATCGTGGAAGTCGGCGGCGGCATCGCGCAGCCGGCAAGCGCGAGCGTGCCGGCGGCCATGCTCGTCAGGACGATGGTGCGGATGGCGCAAAAGGGGCGGCGATTCATGTGTTTCTCCTGCGGTGCGCCGACCGTGGAAAGCGGCTTGTGCCGAAGGCCGAACCTCCGGCGCCTGAGCCGCGCATGCGGCGCTCGTGCGTCATTATGCGCCCGTGCCACGCCGGTGGCGGGCACGGGCGCTCGGCCCACGCGCGGCTCAGTGACGCTGGTCGGTCGCGGGCGCGATACCGGTTTCGACACCGGGCGCCGCGAACAGTTGCGCGACGTCGACCGGATCGAATTCATAGCGCTGGTTGCAGAATTCGCAGTGGATCTCGACGTGGCCGCGCTCGACGATCACGCTGTCGACTTCTTCACGACCGAGCATGCGCAGCATCGCACCGACCTTCTCGCGCGAACACGAGCACTGGAAGCGCGTGCTGGCCGGTTCGAAGTGCTGGACGTTTTCCTGCCAGAACAGCCGCCGGAACACCACTTCCGGTTCGACCTCGAGCAGTTCCTTCGCGGACAGCGTGCCGCCGAGCGTGCACACGCGTTCCCACGTGTCGATATCGGTTTCGGCGTTGCGCGGCACGATGCCGCCGTCGCCCGGCAGCTTCTGCAGCAGCATGCCGACCGCGCGGTCGCGATCGGCGGCGAGCCACAGCCGCGTGTCGAGCTGTTCCGAGTGGCGCATGTACTGCTCGAGCACCTGCGACACCGATTCCAGCGGGCCGTCGACGCCGTTCAGCGGCACGATGCCCTGATACGGCTGCTGACCCGGCAGCTTGTCGGCCGGGTCGAGCGTGATCACGCAGCGGCCGTGGCCGCTCGCGTTGACGAGCGATGCGAAGCGCGTGTCGTCGCCGATCGTCTGCGCGGCGTCACCCGAGAACTTCGCGGTCGCACGCATCGACAGATCGGACCCGCACTGGACGACCAGCATCTGGACCGGCCCGTCGCCGAAGATCTGCATGATCAGGGTGCCGTGAAATTTCAGGTTCGCCGACAGCAGCGCGCACGCGGCCATCATCTCGCCGAGCACCGTGCGCACGGGGGCAGGGTAGTCGCGGCGGGCGAGCACCTCCTGCCACGTGTTGCGCAGCGAAACGATCTCGCCGCGCACGGGCGCCGCATTGAACATGAATTTCTGTAACTGGTCGCTCACTCTTCTTCCTTGAAATCCGTGCGAATCACCCGATCCGCACGAGTTGCTCCTTGAAATGCGCGCGCCGCTCGACATACGTCTTCGCGTTTGCGCGCAGCCGCGCGATGTCTTCGGCCGACAGCTCGCGCACGACTTTCGCCGGTGCGCCGAGAATCAGCGAGTTGTCCGGGAACGTCTTGCCTTCCGTCACGACGGCGCCGGCACCAACCAGACAGTTGCGGCCGATGACCGCGCCATTCAAGACCACCGCCTGAATCCCGATCAGCGAACCTTCGCCGATCGTGCAGCCATGCAGCATCGCCTGGTGCCCGATCGTCACGTTCTCGGCGATCGTCAGCGGAAAGCCCGGGTCGGTATGCAAAACCGCGCCTTCCTGGACGTTGCTGCCGGCGCCGACCGCAATCGTCTCGTTGTCGCCGCGAATCGTCGCGCCGAACCATACGCTCGCGTTTTCCTCGAGCACGACCTTGCCGATGATGGCCGCCGTATCGGCGACGAATACGCTTTCGTGGATCGTCGGGGCCGTATCGCCCAGCTTGTAGATCGTCACGGAGTCTCCTTGGTGATCTTCGATGACGGGCGCCGGTAGAATGGCGCGTCCGGTTTGCCCGGCGCCTGGCGCCGCGGAACAAACGCATATTGTAAACCGTCGCGTGCCTGTGCTCCCACGCCGCGTACGCAAGGTGTCCCCGTTTATGAGCATCGCGTCTTCTTCTTTCGGCACGGCGCCCGCCTGCGTGCGCAGCGTGGCGCTCGATGCGCTGCGAGCTGCCGAGCCGGCGGCGAAAGCCGCGCAGGTACGCGCGCTGCACGATGCGCTGCGGGCCGGGCAGGCCGCGATCGTGCCGTCGCTTCAACTGCGCGAACCGGCCGATCTGCCCGGGCGCCCGGCGCGGCCGCCGCTCGTCGAGCCGCGCGAGTTGCAGCGGCGCAGCATGCGATCGCCCGAAGGGCGCGCCGTGCTGCTGCACGCGCTCGCCCATATCGAGTTCAATGCGATCAACCTGGCGCTCGACGCGGTCTGGCGATTCGCGGGCATGCCCGACGCGTTCTACGCGGACTGGCTGAAGGTCGCGGCCGAGGAGGCCTATCACTTCACGCTGCTGTCCGATCGTCTCGCGGCATTCGGGCATGCATACGGCGATTTTCCCGCGCACAACGGGCTGTGGGAGATGTGCGAGCGGACCAAGGGCGACGTGCTGGCGCGCATGGCGCTCGTGCCGCGCACGCTCGAGGCCCGCGGGCTCGACGCGTCGCCGCCGATCCGCGCGCGGCTCGTGCAGGCGGGCGACGATGCGTCGGCCGCGATCCTCGACGTGATCCTGCGCGACGAAATCGGCCATGTCGCGATCGGCAACCGCTGGTTCCGCCATCTGTGCGACGCAGCCGGGCGCGACCCCGTGCCGACCTATCGGCAGCTCGCCGAGCAGTACCACGCGCCGCGGCTGCGTGGCCCGTTCAATTTCGATGCGCGGCGCGATGCCGGCTTCGAGCAGGCCGAACTCGACGAACTGGCCGCGCAGGACGCGGCGGACGGGCGCACCGCGCATTAGCCGGATCGCGTTCGGCCGTGTCCGGGTGGTCGTGGGCCGGCTCGCGTGTCTCGCCGATGGTGTCTGCCGCCCGGCCCTCGAACGACCTCGCCGCTAGAGCGGCACCTCGATTGCCGGCCGCCGGAACCGGAGCGTCGCCGCTATAATCGAACGACCATTCTTTTTTTGGCGGCTGCGATGAGTGCCTCGAGTTCTGTTTCCGATTTCGTCACGGTGCGCGGCGTCCGGCTGCATGTGCGGCGCTGGGGCCGGCCCGACGCGCCGACGCTGTTCATGCTGCACGGCTGGATGGACGTCGCGGCGTCGTTCCAGTTCGTCGTCGATGCGCTCGCGGGCGACTGGCAGGTGATCGCGCCCGACGCGCGCGGCTTCGGGCTGTCCGACTGGCCGGTCGCGAGGCAGGGCGGCGGTCACTACTGGTTCCACGAATACCTGGGCGACCTCGATGCGCTCGTCGACCGCTACGCACCGACCGGCGAGATCAACCTGGTCGGACACAGCATGGGCGCGAACGTCGTGTGCCTGTATGCCGGCGCGCGGCCGGAACGCGTGCGGCGCGTCGTTGACCTCGAAGGTTTCGGGCTCGCGCCGGCGCGAGCCGACCAGGCGCCGCGCCGGCTGCGCGGGTGGCTCGACGAACTGCGCGAGCCGCCCGCGCTGCGGCCGTACGCCTCGCTCGACGACGTGGCGGCGCGCCTGATCAAGACCAATCCGAGGCTCGACCCGCGCCGCGCCGCGTTTCTGGCCGCCCACTGGTCGAAACGCGGCGACGACGGCCTCTACCATCTGCTGGCGGACCCGGCGCACAAGATGCCGGGCCCGCTGCTGTACCGGCTCGACGAAGTCATGGCGATCTGGAAGCAGGTGCGTGCGAAGGTGCTGCACGTCGAGGCCGTCAATTCGCCGACGCTCGCGCACCTTGCCGGCGACATCCCGCTGCCCGAATTCAAGGCGCGCTTCAATGCGTTCCCCGACTGGCGCGAGAAGCTCGTCGAGGATGCCGGCCACATGGTGCATCACGACCAGCCCGAGCAGATCGCGGCGCTGATCGAGGCGTTCTGCGCGTAGGCGCGTGGCGCCGGCGGCAGGGCACGCGGGCGGCGCAATTGCGGCGTTGCAGTAGAATGAGGCCTTACCTGCGATGCTGATAATGAACGCCGATCTCCACTGCCATTCCAATGTTTCCGACGGGTTGCTGCCGCCTGCCGACGTCGCGCGCCGCGCGCATGCGGGCGGCGTGACCCTGTGGGCGCTGACCGACCACGACGAGATCGGCGGCCAGGCGGCGGCGCGCAGCGAGGCGGAAGCACTCGGCATGCGCTACCTGAGCGGCGTCGAGATTTCGGTCACGTGGGCGTCGCGCACCGTGCACATCGTCGGTCTGAACATCGATCCCACCCATCCGGCGCTGGTCGATGGCCTGTACCGCACGCGCCACGGCCGCGCGGCGCGCGCGCTGGCGATCGCGGAGCAGCTCGCGACGCTCGGCATTCCCGGCGCCTACGAAGGCGCGCTGAGATACGTGTCCAATCCCGACCTGATCTCGCGCACGCACTTCGCCCGCTTTCTCGTCGAAAACGGCCATGCCGAGTCGACGTCCGACGTGTTCGACCGCCTGCTGGGCGACGGCAAGCCCGGCTTCGTCCCGCATCGCTGGGCGTCGCTGTCCGACGCGGTCGGCTGGATCCGCGCGGCAGGCGGCGAAGCGGTGGTCGCGCATCCGGGCCGCTATCGCTATACGCCGGTCGAATTCGACGCGTTCTTCGGCGAGTTCATCGATCTCGGCGGCCGCGCGATCGAGGTCATCACCGGCAGCCACACGCCCGACCAGTACCGCGAATACGCGGACGTCGCGCGCCGCTTCGGCTTCGAAGTATCGCGCGGCTCGGATTTCCATGCGCCGGGCGAGGGCCGCATCGAGCTCGGCAGCCTGCCGCCGCTGCCGCCCGACCTGACGCCGGTCTGGGAGCGCTGGCTCTGACGCCGGGCGGCTTCGGGCCGCCCGTGTCGCCGCCGTTGCGCGCATCCGACTTCTCCCTCTTTACGTGTCCCCATGTCCCAGTTCTTCAGGATTCATCCGGATAATCCGCAGCCGCGCCTGATCAAGCAGGCGGTGGAGATCGTCAGCAAGGGCGGCGTGATCGCGATGCCAACCGATTCGAGCTATGCGCTCGCGTGCCATCTCGACGACAAGGACGCGGTCGAGCGCGTGCGCCGGATTCGCGGCCTCGACGAAAAGCAGCATCTGTCGCTGCTCGTGCGCGACCTGTCGGAGCTCGCCAATTTCGCGATGGTCGACAACCGCCAGTACCGGCAGATCAAGTCGGTGACGCCGGGCCCGTACGTGTTCATCCTGCAGGCGACGAAGGAAGTGCCGCGCCGGCTGTCGCACCCGTCGCGCAAGACGATCGGGCTGCGCGTGCCCGATCACGCGATCACGCTCGCGCTGCTGGAGTCGCTCGGCCAGCCGCTGCTCGGCACGACGCTGATCCTGCCGCCGGACGACGAACCGCTGAACGATCCCGAGGAAATCCGCACGCGGCTCGAGAAACAGGTCGACCTCGTGATCGACGGCGGCGCGTGCCCGCGCGAGCCGTCGACGGTGATCGACCTGACCGGCGATGCGCCCGAACTCATCCGCGCGGGGCGCGGCTCCCTCGAACCCTTCGGGCTCTCGGCCGCATGACGCGCCGTGCCATTTTTGCGCGAGTGCGCTTGTTACAATAACGCGATATGGATGCTTCCCTGATACAGACCATCGCCGTCTACGCGCTACCCGTGATCTTCGCGATCACGCTGCACGAGGCCGCGCATGGCTATGCCGCGCGTCTGCTCGGCGACAATACCGCCTATGCGATGGGGCGCGTGTCGTTCAATCCGATGCGTCACATCGATCCGCTCGGCACGATCGCCATTCCGCTCGCGATGTACTTCCTCACCGGCGGCGCGTTCCTGTTCGGCTATGCGAAGCCGGTGCCGGTGTCGTTCGGTAACCTGCGCAATCCGCGCTGGGGCAGCCTGTGGGTCGCCCTCGCGGGCCCGGCCTGCAACTTCGTGCAGGCGCTCGTCTGGGGCGTGCTGACCCTCGTGCTGCCGGCCGTCGGCGTCGACGAGCCGTTCTTCACGCGCATGGCGTTGGCCGGCGTCAGCGCAAACCTCGTGCTCGGCGTGCTGAACCTCTTTCCGCTGCCGCCGCTCGACGGCGGCCGCATCCTGGCGGCGCTGCTGCCGACCAGGCAATCGATCGCGCTGTCGCGCATCGAGCCGTACGGTTTCATCATCGTCCTCGTGCTCGTCACGACGGGCGTGCTGACGAACTTCTGGCTGCGTCCGCTCGTCAATGTCGGCTATGCCGTGCTGAGCGCCATCCTGTCTCCCTTCGCCTCGCTTTTCTAACGACAATCATGTTCCCAGAACGTATTTTCTCCGGCATGCGACCCACCGGATCGCTGCACCTCGGTCATTACCACGGCGTGCTGAAAAACTGGGTGAAGCTGCAGTCCGAGTACCCGTGCTTCTTCTGCGTCGTCGACTGGCATGCGCTGACGACGCACTACGAGACGCCCGAGGTCATCGAGAAGAACGTATGGGACGTGCTGATCGACTGGCTCGCGTCCGGCATCGATCCGGCGCAGGCGACGCTGTTCATCCAGAGCAAGGTGCCCGAGCACGCGGAACTCGCGCTGCTGCTCGGCATGAGCACGCCGCTTGGCTGGCTCGAACGCGTGCCGACCTACAAGGAGCAGATGGAGAAGCTGAAGGACAAGGACCTGTCCACCTACGGCTTCCTCGGCTACCCGGTGCTGATGGCCGCCGACATCCTGCTGTATCGCGGCTCGCTCGTGCCGGTCGGCGAGGATCAGGTGCCGCACGTCGAGATGACGCGCGAGATCGCGCGCCGCTTCAACTACCTGTACGGCCGCGAGCCCGGTTTCGAGGAGAAGGCGCTCGAAGCCGCGAAGAAGCTCGGCGGCAAGCGCGCGAAGCTCTATCACGAGCTGCGCAACGCGTATCAGCAGGAAGGCGACGACGAGGCGCTCGAACAGGCGCGCGCGATGCTGCAGGAATCGCAAAGCCTGTCGATGAGCGACCGCGAGCGCCTGTTCGGCTATCTCGAAGGCGCGCGCAAGATCATCCTGGTCGAGCCGCAGGCGCTGCTGACCGAGGCGTCGCGGATGCCGGGCCTCGACGGGCAGAAGATGTCGAAGTCGTACGGCAACACGATCGGCCTGCGCGAAGACGCCGAGACGATCACGAAGAAGGTCCGCACGATGCCGACCGATCCCGCGCGCGTGCGCCGCACCGATCCGGGCGATCCCGACAAGTGCCCGGTGTGGCAGCTTCACCAGGTCTACACGGACGAAGCGACGCACGAGTGGGTGCAGAAGGGCTGCCGCTCGGCGGGCATCGGCTGTCTCGACTGCAAGCAGCCGGTCGTCGAGGGCATCCTGCGCGAACAGCAGCCGATGCTCGAGCGCGCGCAGAAGTACATGGACGATCCGTCGCTGCTGCGCGCGATCGTCGCGGACGGTTGCGACAAGGCGCGCAAGTACGCGACGGAAACGATGCGCGACGTGCGCGACGCGATGGGCCTGTCGTACAACTGATCCGGCGCATGAGCGAATCCGTCATCGCCGCCGCAGGCAGCCACGTCGGCCCGGCCGGGCCGTCGCGCTGGGTCGCGCAATGGGCGCGGCTCGTGCCGGCCGGCGGTGCGGTGCTCGACGTTGCCGCCGGCGGCGGCCGCCATGCACGCTGGTTCGCGTCGCGCGGCCATCCGGTCGTCGCGCTCGACCGCGATCCGGTCGCACTGGCCGCGTTGCGCGCGATTCCCGGCGTCGACGCCCGCGCGGCCGATCTCGAAGGCGCGCCATGGCCGCTGCCGGCCGACGAGCGGTTCGCGGCCGTGATCGTCACGAACTATCTGCATCGCCCGCTCTGGCCCCATCTACTCGATGCCGTGGCGCCGGGCGGTGTGCTGGTCTACGAAACCTTCGCGCAAGGAAACGAAACGGTCGGAAAGCCGTCCAACCCCGCGTTCCTGCTCGCCCCGGGCGAGTTGCTGGACGCCGTGCGCGGGCACCTGCGGGTGGTCGCATACGAGGACGGTTTCGTCGCCGCGCCGCGCGAGGCGTTCGTCCAGCGTCTTTGCGCGGTGCGCGAGGGCGCGACCCCGAAGGCGGGGGCGGGAATTCCACGTTACGAACTGCCCGGCTAATCCGCTACAATCTCAACGTTTACCGGTACACAATCAATCGCGTTTCATGGCTAACGGCACCCAAGACGGCATTCAAATCCGCGGCAGCATCCCCGCGATCGTCACCCCGATGCTCGAAGACGGCAGTCTCGACCTGCCGGCGTTTCGCAAACTGATCGACTGGCACATCGCGGAAGGCACCGATGCGCTCGTCGTCGTCGGTACGAGCGGCGAGTCGGCAACGCTCAACGTCGAAGAGCACATCCTGATGATCCGCACGGCGGTCGAGCATGCGGCGAAACGCATCCCGATCATCGCGGGCGCGGGCGGCAATTCGACCGCCGAGGCGATCGAGCTGACGAAGCACGCGAAGGCCGTCGGCGCGGACGCGACGCTGCAGGTCGTGCCGTACTACAACAAGCCGACGCAGGAAGGCATGTACCGCCACTTCCGGACGATCGCCGAAGCGGTCGACCTGCCGGTGATCCTGTACAACGTGCCGGGCCGGACGGTCGCGGACATGGCGCACGAGACGACGCTGCGCCTCGCGGAAGTCCCCGGCATCATCGGCGTGAAGGAAGCGACCGGCAACATCGATCGCGCCGCGCACCTGATCAAGGCCGCGCCGAAGCATTTCGCGATCTACAGCGGCGACGATCCGACCGCGATTGCGCTGATGCTGCTCGGCGGCCACGGCAACATCTCGGTGACCGCGAACGTCGCGCCGCGCGCGATGAGCGAGCTGTGCCGCGCGGCGCTGGCCGGCGACGTGCAGACGGCCCGCACGCTGCACATGAAGCTGCTGTCGCTGCACAAGAACCTGTTCATCGAAGCGAACCCGATCCCGGTGAAGTGGGCGCTGCAGGCGATGGGCAAGATGCAGGGCGGTATCCGGCTGCCGCTCACGGCGCTCGACGAGCGCTGCCACGATGCCGTGCGTTCGGCCCTCGTCGAGGCCGGCGTTCTCTGATGGCAAGGCGGCCGCGTCCTGCGGCCGCCGGCTCGACCCCTGATCAACCCGCACCGGCCGGCTCCGTCCGGCGCCGCTCCTGACGAGCGTTCTAGCAAGACGAAGGATTTCATGAAACGTTTCGCCTTTTCCTCTCGCGCCATCCAGTTGTCGGTGGTGGCGCTGGCGCTGGGCGCGCTCGCTGGCTGCGATACGCTGAACGATTACCTGGCCCCCGACCGGGTCAACTACAAGAACACCGGTTCGGCGCCGCCGCTCGCGGTGCCGAGCGACCTGAAGCCGGTGCCGACGACGCAGCAGTTCGTCGCGCCGCCGACCAACGCCGGGCTCGGCACGCTGCCGCCGCGGGCCACGACGAAGGCCGGCAACGCGACCGACGGCATCCCGAGCGCGCAGGATCCGCTCGGCATGCACATCGAGCGCGACGGCGACCGCCGCTGGCTCGTCGTCGACGGCCGCACGCCCGAGCAGCTGTGGCCGATCCTGAAGGAATTCTGGCAGGAGAACGGCTTCTCGCTGAAGACCGATGCGCCGTCGACGGGCATCATGGCCACCGACTGGGCCGAGAACCGCGCGAACATTCCGGACGACTGGTTCCGCCGCACGATCGGCAAGGTCATCGATTTCGCGTATTCGTCGGGTACGCGCGACCGCTTCCGCACGCTCGTGAACCGCACGCCGGACGGCAACACCGACATCTCGATCACGCACAGCGCGATGGAAGAAATGATGGTCGGCCCGCAGGGCGGCACGTCGTCGCGCTGGGAAGAGCGGCCGCGCAACCCGGTGCTCGAAGCCGTGTTCCTGTCGAAGCTGATGCAGAAGTTCGGCCTGACCGACGCGCAGGCAAAGCAGTTGCTGACCGATGCGCGCCCCGCGACGGCGCCGGCGCAGGTCAGCGACACGAGCGGCGGCGCGGCGACGCTGCAACTGGCCGAGTCGTTCGATCGCGCCTGGCTGCGTGTGGGCCTCGCGCTCGACCGGACCAACTTCACGGTCGACAATCGCGACCGCGAGAAGGGCGTGTACACCGTGCGCTATGCGAATTCGATGGAAGAGCTCAAGCGTGACGGCCTGTTCGGCAAGCTGTTCTACGGCGGCCCGTCGGCGGCGAAGCCGGGCAAGGAGTTCCTCGTCAACGTGCGCGCGCAAGGCACCGGCGGCACGCAGGTCGCGGTGATCGGCGCGAATGGCCAGATCGACAACTCGTCGGACGCGCAGCGGATCATCTCGCTGCTGCACGCGCAACTGAACTGAACGCGTGCGATTCGCCAGCCTCGGAAGCGGCAGCGAAGGCAACGCGCTGGTCGTCGAGGCCTCGAGCGGCACGACGACCACCCGCGTGCTGCTCGACTGCGGCTTTTCCGCCAAGGAGGTCGAGCGCCGGCTCGGCCGACTGAATCTCTGCATCGCCGATCTCGATGCGATCCTCATTACCCACGAACACAGCGACCACGTCGGCAGTGCGCTGACGCTCGCGCGCCGCGCGTCGCTGCCGCTCTACATGAGCTGGGGCACCGCGCGCGCGGTCGGCGCGGACGAGGCCGATGTCGATCTGCACGTGCTGTGGGGCGACGAGACGGCCGCGATACGCGATCTGGCCGTGATGCCCTATACGGTTCCCCACGATGCGCGGGAACCGCTCCAGTTCGTGTTCATGGACGGAAGCCGCCGGCTCGGCGTGCTGACGGACGTCGGGATGGCCACGCCGCACATCACGGCCGTTTTGAGCGGCTGTGACGCGCTCGTCCTCGAATCCAACCACGATACCGCGATGCTGGCCGCCAGCCGCTATCCGCAGTCGCTGAAGGCGCGGATCGGCGGCAACCACGGCCACCTGAGCAACGACGCGGCGGCCGACATCCTCGCGTCGCTCGAACGCAGCCGTCTCCAGCACCTGGTCGCGGCCCATCTGAGCCAGCAGAACAATCTGCCGGAACTGGCTCGCCAGGCGTTTGGCGGCGTGCTCGGGACGGACGGGGAAGACGTGATCGTGGCCTCGCAGGACGCGGGCTTCGGCTGGTTGACGCTCGGATGAGCAGCGCGGGGCCGCCGCGGCGGCCCGAAGCGACTGCCGGGCGCTCGATTCGAAAGCGGCAGACGTAAAAAAACCGGCCCTCGGGCCGGTTTTTTTTCAGCTGACGCTGAAGGCTTACTGGCTTGCGCCCGAAGCCGGAGCAGCCGTCGCTGCCGAAGCAGCCGACGCCACTGCAGCAGCAGCGTCGCTCGCAGCAGCCGTTGCCGACGAAGCAGCAGCCGAAGCGTCGCTCGCAGCACCAGCAACTGCCGAAGCAGCCGACGAAGCAGCAGCAGCCGCGTCGCTTGCAGCCGACGAAGCAGCTTGATCAGCGCTCTTGTTGCAAGCAGCCAGTGCAACAGCAGCCAACAGGGAAGCTACGAGGAGGGATTTCTTCATGATCACGTCCTTTTATGGTTAAAGGTAAGCAACAGCGCGAAACAATACCGGTAATGTGCTCCAACACCGACCTGGGCCGCTGGTGGAGATGCACTTCTTAGAGCGTGAATCTTCCCTACGGCTTGGGCGGAAATTATATGCACTTTCCTATCGACCGTCGACAAATGCGGGGTCAATACGTTGTCTTTCCCATACAGAATTTGATCTGTACGGGCATACGGGGCGACTCACACTAATTCCGGCATCCGACCCGTATCCAGCCCGCACGATACCACTCGTGCAACAAGGCTGTCATCGAGGGAACCCGGGATAGTGTTACAAACCGTTTCGCCTCCATCTGGCGTTGATTGGCCAGTTCGGGCAGCCATTCATCGGCTTGCTCGAGTGGTCCTTCCTCGCCATTAATGAAGTACGAGCGCGCGTTATACATCAATGCGGCCCTTCTGTCGAGACGCACGCCGCGGCGTGACGCCTGCGCGACGAACGCCGCCTCCGACAGCGGGCGCTCGGGCGGGTCGAAAACGACGTTCGATTTGGGCTCGCTCAGGTAGCAGCCGAGGAATTCGGCGACGTCGCGCTTGCGCCAGCGGATCGCGTCGACGATCTCGGCGACACGTTCGACCATGGCCGGCGGCAGTTGCGCGGGCGCATCGACGGCCGGCTGCTTCGGATCGCGGTAGAGATCGTCGCCGCCCGCGTCGCGCAGGCCGCCGCGCTCCGCGAGGTAGTACAGGAACTGGGCGCCCAGCTCGCCCGCGGACGGCGCCCGGAATCCGATCGAACAGGTCATGCACTCGCCCTCGGCGACGCCGTCGTGCGCGATGTGCGGCGGCAAATACAGCATGTCGCCGGGCTCCAGCACCCATTCGTCGCTCGGCTCGAAGTTTTCGAGAATCTTCAGCGGCACGTCCGGCTGCAGCGACAGATCCTTCTGCGCGCCGACCCGCCAGCGGCGCCGGCCCTCGACCTGCAGCAGGAATACGTCATACGAATCGAAATGCGGGCCGACGCCCCCGCCGTCCGTCGCATACGAGATCATCAGGTCGTCCAGCCGCGCGTCGGGGATGAAGCGGAAGCGGTCGAGCAGCGCGCGCGCCGCGTCGACGTGCAGATCGAGCCCCTGCACGAGCAGGGTCCAGGATTTGCGCGTAACGGCGGGCAGCGCGTCGGATTCGAACGGACCGTGCGCCAGTTGCCACTTGTTACGAAAATGGGTGATCAATCGCGATTCCGCGTCATAGTCGGCGGCGAGCTCGAACAATGCATCGCGCGTGACCGGCGACGCGACGCCGGGAATCGCCTGGCGGATCAGCAGCGGCTTCTTTTGCCAGTAGCCGCGCATGAATTGCGCCGGCGTAAGGCCGCCGAGCAGCGGCGTGGGAAGATCGGGGGGCGGCGCGCCGAGCGGGGCGGCAGCGGCTTGCCGCGGTTCGGCTTGAGACCGGTTGCGCATCGTATAATGAGACTTGTATTTGGGAGAATTGGATGAAAATCGCAAAAAACACCGTCGTGTCGGTCACTTACAAGCTGTCGGACACACAGGGCAACCTGATCGAGGAAAGCGACGAGCCGATGGTCTATCTGCACGGCGGCTATGATGGCACGTTCCCCAAGATCGAGGAACAGCTCGACGGCCACGAGGCTGGCTACCAGGCGCAGATCCAGCTCGAGCCGCAGGACGCGTTCGGCGACTACGATCCCGAACTCGTGAAGATCGAGCCGCGCGACCGTTTTCCCGAGCCGCTCGAAGTGGGCATGCAGTTCGAAGGCACGCCGGAAGACGGTGACGAGGAAGTCGACTCGCTGATCTATACGGTCACCGATATCGCCGAAGACAAGGTCGTGCTCGACGGCAACCACCCGCTGGCGGGCATGGCGCTGCGTTTCGCGCTGACCGTGAAGGACGTGCGCGAAGCCACCGAAGACGAAATCGAGCACGAGCACGCGCATGGCGCGGAAGGGCTCGAGATCGTCGACGAGGACGACGACGAAGACGGCGAGGCGCCGTCAGGGCGCACCCTGCACTGAGCTTGCCGGCAGGCCCGGCACCGGCCCCGATGCAGGGGGCGGTGCAGGCCACGACGCGCCGCCCGGTGCGGCGCCGTCGCCCTGCAACGGCGGCGCGACCGACGACGCATCGGGCAGCGCCGGCAGCGCGGGGATTTCCGGCATCTGCGGCAGCGGCACGTCGTCGCGCGGCACGAGCGGCAGCGTGGGCGGCACCGGCAGGTTCTTCGGTACTTCCTGCAGGCTCACGTTGAAGATCGTCTGCCGTGCCGGCGATACGCTTACCTTCACCCACTGATTCGCCGGATGGCGCGGTCCGATCGTGACGCGCGTCACGTTTCCTACCAGCTCACCGTCGTCGCCATGCAGCGGACGGTCGATCAGAAAGCCGTTCGCCAGCGGTTCGCCGCTCGCGTGCACCACCAGTATCGGGCCCCGGAACGCCCCCGCGGCCTTCACCAGCGTTCGTTTCAGCTCGCGGAAGCCGTCGCGTACGCGCGGCCGGTTGAAGCGCAGCCACGCGAAGCGCTCCGCGCGTTCATAGCGTTCGAACTGCGGATCGCCTTCGAAAATCACGACCATCGCGCGCGCTTCGCGCCGCTTCGCATATTCGGCCGCGTGGTCGATCCAGAAGCTGTTCGCGATCACGCGGTCCTCGAATTCGCCGTTGCGGCCGCCCGCCGTCAAATAATGGTTGTTCGGCGCCGGCACGTTGAGCGCGACGTAGACGATGTCGTCGCGCATCCAGCGGGCGTTCTCGCGATACGGCCTGAACCGTGCGACTTCGCTCTCCCGCGTAATCTGCAGCGCACGCGGGTCGGGCAGAGCAGAATCGGCGAGCAGCGTCTGCCGCAGGAAATCGAGCCGCTCGACCGGGTCGTAGCCGCCTCCCGCCGCGGTGTTGCAGGCGATCCAGTCGTCGTGGCCGGGAATGAACACGAGCGGCACGCGCGCCGAATCCAGGATCGCGCCGCGCTGCGAATACAGCGTGTCGCGGCATGCTTCCTTCGAGCCTTTGAGATCGCCCGCATAGACGACGAACGCGAGGTTGCGCTCCCGTGCGATCGCATCGAGCAGCCGCTGCGCGGCCGGTTCGTCCGCCGGGGCGTTGATGACGCCCGACACGACCGCGAACGAGTAGGGCGCGGCGCTGCGCTTGGGCGGCGCGGCCAGCGCCCCGGCCTGCGCGAACGCAACAACCGCCGCGACGAGCGCGGTGGCGGCGCGGGCCGGCACGCCCCGCGCAATGCGCTTACGCGTGCCCGTCGGCATCGTGCGACCGGACCAGCGTGCGCAGTTCGTACAGCAGGTCGAGCGCCTCGCGCGGCTTGAGATCGTCGGGATCGATGTCGCGCAGTTTTTCGAGCGCCGGATGCGGCGTGTCGGGCAGCGCCGGCGCATCCGCGCATTCGAGATCGTCGACGGCCGCCGGCGGCGCGCTGAAGAGATCGAGTTGCGGCGTGTGCTGGGAGGCCGACTGCTGTTCGAGATACGCGAGGTGCTTGCGTGCGGCGCGGATCACCGGCGCCGGGACGCCCGCGAGCTGCGCGACCTGAAGACCGTAGCTCTGGTTCGCCGGGCCTTCGTTGACCGCGTGCAGGAACACGATACCGTGGCCGTGCTCGACCGCCGACAGATGGACGTTGGCCGCTTGCGGGAATTCGGCCGGCAGTTGCGTCAGCTCGAAGTAGTGCGTCGCGAACAGCGTGTAGCACGCGTTGTGCGCCAGCAGGTGGCGCGCAATGGCCCAGGCGAGCGCGAGGCCGTCGAAGGTCGACGTGCCGCGGCCGATCTCGTCCATCAGCACCAGGCTTTGCGGCGTCGCGTCGTTGAGAATCGCCGCGGCCTCGGTCATCTCGACCATGAAGGTCGAGCGGCCGCCTGCGAGATCGTCGGCCGCGCCGATGCGCGTGAAGATCCGGTCGATCGGGCCGAAGCACGCCGACTTCGCCGGCACGTAGCTGCCGACGTACGCCATCAGCGCGATCAGCGCGGTCTGCCGCATGAACGTCGACTTACCGCCCATGTTCGGCCCGGTGATCAGCAGCAGCTTGCGCTCGGGGCCGAACCGGCAGTCGTTCGCGATGAACTGCTCGACCTGCGCTTCGACGACCGGATGGCGCCCCTGTTCGATTTCGATGCCGATCTCGTCGGTGAAGGTGGGCGCGACCCAGTCGAGCGCGCGTGCACGTTCGGCGAAGGCGGCGAGCAGGTCGAGCTCGGCGAGGGCCGAGGCGACGCGCTGGCATTCGGGGATGAACGGCAGCAGCGCCTGCAGCACGGAGTCGTACAGCGCGCGCTCGCGCGCCAATGCGCGTTCCTGCGCGGACAGCGCCTTATCCTCGAAGGTCTTCAGTTCCGGCGTGATGTAGCGCTCCGCGTTCTTCAGCGTCTGGCGACGGCGGTAGTCGTCGGGCACCTTGTCGGTCTGGCCGCGCGTGACCTCGATGTAGAAGCCGTGCACCTTGTTGTATTCGACGCGCAGGTTCGCGATGCCGGTGCGCGCGCGCTCGCGCGCTTCGAGGTCGATCAGGAACTGCCCGCAGTTCTCCGAAATGTCGCGCAGCTCGTCGAGCTCGGCATCGTAGCCGCGCGCGATCACGCCGCCGTCGCGCACCATCGCGGCCGGCTCGGTGGCGATCGCGCTCGTCAGCAGGTCGAGGCATTCGGCGGGCGGCGCGAGCGCCGCGTCGACGCGCGCGAGCGCATCCGCGTTCGCGACGATCGCGCCGATGCGCTCGCGCAGCGCCGGCAGCGCGGCGAACGTGTCGCGCAGGCTCGACAGGTCGCGCGGGCGCGCGGACAGCAGCGCGAGCCGCCCGGTGATCCGTTCGACGTCGGCGATCTGGCGCAGTGCGCTGCGCAGCGCATCGAGGCTCGCGCTGGCCGGCGCATCGAGCAGCGCGCCGATTGCCTGCTGGCGCGACTGCGCGGCGACCGATGCGCGCGGCGGATGATGCAGCCAGTGACGCAGCAGGCGGCTGCCCATCGTCGTGCAGCAGGTGTCGAGCAGCGAATACAGCGTGGGCGACTCGGTGCCGCGCAGCGTCTCGGTCAGTTCGAGATTGCGGCGCGTGGCCGGATCGAGCCCGATGTATTCGGTTTCGTTCTCGACCTTCAGGCTGCGCACGTGCCGCAGTTGCTGGCCTTGCGTGGCCGCGGCATAAAGCAGCAGCGCGCCGGCCGCGCCGCACGCACTCGTCAGCGAATGCGCACCGAAACCGTCGAGGCTCGCGACGTCGAGCTGGTCGCACAGACGCTGCGTGCCCGATGCGATGTCGAAGTGCCAGGCCGGCACGCGCTTGGTTGCGCCCGCGCCGGCGGGAATGGCGTCGGTTGCCCCGTCAGGCGTCAGGATTTCGGCCGGCCGGATGCGTTCGAGCGCGGCGGCGAGCTGCTCGGGCTCGATTTCGGCGAGCCGCAGCGCGCCGCTCGCGAGGTTCAGCCACGCGAGGCCGATGTTGACCGCGACGCCGCGCTTGTTGTGGCCGGTGCACATCGCGAGCAGGTAGACATCGTTCTTGTCGGACAGCAGCGCGGCATCGGTCAGCGTGCCGGGCGTGACGACGCGCACGACCTTGCGCTCCACCGGGCCCTTCGACGTGGCCGGATCGCCGATCTGCTCGCAGATCGCGACCGATTCGCCCATCTTCACGAGCTTCGCCAGATATTGCTCGACCGCGTGATGCGGGACGCCGGCCATCTTGATCGGCGTGCCGGCCGACGCGCCGCGCTGCGTGAGGGTCAGATCGAGCAGGCGTGCCGCTTTTTCCGCATCCTCGAAGAACAGCTCGTAGAAGTCGCCCATCCGGTAGAAGACGAGCGTGTCCGGATGATCGGCCTTGATGCGCAGGTACTGCTGCATCATTGGAGTGTGGCCTGCGAAGGCTTCGGGCGACAGCGTGGTCATAGGTCAGGCATGAAGTTGTTGCTTGGGTTGCCCGAGTTTACCAGTGGCATCGACGTGAACGCGCGAAGTTGGCCGTTTGGCCAGCTGTAGGGGGACTCGGCAGCGTCAGGGGCCTGTCCTGCCTCACGCGCGTAGCGCTGCGGGCACAACCCGCCACATAGTGCTAACCCCGACACGCCAGTTGCGGTCGACAGTCTAGATTGTGACTGTAGGGGTTCATTGATCGAGCATCGGACGTTCTGTCCATTTCCTCGATATGTCGACCGGAGACCGCTACGTGAACGAATCGATCTACCGCGTCATTTTCGGCTTTGTCGTGATCTGCTGACCGTGACGGAGGATATATGACGCATCCTTTGTACGAATTGCTTAGCAACCTGGACGAACGCCGCCTCTTTTATACATTGGGCTGGCATCGCCCGGACACCATTCTGATCTCGATAACTGTGCCCGGTGAGCGTATCGAGATCGACGTGTTCGACGATGGACATATGGAAATGTCCCGCTTTTCCGGAGATGAGAGTGTAATTGACGACCAGCAAATAATTTTGAAGGCTATCGAGGACGTGTCCGAGTGAAACGGGGGGCGACGACGCGCAACGCGACCACTTCCCGTTGGACGACTCTACTAGATCGCCTAGATTATGACTGTTTGGGTTCGTCGATAGCCAGGGACGCATCAGGGGGCGGTGTGCTTCTTGAAATTATCAATCACGGTTCAGTGAGGCTACAAATGAGACCAGAGTCACGCGCAAATGCTTACGCGATCATGGGCCTGGGATCTACCTTGCTGGGTAGCTATGCATTGGAGCGCGCTATTGCGTACTTTGGCATCACTGGTGATTCAGTAGGAGGAATAGCGTTTGGGGGCGCGGGTATTTGCTTATTCGTTGTCGCGGTTGCCCACTTCTACATGGCAATTGGATACAGATTTGGTCGCCTTGAAGCAGTCGAAGGAAGCCCGGAAAGTGCAACCCTGAAAGCAGAGGTGGGTGTTGTTGCTAAGGCGGTTAAAATTCGTTTCTTGCGAAGGCCGGATGCTAGAAATTCGATTTCAGAACAAGGCACTCGCTACATCTTCTTCATCGGTAATGGCCGGCCGTGGGTTTGTCCAGAATCTAGATTCTTGATGGACTGAGCTAATGGCTTCTCAAAACAGCAGGCGTAAGTCTTGGCGTAGGTTTTTTCGCTGACCCGCGTCAGATAAGGCGCAGGTACTGCTGCATCATTGGAGTGTGGCCTGCGAAGGCTTCGGGCGACAGCGTGGTCATAGGTCAGGCATGAAGTTGTTGCTTGGGTTGCCCGAGTTTACCAGTGGCATCGACGTGAACGCGCGAAGTTGGCCGTTTGGTCGACTGCCGGCGCTGTCGTGCAGTGGCAGCCGAATTCGCGCGGTCGCTCGCGAGCGCTTGCCACGAGGCACCGAAGAAGGGCGCATGGCCGTGGGCGGCGCGTCTTTCGCCCTTCCGAAGCGTTGCAACGAGCGGGGCAGGCCCGGCGGCGCTCGGCTGGCGAGCCTGCGCGCGCCGACCCCGTGCCGCTAATCAGGACGCGTGCCCCGACGTCAGGCTGAGCGCGACCGCTTGCGCGACTTCGATACCGTCGATCGCCGCCGAATAGATGCCGCCGGCATAGCCGGCGCCTTCGCCGGCCGGATACAGGCCTTCGACGTTCATGCTCTGGTAGTCGTCCTTGCGCCGAATCCGGATCGGCGACGACGTGCGCGTCTCCACGCCGGTGAGCACGGCATCGTGCATCGCGAAGCCGGCGATCTTCTTGTCGATCTCGGGCAGCGCTTCGCGGATCGCTTCGATCACGTAGTCCGGCAGCGCGGTACTGAGATCGGTCGGCGTCACGCCGGGCTTGTACGACGGCTCCACCGCACCGAGCGACGTCGACGGCCGGCCCGCGATGAAGTCGCCGACCAGCTGGCCGGGCGCGCGGTAATCGCCGCCGCCGAGTTCGAACGCGCGCGTTTCCCATTTACGCTGGAACGCGATGCCGGCGAGCGGGCCGCCCGGATAGTCGTCCGGCGTGATGCCGACGACGATGCCCGCGTTCGCATTGCGCTCGGCGCGGGAATACTGGCTCATTCCGTTGGTGACCACGCGGCCGGGCTCCGAGGTCGCGGCGACCACCGTGCCGCCCGGGCACATGCAGAAGCTGTAGACCGCGCGCCCGTTGCTTGCGTGGTGGACCACCTTGTAGTCGGCCGCGCCGAGCTGCTTGTGGCCCGCGAACTTGCCGAAGCGGCTGCGATCGATCACGCCTTGCGGATGCTCGATCCGGAACCCGAGCGAGAACGGCTTGGCTTCGATATAGACGCCGCGGTCGTGCAGCATCTGGAACGTATCGCGCGCGCTGTGGCCCACGGCCAGCACCACGCGGTCGCACCGCAATGTTTCCCCGTTCGACAGCTTGAGCGCGCGCACCTTGCCCTGGTCGATTTCGATGTCGTCGACACGGGTTTCGAAGCGCACTTCGCCGCCGAGCTCGTGGATCGACGCACGCATTTTTTCCACCATGCTGACGAGGCGGAACGTGCCGATGTGCGGGCGGCTCAGGTACAGGATGTCGTCGGGCGCGCCGGCCTTGACGAATTCGTCCAGCACCTTGCGGCCATAGTGGTTCGGATCCTTGATCTGGCTGTACAGCTTGCCGTCGGAAAACGTTCCCGCGCCGCCTTCGCCGAACTGCACGTTGGATTCGGGATTGAGCACGCTCTTGCGCCACAGGCCGAAGGTGTCCTTGGTGCGCTCGCGCACGGCCTTGCCGCGTTCGAGGATGATCGGACGGAACCCCATCTGCGCGAGGATCAGCCCCGCGAACAGCCCGCACGGACCCATGCCGATGACGACCGGGCGCAGGAAATCGGCGTGCTCGGGCGCCTTGGTGACGAAGTGGTACGTCATGTCGGGCGTCACGCCACAATGCGGCTTGCCGGCGATGCGCTCGAGCGCGGCCGCCTCGTCCTTGACTTCGACGTCGACGATATACGTGAGCTTGATGTCGGCACGCTTGCGCGCGTCGTGCGCGCGGCGGAACACGGTGTAACGGAGCAACCCGTCTGGCGCCACGCCGAGCTCAGCGAGGCGCGCGCGAATCGCGGCCTCGAGTGCGCTCTCGGGGTGGTCGAGGGGGAGTTTGATTTCGCTTAGCCGTAACATGGGGACTCGGATGCGATTGCCACGGCGCCGTGGCGGTGTTGATACAGGCGGGGCCGGCATGCCGGCGGCCTCGTTCGCCGCGCGGGCATGCCGGACGCAAACCATTCGCCGTCGTTGCGGCAGAAGCGGAGCGAGCGGCAACACGCCGACCGGCACGCGCCACGCGAGCAACTTCAGGATAGGCGCACGAAGCGATCCGTGTGCACGGAAGATTTATCCGTGCGCCAGACGATCGGCGCGCTATCGTGACGATGTCGCGCGAGCGGTTTGCGCGAAAGCCGCGCCACGCGGGCGCGGCCCGGGCTTACTCCGCTGCCGGATGCACGCGGCTGTAGCGGTTCAGGATCGGGATCATCTGCGCGTAGATCTTCGGGTTCGCGGCGACGATCTCGTGGCGGTGCAGGAAATCGGCGTCGCCCGTGTAGTTGCCGACGAGGCCGCCGGCCTCGGTGATCAGCAGGCTGCCCGCCGCCATGTCCCACACGTTGATGCCTTGCTCGAAGAACGCGTCGAGGCGGCCGGCCGCGACGTTCGCGAGATCGAGCGCCGCCGCGCCCGGGCGGCGCAGGCCCGTGCAGGCCTGCGTCATTTCGGTGAAGAGGCGTGCGTAGGCGTCGAGGCCGTCCTTCTCGCGGAACGGGAAGCCCGTGCCGACCAGCGCGTCCGACAGGCGGTCGCGGCGGCCGACGCGGATGCGGCGGTCGTTCAGGTACGCGCCGCGGCCGCGGGTGGCCGTGAACAGGTCGTTCTTGTTCGGATCGTAGACGACGGCCTGCGTGACGACGCCCTTGTGCTCGAGCGCGATCGAGACGCAGTAGTACGGGAAGCCGTGGATGAAGTTGGTCGTGCCGTCGAGCGGATCGATGATCCACTTGAATTCGGATTCGTTCTCCGATTCGCCCGATTCCTCCGCGAGGATCGCGTGATCGGGGTAGGCGGTCTTCAGCGTCTCGATGATCGCGTCTTCGGCGGCCTTGTCCACTTCGGTGACGAAGTCGTTCTGCTGCTTCTTGCGGATCTCGATCAGGTCGAGATCGAGGGACGCGCGATTGATGATCTGTCCGGCGCGGCGCGCAGCCTTGACAGCAATGTTGAGCATGGGATGCATGAGCCTGGATCCTGTAGCCGGCGGCACGGGCCGCCACGAAGTGGGACAACCGCCCGGAACGGCGCAAGCGTGCCGGGGCGAGGTGAGACGCGAATTGACAAAGAGCGGGGTACGACCCGCGCTGCGCCGGGCGCAACGCGTAAAGGCATGATTTTACCCGATTTTCGGCGGTTTCAGGCGATCTGCATGCGGGGAAACCCCCACTGGCCGTCCGGACGAGTGGGTTTGCGGGGGCGATGGCGATACCATACGGCCATTCTGATGAACCGAGTCGTATCTTAGTGGAAACCCCGCAGAACACCGCCGCGCCGTCCGAATCGGGCGCGGCCTCGTCCGCGCCGCCGTCCGGCGGCTTCACGTCCACCCGCTTCGTGCTCGTCGAGCCGAGCCACCCCGGCAACGTCGGGGCAGCCGCCCGCGCGCTGAAGACGATGGGCTTCTCGCGCCTCGTGCTGGTCGCGCCGCGCGTGCCGCACGTGCAGCGCGACCCCGACGCGATCGCGATGGCCAGCGGCGCGGACGACGTCCTCGCGTCCGCGCATGTCGTGCCGACGCTCGGCGAAGCGCTGTCCGGCGTTCACTGGTCGATCGCGCTGACCGCGCGCACGCGCGAATACGGGCCGCCGCGTCTTGCACCGCGCGCGGCCGCCGCGCAGGCGAGCGCGCAGGTCGGCGCGGGCGACATCGCGCTCGTGTTCGGCAACGAGCGCACCGGTCTCGCGAACGAGCATGTCGACCAGTGCAGCGCGCTCGCGCATATTCCGGCCAACCCGGCCTACAGTTCGCTGAACCTCGCGCAGGCCGTGCAGGTGCTCGCATACGAGTTGCGCGTCGCGTTTCTCGAACAGGCGAGCGAGCCGTCGGCGCAGCCGCCGGCCGAAGCCGGCACGCTCGCGCAGAGCGACGAGATCGAGCGGATGTACGTGCACCTCGAGAACGCATTGATCGCGCTCGACTTCCTCGATCCGCGCAATCCGAAGAAGCTGATGCCGCGGCTGCGGCGCCTGTTCGCGCGCACCGGCCTCGAGCGCGAGGAGGTCAACATCCTGCGCGGCATCGCGAAGCACATCCTGCTGAAGTCGAACCAGCCGGGCGGCGACGCGTAAGCGGCCGACGCTCCGATTGCCGGGCGCGGGGAATCCGGTGGCAGGCCGTGCCTCGACCCACCGGAAGCGTCGAAGCTTCTATTTCTCCCGACCGACACACCCTGCAAACGCCGCCACGGCAAGCGTCCCGGTCGAATACCCGCGCCGACGGCGGGGTGAACGCGCGGCCGCGTGCGGCCGGGCGCGACTGGCCCTACAATCGCCGGACGTCATAAGCAAATGACCCGGCGCGATAACGGCCGGCATTGCCGGCGATGCGCGCCGGCCTTTTCCCAGATCACATCATGTTCACGAGACTGCGCGAAGACGTTGCAACGATTCGCGAGCGGGATCCCGCCGCTCGCAGTGCGTGGGAAGTGCTGACCTGTTATCCGGGGCTGCACGCGCTCGTGCTGCACCGGTTCGCGCACGCATGCTGGCGCGCGAAACGTTACTGGCTCGCGCGGTTCGTGTCGCAGGCCGGCCGGTTCCTGACCGGAATCGAGATCCATCCCGGCGCGACGATCGGCCGGCGCGTGTTCATCGATCACGGCATGGGTGTCGTGATCGGCGAGACGGCGATCATCGGCGACGATTGCACGATCTATCAGGGCGTGACGTTGGGCGGTACGTCGCTCACGCGCGGCGCGAAGCGCCACCCGACGCTCGAGGCCGGCGTGATCGTCGGTGCCGGCGCGAAGGTGCTCGGCGGTTTCACGGTCGGCGCGGGCGCGAAGATCGGCTCGAACGCGGTGGTCGTCAAGCCGGTGCCGGCGGGGGGCACGGCGGTGGGCAATCCGGCGCGCATCGTGATGCCGGCGCAGCCGAAGCCGCAGGCCGAGCGTGCGGCGTTCAGCGCATACGGGATCACGCCGAACGCCGACGATCCGATGTCGCTCGCGATTCACGGTCTGATCGATCACGCGGCGAAGGAAAGCCGCCGCGTCGACGAGATCGTCGCGGCGCTCGAGCGGCTCGGCACGCATCTGGAAACGCTGCAGGGCGCCGACGCGGCGCGCCTCGACCTGCGCAGGCTGTCGGCGGTGCTCGAAGGCAAGACGGTCGAACGCCAGACGTAACGAACGCGATCGACGCCGGTCGCTGCCGTCAGTGCGACGGCAGCGGCGGCGTCAGTCGAGCGGCATCGCGTGGATGCCTTCCGCGTCGACGCGCAGGTAGCCGCCGCGCGGCGTGCCGTGATCGAGATCCCAGTCGGGCAGCACCCAGCGGATCCCGCCCGGCTCGGCGTGGCGCGCGGGGCGGTGCGTGTGGCCGTGAATGATCACGCTCGCGCGGCTCTTCCGGAACAGCGCGGCCACGCCTTCTTGCGTGACGTCGTACACGGCCGACGCAGGGCGCATGCGGCCCGCTTCGCTGCTCGAGCGCATGCGCTGCGCGAGCGCGCGGCGCCACCGGAACGGCCACGCGAGAAACAGCCATTGCGCGACGCGGTTGCGCGCGAAGCGACGGAACACCTGGTAGCCGCGGTCGGCCGTGCATTGCGCGTCGCCGTGCGCGAGCACGATGCGCTGGCCGAACGCCATGATCAGCGAAGGGTCGGGCAGCAGCATCGCGCCGGCGGCCTTCATGAAGCGCCGGCCGAGCAGGAAATCGCGGTTGCCGTGCATCACGTAGAGCGCGATGCCGCGTTCCGAGAACGTGTGCATCAGCGCGGCCATGCGTGCGGCGAACGGATCGTCGTCGAGGACGTCGTCGCCGATCCAGTATTCGAACAGGTCGCCGAGGATGAACACCGAATCGGCGCTGTCGGCGGTGTATTTGACGAAATGCTCGAACGCGGCGACCGTCTTCGGAATCGCCTCGCTCAGGTGCAGATCGGACAGAAACAGGAACGGGCGTGCGGCTTGCGCGTACTCGCGCTCGCCCGGCACGCCCGCGGAGACGCTTCGCGGCGGACTCTCCTGCAACATCGAAGTGCCTCCGTAACGGCGGGTGCGTCAGACCACCACGGCCTTTTCGATCACGACGTCGTCGGTCGGCACGTCCTGATGGAAGCCGGCGTTGCCCGTCTTGACGCCCTTGATCTTGTCGACCACGTCCTGGCCTTCGACGACCTTGCCGAACACCGCGTAGCCCCAGCCCTGCGGCGTCGGCGACGAGTGGTTCAGGAAGTCGTTGTCGTTCACGTTGATGAAGAACTGGGCGGTCGCCGAGTGCGGATCGTTCGTGCGCGCCATCGCGATCGTGTAGTTGTCGTTCTTCAGGCCGTTGTTCGCCTCGTTGTCGATCGGCGCGTCGGTCGGCTTCTGCTTCAGGCCCGGCTCGAAGCCGCCGCCCTGGATCATGAAGCCGTTGATCACGCGATGGAACACGGTGCCGTCGTAATGGCCCTTCTTCACGTAGTTCAGGAAGTTCTCGACCGTCTTCGGTGCCTTCGCGGCGTCGAGCTCGAGCTTGATCACGCCGTGGTTCGTGTGCAGTTCAACCATGATGAATTCCTTCGGTGAGGCAGTTTAAATGGCACGCGGCCGGTCGTGCGACGCGGCCGCGTGAGGCGCCGGACGTGCCGGCAGGTGCTTACTTCGAGACGATGCTCGCCGATTCGATCACGACCGGTTGCGCCGGTACGTCCTGCATCGGGCCGCGCGAGGTCGTCGCCACGCCTTCGATCTTCTTCACGACGTCGAGACCCGACACGACCTTGCCGAACACCGCATAGCCGTTGCCGTCCGGGTTCGGGTAGTCGAGGCCGCTGTTGTCGACGGTATTGATGAAGAACTGCGCGGTGGCCGAATTCGGATCGCTCGTGCGGGCCATCGCGATCGTGCCCGTCAGGTTCTTCAGACCATTGCGGCTCTCCAGCGGGATCGGCGCGCGGGTCGGCTTTTCCTCGAAGTTGGTCTTGTAGCCGCCGCCCTGGATCATGAAGCCCTTGATCACGCGATGGAAGATCGTGCCGTTGTACTGGCCGGCCTTCACGTAATCGAGGAAGTTGGCGACCGACTTCGGCGCCTTCTCCGGGTAGAGCTCGACGCGGATGTCGCCCTGCGAGGTCTTCAGCTGCACGACGGGGTGCGCGGTGGCCGATTGCGCGAATGCGGGCGCGGTCGCGAGAAGGGCGGCGCCGCCAAGCGCCAGCAACAGACGTTTCATTGCGATCCTCAGGTTGGGAGGGAAGGAAGGCCGCGCCGCTTAGCGCGACGGCGCGACGTACGGCGCCGCCAGTGCGCCCGACGGACCGCTGAACTGGAACGTCGGCGACATCGGCAGCGTGGTGGTGCTCACGTTCGCGGCGGCGCGCTCGGTGTAATCGCGCGTGGCGGGCGTCGTCGCGCGCGCGTTCGGCGCGGCTTTCGACGGCGACACGATCTTCTGCAGATCGGCGAGGCGCTGCGCGGTCGCGCCGCTCGTGCGGCCAAGCGATTGCGCGCGCTTGTACGATTCGGCCGCGAGGCGCAGGTAGAGATCGCCGAGGTTCTCGTACGCGAGCGTGTAGCTCGGGTTCGACTGCGTCGCGGTGACGAGCGCGGTGCGCGCTTCGTCATAGCGGCCGTGCTTCGCGTAGAGCGCCGCGAGGTTGTTGTACGGCTCGGGCAGCTCGGGGTACGCCTGCGTGATCGCGACGAACTGCTGGATCGCGTCGTCGTCGCGGTTCAGGCGGGCCAGCACGGTGCCGCGCTTGAACTGCGCCTGCACGTCGTGCGGGTTCGACGCGATGCGCGCGTCGAGCTGCGCGAGCGCCTGCTTCCACTGCTTGCCGCCGATCGACGCGTCGATTTCGGGCGTGCCGTCGGCGACCGCCGGGGCTTTCTGCGCATGCGCCGCGGGTGCCGCGAAAAGCGTCAGCGCGACGCCCATGACGGTGGTCGCAACGAGGGTCGCAGCGCTCGGCGCGCGGCCGCGATGAGGTTTCATAGGCGTAAATCGGAATGTTATACTCCGAGCCATTCTAACAAAACGTCTGCGCGTTCCGGCGAGCGGCAGACAGTCTTTCTTAGCCTCTCGTGGCCGTCACCGCTGTGCTTGCAGCCTGACCGCCCCATGTGATAACGAGGACGCGCGGCCCGGCGCCGCAGCAGATGGTCCGTCCGTTTCACATGCTGGGCGAGCTTCGCCAGGGCGGTTTCCTTCGGCTCACGGTTCATCTCTATGGAATCACTGCGCATCTACAACACGCTCGCGCGTGACAAGCAAGTTTTCGTGCCGCGCCAGTCCGGCGAAGTGCGGATGTACGTATGCGGGATTACCGTCTACGACTATTGTCACGTGGGCCACGCGCGCATGCTGGTCGTGTTCGACCTCGTCCAGCGCTGGCTGCGTGCGATCGGCTACCGGGTCACGTACGTGCGCAACATCACCGACATCGACGACAAGATCATCCGCCGCGCGGTCGAGAACGGCGAGACGATCAAGTCGCTGACCGATCGCTTCATCGGCGCGATGCACGAGGACGAGGCCGCGCTCGGCATCCAGCGGCCCGACATCGAGCCGCGCGCGACGCAGTTCATCCCGCAGATGCTCGGCATGATCGAGACGCTCGAGACGAACGGCTACGCGTATCAGGCTGCCGATGGCGACGTCAATTACTCGGTGCGCAAGTTCGCGAGCTACGGGAAGCTGTCGGGCAAGTCGCTCGACGATCTCCGCGCGGGCGAGCGCGTCGCCGCGAACGATGCGAAGCAGGATCCGCTCGACTTCGTGCTGTGGAAGCGCGCGAAGCCGGAAGATCCGGAAGGCGCGTCGTGGGCGTCGAAGTACGGGATGGGCCGTCCGGGCTGGCACATCGAATGCTCGGCGATGGGCTGCTCGCTGCTCGGCAATCATTTCGACATCCACGGCGGCGGGCAGGATCTGCAATTCCCGCACCACGAGAACGAGATCGCGCAGAGCGAGGGCGCGACCGGCGAGACGTTCGTCAATTACTGGATGCACAACGGCTTCGTGCAGGTCGACAACGAGAAGATGTCGAAATCGCTCGGCAACTTCTTCACGATCCGGGAAGTACTCGAGCGTTACGACGCGGAAGTCATGCGCTTCTTCATCGTGCGCACGCATTACCGTTCGCCGCTCAATTACAGCGACGTGCATCTCGACGATGCGCGCGCATCGCTCACGCGTCTGTACACCGCGCTGAAGGACGTCGAGCCCGACACGCTCGCGCTCGACTGGAACGAGGCGCACGCACAGCGTTTCGCGGCCGCGATGAACGACGATTTCAACACGCCGGTCGCGGTGGCGACGCTGTTCGAGCTGGCGGGTGAAGTCAACCGCACGCGTGACGCGTCGCTCGCACGGCAACTGAAACAGCTGGCGGGCCTGCTCGGCCTGCTGGGCCGCGAACCGCGCGCGTTCCTGCAGCAGGCGTCCGGCGCCGCGCAGGCGGGCGGGCTCGCGGCCGACGAGATCGAAGCGAAGATCGCCGCGCGCGTCGCGGCGAAGCAAGCGAAGGACTATGCCGAAGCGGACCGGATCCGGGCGGAATTGCTCGAAGCCGGCATCGCACTTGAAGACAAACCGGGCGGATCGACCGAATGGCGTCGCGTATGAGCGCGGTGCGTTCCACTGACCGATCCGTCAGGTAGGAGGCAAGATGGCAACGGCCAGAAAAGCGCCGGTCAGGCGCGCGACCCCGGTCGCCGCGCGTCCGGCAGCCAAGCGCGTACCGGCGGCGAAGGCGGACGCGACGCGCGCCGTGCCGAACGGCGCGCTGAACGGTCATGCGCAGCCGGCGGCCGCGCCGCCGGCCGCCGACGCGGCCCGCAAGACACGTGCGTCCGAAGCGGAGGGCGAGGAGGTCGTCGTGCGTCCCGCCTATTGGGACAAGGCATGCGCGGACCTCGTCAAGCGCGACCGGATCCTGAAGAAGCTGATTCCGAAGTTCGGTCCCGCGCATCTCGTGAAACGCGGCGACCCGTTCGTCACGCTCGCGCGCTCGGTCGTCGGCCAGCAGATTTCGGTGCCGTCCGCGCAGTCGCTGTGGGCGCGCATCGAGGACGCCTGCCCGAAGCTCGCGCCGCAACCGGTGATCCGGCTCGGCGCTGACAGGCTGATCGCGTGCGGGCTGTCGAAGCGCAAGACGGAATACATCCTCGATCTTGCGCAGCATTTCGTGTCGGGGGCGCTGCACGTCGACAAATGGACGTCGATGGACGACGAGGACGTGATCGCGGAACTCACGCAGATCCGCGGCATCAGCCGCTGGACCGCCGAGATGTTCCTGATCTTCAACCTGTCGCGGCCGGACGTGCTGCCGCTCGACGACCCGGGCCTGATCCGTGCGATCAGCGTCAATTACTTCAGCGGCGAACCCGTCACGCGCAGCGAGGCGCGCGAGGTCGCGGCCAACTGGGAGCCGTGGCGCACCGTCGCGACCTGGTACATGTGGCGCAGCCTCGATGCGCCCGACGTCGACGCCTGAGTGCAGGCTATCGAATTTTGAACATCAATAGTTGAGAGCCGGTTTTGCGCGCCGCTCGCGCGGGTAGAATACGCGCTGCCGCAAGACCCAAGGATTCGAACACATGAAGACCACGTTTCTGGATTTCGAACAGCCGATCGCCGAACTCGAGGCCAAGATCGAAGAGCTGCGATTCGTGCAGGACGACTCGGCTGTCGATATTTCGGAAGAAATCGAGCGGCTGTCGAAGAAAAGCCAGCAACTGACGAAGGACCTCTACGCGAACCTGACGCCGTGGCAGGTTTCGCAGATCGCGCGGCACCCGCAGCGTCCGTACACGCTCGATTACGTCGCGGAATTGTTTACCGATTTTCACGAACTGCATGGCGATCGCGCGTTCGCGGACGACCTGTCGATCGTCGGCGGTCTCGCGCGCTTCGGCGGCCATCCGTGCATGGTGATCGGTCACCAGAAGGGCCGCGACACGAAGGAGCGCGCCGCGCGCAACTTCGGGATGCCGCGTCCGGAAGGCTATCGGAAGGCCGAGCGCCTGATGCGTCTGGCCGAGAAGTTCGGGCTGCCGATCTTCACGTTCGTCGACACGCCGGGCGCGTACCCCGGCATCGGCGCGGAAGAGCGCGGCCAGTCGGAGGCGATCGGTCGCAACCTGTACGTGATGGCCGAGCTGAAGACGCCGATCATCACGACGGTGATCGGCGAGGGCGGTTCGGGCGGCGCGCTGGCGATCGCCGTGGCCGATACCGTGATGATGCTGCAGTTCTCGACCTACTCGGTGATCTCGCCGGAAGGCTGCGCGTCGATCCTGTGGAAGAGCGCCGCGAAGGCGCCCGAAGCCGCGGAAGCGCTGGGCCTGACCGCGCACCGCCTGAAGGCGCTCGGCCTGATCGACAAGATCATCAACGAGCCGCTCGGCGGCGCGCATCGCGATCCGAAGGGCATGGCCGCGCTGCTGCGCCGCGCGCTGGCCGATTCGCTGCGCCAGTTCCAGGGCATGAGCATCGATGCGCTGCGCGAGCGCCGCTTCGAGCGCCTGATGGCCTACGGCAAGTTCAAGGAAACCACGCCGGGCGCATGACCGGCCGTGTATTCAATGCGCGCGCCGCGGCGCGCGCGTCCCGCTCGTGATCCCGCCCACCGAATTCTCCGCCGACCGTGTCGTCCTCGACGCGGTCGGCGTTGCGCTTTCCGGCCTGCCGCCGGATGCGCGCATCGCGATCGCCTACAGCGGCGGCCTCGATTCGACGGTGCTGCTCGATGCGGCCGTGCGCGTCGCGGGCGCATCGCGCTGCGTCGCGTTGCACGTGCATCACGGCCTGAGCGCGAATGCCGACGCATGGGTCGCGCATGCCGAAGCGGAGGCGGCGCGGCTCGGCGTCGCATTCGAATCGATGCGCGTCGACGTACCGCGCGACAGCGGGCTCGGTATCGAGGCGACGGCGCGCGAGCGTCGCTACGCGGCGCTCGACGCGATGGGCGAACGCCATGGCGTGGCGGCGCTGTGGCTCGCGCAACATGCGGACGACCAGGCCGAGACCGTGCTGCTGCAACTGTTGCGCGGTGCGGGAATCGCGGGGCTTGCCGCGATGGCGCCGCGTTATCGCCCCGACGGCGTGAGCATCGAGCGCGTGCGCCCGTTGCTGCGACTGTTGCGCGCGCAACTCGAGCGCTATGTGGAGCAGCACGCGCTCGCGTGGATCGACGACGAATCGAACGGCGACACGCGCTATGCGCGCAATGCGCTGCGCGTCGACGTGCTGCCGGCGCTGGCCGTGCATTTCCCGGGCTTTCGCGATGCGCTCGGTCGCGCGGCGCAGCACGCGGCGGCGGCTCAGCGGCTGCTCGACGATCTGGCCGAGCTGGATTTCGCCGTCGCCGCGCGCGATGACGGGCAGGCGCTGTCGCGCGACGCGCTGATCGGATTCGACGACACGCGCGGCGCGAACCTGCTGCGCTTCTGGATGCGCCGGCTCGGTTTGCCGGGCGCGTCGGCCGCCCGGCTCGCCAACATGATGCGACAACTGCGCGCGGCGCACGACGCGCATGCGCTGCGCGTCGATCACGCGGGGCAGTGCCTGCGGCTCTATCGCGACGTCGTCTACTGGGAAGCCGGCGACAGCAGCGAACCGGCCGACGACGGTACGGGTACGCCGCAACCGGAGGCGGCGCTCGCATGGGACGGACAGCAGGTGTGGCACCTGCCGCAATGGCGCGGCACGTTCGTGTTTGCGCCCGCCGACGCGGGCAGCGCCGACGCGGTGCCGGAGGAGCTGCTGCGCGGTGCGCGGCTGGCGGCGCGCGCCCGGGCCGGGGGCGAACGGATGCGTACGTCGCCGGGCGGCCCGGGCCGAACGCTGAAGAACCTGTTCCAGGAGCGCGGGGTGCCGGCCTGGCAACGCGACGTGCCGCTGCTGTTCGCGGGCGACCGGCTGATCTACGTGCCGCGGCTGGGTGTCAATCGCGACATCGGCATGCCTGACGGGGCGGCGCCCGGCGCCGCCGCATGGCGCCGGATCGAGTGGCGTCCCGATCTGCTGATCGCGTAACGGCGGCACGCTTCCGGCGGCGCGATGGCGCGCCCATTTTCACCATTTGGTAAACAGCGCCGGAACGGTGGCCGCCACGGCGCGCGGCTTGTCAAGCGGGCTTCTATCGGGTACGCTCGGTCGTTTGCTCGGCTCGATTTTTGAGCGTTTTGTGCAGGTTTTCCGCGTGACGTACCCGGTTTGCGCGGCCTGATCGGCCTTCCGGGCAAAATCCGTCACGCTTGCGTGTTGCGTCCCAGCCGTCCCCCTTGTCGTCCGTCCACAGCCACAAGCCGCGTGACCGAACGGCTATGCGGCCTGCCCAGCGCGCCCGTGCGGCTTCTCCTCCAGTTCAGAACGACAATGGCACTCATCGTACACAAATACGGCGGCACTTCGATGGGCTCGGTCGAGCGCATCAAGAACGTCGCGAAACGCGTCGCAAAATGGCATCGGGCCGGGCACCAGATGGTGGTCGTGCCTTCGGCGATGTCCGGCGAAACCAACCGTCTGCTCGGTCTTGCGAAAGAGATTTCGAGCCAGCCGAGCCCGCGTGAGCTCGACATGATCGCGTCGACCGGCGAGCAGGTCAGCGTCGGCCTGCTGTCGATCGCGCTGCAGGAAATCGGCGTCGAGGCCGTGAGCTATGCCGGCTGGCAAGTGCCGATCAAGACCGACAGCGCGTTTACGAAAGCACGCATCCACTCGATCGACGACGAGCGCGTGAAGGACGACCTGAACGCGGGCAAGGTCGTGATCATCACGGGCTTCCAGGGCGTCGATCCGGACGGTCACATCACGACGCTGGGCCGTGGCGGCTCGGACACGTCGGCGGTGGCGGTGGCGGCTGCGCTCGGTGCCGAAGAGTGTCTGATCTATACCGACGTCGACGGCGTCTACACGACCGATCCGCGCGTCGTCGAAGAGGCGCGCCGCCTCGACCGCGTGACGTTCGAGGAGATGCTGGAAATGGCCAGCCTCGGCTCGAAGGTCCTGCAGATCCGCTCGGTCGAATTCGCCGGCAAATACCAGGTGAAGACGCGTGTGCTGTCGAGCCTGACCGATCCGCTGATTGCGCTCGACGAAGAAATGCGCTCGGGCACCCTGATTACTTTTGAAGAAGACGAGACCATGGAAAAGGCAGTCATTTCCGGCATCGCGTTCCAGCGCGACGAAGCACGCATTGCGGTGATGGGCGTGCCCGACAAGCCGGGCATCGCATATCAGATCCTCGGCCCGGTGGCCGATGCGAACGTCGACGTCGACATGATCATCCAGAACCAGAGCGTCGAAGGCAAAACCGACTTCACGTTCACGGTCGGTCGCGGCGACTACCAGAAGGCGATGGACATCCTCACCAACCAGGTGCAGGGCCATGTGAGCGCCGAGCGCGTGCAGGGCGATCCGAAGGTGTCGAAGGTGTCGGTCGTCGGCGTCGGCATGCGTTCGCACGTGGGCGTCGCGAGCAAGATGTTCCGCACGCTGTCGGAAGAGGGCATCAACATCCAGATGATCTCGACGTCCGAAATCAAGATCTCGGTGCTGATCGACGAGAAATACATGGAGCTGGCCGTCCGCGCGCTGCACAAGGCTTTCGAACTCGACCAGGCATCGTGAATTTTTCGTGATGCATTGAAGAAAATGCATCACGGAATTTGACGTACGGTTCGAAACCCTATATTATTTCGTTCTCGTCGCACTGCCTCCCTGGTGCGAGCGAAAGTTTGGGAGACGTGGCCGAGAGGTCGAAGGCACTCCCCTGCTAAGGGAGCATCTGGGCCAAAACCTGGATCGAGGGTTCGAATCCCTCCGTCTCCGCCAAAAGCGGTGACAAAGCCCCGCAAGTTCTCGGACTTGCGGGGCTTTTTCTTTGTGCGCCCAGCATGGGCGAACTCCTGCGAGTGAAAGTCTCGCCATGAGTTGACCACAGCGAATGAAGCGAAGCGCAACTGCGGGAGGGTGACCGAGCGTAGGGAGGAAGCGTGGAGCGCAAGCTGCGAGCCGATGGACAAGAATCGGATAGAAGGCGCTGCCGAGCAGGGCGACCAGGCAAAGAGCCGCGAAGCTCTTGTGATCAAGGCGAAGTGGCGTAAATCTGGCGGTTGTGCAGCGAAGGAGTGCGTTCTTACCCAATGGGGAGATCTCGCCTCATGCCTGAAAGGGCGACGGTGGCAAGCCGGAGCGAAAAGTCAGCACAGGTTGTAGTCGCTGCCGGTTGTGGGCGAAAGGCCAAGCGAGTGGGAAGGCCGAAGGCCGTGTCGCTCTGAGGTGCAGAGCATCAGAAGCCCGCGAGTGCCGGGCGAACGCGGGAGGGCGACGTGAAGCCGCGCCTGAAGTAATGCGTGATGAAGCACGGTCGGTGCGATTCGAAACCGGAGGTTCAGAGCGAGATGACCTGCTTGCGCAGGCGCTCGCGAGGGCGAATCTGGTGATGGCGTGGAAACGCGTCGAAGCCGATCGCGGCAGCCCAGCGCTGGGGCCGTTCGGCATCGTCGACGAACGCCGTTACGTAACGGAAGTCGTAATCCGGCGCCGGCGCCCCGTTCACGTCTCGTCATTCCGGGCGCCTGGCGCGCCATGAGCGGCCGCGCCCCGGCGATCGAATCGATTAAGACACCGTCACTCCAGACCGTCGATCACTCTCGCGCGGTGACGATGCGTGTATGGGACCGCTCGACTTATCCGCGTTAGGAGGGGCCGGGCGAGAAGCGGCGGGCGAAGGCGACTCTTCTCCCGATATGCGCTACACGAATCGAATGAAGTGGAAATGAAAGCACGCCCGTAAGGAATGGTGTGCCGTGCGATCGTGAGATCGCGGAATGCCGACCATGCCGTTCCGACCCTTCAAAATGACCGGTCAACCTCAAAAATGCGGCGCTGCGTCTATTTCCGTCGCGCCCAATCTCAAGCAATACAAAAAATTACTCATAAAAATCAGCGAACTACGCCGACGCCAAAAAACAACGTTCTGCTGCGCTGCAGAAAATAATCAATCGCCTTATGCTGGTTAACCCGATCGCGTTTGAGCGGCATCAAGTTTTCCGCTGATGTCGCTTTACATTTAGCCAACATTGGCGATTCACGAAATCTACCTGTCGATTTGATTTCGTTCCTTTCGTCGCGCCTGTCCCCGATGCAGGGTGCGACTTCCTCAAGGCGTTGTTGACATGCATGATTTTCCCTTCCTGAGCCTGGCCATCTGGGTTCCGATACTGTTCGGCGCGGGCCTGCTGCGCGCCGGTTCCGACCAGCATTCACGGCGAATACGGCTGATCGCGCTGGTCGGCGCGATCGCCGGACTGGCGCCCGTCGTGCCGCTGGTTGCCGGCTTCGACGCGCATTCGGCTGCGATGCAGTTCGTCGAAAGACGCGACTGGCTCGCGGCATTCAATGCCGGATGGCGGGTCGGCATCGATGGCGCGTCGCTGTGGCTCGTCGTGCTGACCGCGTTCACGACGCTCGTGGTGGTGGTCGCGTCGTGGGAATCGGTCACGGTGCGCGTCGCGCAGTACTACGCGTCGTTCCTGATCCTGTCGGGGCTGATGGTCGGCGTGTTCGTCGCGCAGGACGGGCTGCTGTTCTTCATCTTCTTCGAGGCGACGCTGATCCCGCTGTACCTGCTGATCGGCACGTGGGGGCGCGAGCGCCGCGTGTATGCGGCCGTGAAGTTCTTCTTCATCTCGTTCGCCGGCTCACTGTTGTTGCTGATGGCGATGCTGTACCTGTACGCGCAGTCGCATACGTTCGACATGGCCGTGTGGCGCACGCTGCAGCTCGGCTTCGCGCCGCAGTTGCTGGTGTTCGTCGGCTTTTTCGCCGCGTTTGCGGTCAAGGTGCCGATGTGGCCGGTCCACACGTGGCTGAGCGACGTGTACACCGACGGCCCGACGGGCGCCGCGCTGATGCTCGCGATGCTCAAGCTCGGCGGGTACGGGTTCCTGCGCTTCGCGCTGCCGATCACGCCCGACGCGAGTCATTTCTTCGCGCCGGCCGTGATCGCGCTGTCCCTGTTCGCGATCGTCTACGCGAGCCTGATCGCGCTCGCGCAGACCGATCTCGGCAAGCTGCTCGCGTATTCGACGGTCGCGCACATGGGGATCGTCACGCTCGGGCTGTTCCTGTTCAACCGGATCGGCGTCGAAGGCGCGATCGTGCAGCTCGTGTCGTACGGCTTCGTCGCGGGCGCGATGCTGTTGTGCGTGAACGTGCTCGTGGACCGCACCCGCCAGCGCGAGATCGCCGCGTACGGCGGCGTGGCGGGCGTGATGCCGCGTTTCGCGACCTTCACGCTGCTGTTCGCGATGGCCAACGTCGGCCTGCCGGGCACGTCGGGGTTCGTCGGCGAGTTCATGGTGATCATGGGCGCGATCCGCTTCAACTTCTGGATCGGCGCGATCGCGGCGCTCACGCTGATCCTCAGCGCGTCGTACACGCTGTGGATGCTCAAGCGCGTCGTGTTCGGCAAGGTCGCGAGCCAGCAGATCGCGAAGCTCGCCGACCTGAACCGTCGCGAGATCGTGATGTTCGCGTCGCTCGCGCTGATCGTGCTGGCGGTCGGCATCGATCCGAAGCCGTTCACCGATGCGATCGATCCGACCGTCGGCAAGCTGATCCAGGAAGCGA
The DNA here is from genome assembly GCF_030504405.1 of Burkholderia sp. AU44665. Classification (NCBI taxonomy): domain Bacteria; kingdom Pseudomonadati; phylum Pseudomonadota; class Betaproteobacteria; order Burkholderiales; family Burkholderiaceae; genus Burkholderia; species Burkholderia sp. AU44665. The sequence goes on along the minus strand of NZ_JAUJRI010000005.1, from coordinate 219,085 downwards.
GCCATTCGAAAGTGCCGGCAGGGGACGCCCCCGCGCCGGCGCTGCCGTCGTACATGGCGTCGACGCACGACTGATCGCGGCACGTCGAGCCGCGCCACGCCGCGCCAGCCCGCCGCATCGCGCGGCGCGCATGGTTGCGCGCGCATCGATCCGCAGCCCGGCACGGCAAGGTGCCGGGCCCGCTTCCGGCTGCGTGAAATTGCCCCGCGACAATGTGACTCACGGCAGATTTTGCAATGATGATTTGCCGCATGCACCGGTTTTTCATCGCACTCGCGCGACGTATGATTCGGCCAATTTCGTGAATCGAATGCGCATCGGGCATACGCAAACGGATTCAATGACCCGCGGGGCTGTGTGATGAGAAGAAGAGCTTCAAGAGGCTGGGCGGCGCTGATGTCAATCGGCGCGACGCTGAGCTTGTCAGGTTGTAATTTAGATGTACTAAATCCGAAAGGAAGCGTGGGCGCGGCCGAAAAGGCGCTGATCGCGACGTCCACCTGGGCGATGCTCATCGTCGTCGTGCCGGTGATTCTGCTCACGTTGTGGTTCGCGTGGCGTTACCGCGCGTCGAACCGCAACGCCGCGTACGCGCCGAACTGGTCGCACTCGACCGCGATCGAGGTCGTGATCTGGACGGTGCCGACGCTGATCATCCTGTTCCTGGGCGTGCTCACGTGGAAGACCACGCACGAGCTCGATCCGTACAAGCCGCTCGAATCGGCCGTGAAGCCGATCGACGTCGAGGTGGTCGCGCTCGACTGGAAGTGGCTGTTCATCTATCCGGAACTCGGCATCGCGTCGGTGAACCAGCTCGCGATTCCGGTCGGCACGCCGGTGAACTTCCGCATCACGTCGGATTCGGTGATGAATTCGTTCTTCATCCCGCAGCTCGGCGGCCAGGTCTACGCGATGGCCGGCATGCAGACGCGCCTGCACCTGATCGCCGACGAGCCGGGCAACTACGCGGGCACGTCCGCCAACTTCAGCGGCCGCGGTTTCTCCGACATGAAGTTCCGCACGCTCGCCGAGCCGCGCGAGCAGTTCGATGCGTGGGTGCAGAAGGTGAAGGCGTCGCCGGAACGGCTCGACGCGACGGTGTACGGCACCGTCGCGCAGCCGAGCGAGAAGGCGCCGGTGCGCTATTTCTCGTCGGTCGATCCGCGGCTCTTCCACAACATCATCGCGAAATACAACGATGGCCACGTCCTCGACCTGAAGGACGCCGCCTGCGGCACGAAGGGGTAACGCATGTTCGGCAAACTCACACTTTCGGCGATCCCGTTCGATCAGCCCATCATCATGGGGGCCGGCGCCTTCATGGGGCTGGTCGTGCTGGGCATTCTCGCCGCGCTGACGATCACCGGCCGCTGGAAATGGCTGTGGACGGAATGGCTGACCACGGTCGACCACAAGAGACTCGGCGTGATGTACATCATCGTCGCGCTGATCATGCTGCTGCGCGGCTTCGCCGACGCGATCATGATGCGCATGCAGCTCGCGCTCGCGTACAACGCGCCCGGCTACCTGCCGCCGCACCACTATGACCAGATCTTCACGGCACACGGCGTGATCATGATCTTCTTCATGGCGATGGTGTTCATGGTCGGCCTGATGAACCTGGTCGTGCCGCTGCAGATCGGTGCGCGCGACGTCGCGTTCCCGTTCATCAACTCGCTGTCGTTCTGGATGACGGCGGTCAGCGCGATCCTGATCAACGTGTCGCTCGTGATCGGCGAATTCGCGCAGACGGGCTGGCTCGCGTACCCGCCGCTGTCGGAGCTGCAGTTCAGCCCGGGGGTAGGGGTCGACTACTACCTGTGGGCGCTGCAGATCTCCGGCGTCGGCACGCTGCTGACCGGCGTGAACTTCTTCGTGACGATCATCAAGATGCGCGCGCCGGGCATGACGCTGATGAAGATGCCGGTGTTCACGTGGACGGCCCTCTGCACGAACGTGCTGATCATGGCGTCGTTCCCGATCCTGACCGCGACGCTCGCGCTGCTCGGCCTCGACCGTTACCTCGGCATGCACTTCTTCACGAACGAAGCCGGCGGCAACGCGATGCTGTACCTGAACCTGATCTGGGCGTGGGGCCATCCGGAGGTGTACATCCTGATCCTGCCGGCGTTCGGGATCTTCTCGGAAGTCATCGCGACGTTCGCGAAGAAGCCGCTGTTCGGCTACAAGACGATGGTGTACGCGACCTGCGCGATCATGGTGCTGTCGTTCCTCGTATGGCTGCATCACTTCTTCACGATGGGCTCGGGCGCGAACGTGAACGCGTTCTTCGGGATCATGACGATGATCATCGCGATCCCGACCGGCGTGAAGGTATTCAACTGGCTGTTCACGATGTATCGCGGCCGGATCGAGTTCACGACGCCCGTGCTGTGGACGATCGGCTTCATGGTCACGTTCACGCTCGGCGGCATGACCGGCGTGATGATGGCGATTCCGGGCGCGGACTTCGTGCTGCACAACAGCCTGTTCCTGATCGCGCACTTCCACAACGTGATCATCGGCGGCGTGCTGTTCGGCTATCTCGCGGGCTTCAACTACTGGTTCCCGAAGGCGTTCGGCTTCAAGCTGAACGAGAAGCTCGGCAAGGCCGCGTTCTGGTTCTGGCAGGTCGGCTTCTACGTCGCGTTCGTGCCGCTCTACGTGCTCGGTTTCATGGGCATGACGCGCCGCCTGAACCACTACGACAACCCGGCATGGCATCCGTGGCTGCTGGTCGCCGCGTTCGGCGCCGTGCTGATCGCGATCGGCATCGCGTGCCAGCTGCTGCAACTGGTGGTCAGCATCCGCAATCGCAACCTGCCCGCGTACCGCGACACGACGGGCGACCCGTGGGGCGGCCGCACGCTGGAGTGGGCGACGTCGTCGCCGCCGGCCGACTACAACTTCGCGGTGATCCCGCAGGTGCGCACGCTCGACGCGTACGCGGACATGAAGGCGCGCGGCGAAGGCCGGCCGAACCCGGCGGCGATTCGCGACATCCACATGCCGTCGAATACGTGTGCGGGCCTCGTGATCGCGATCTTCAGCCTGGTGCTCGGCTTCGCGCTGGTGTGGCACATCTGGTGGATGGCGATCGGCGGGCTCGTGGGCATCATCGCGACGCTCGTGATCTACAGCTCGCGCGATAACGACGGCTATTACATCCCTGCGTCGACGGTACGCAAGACCGAAGACAAGCAGCCGACGCGGCGCACGGTCGCGCGCGTCGACGACGTGGAACTGGAGGCCAACTGATGTTGCAGAAAACCTTGAGCGCGACCCTGCTCGAGCACGACGACCATCCGCCGTCGCATTCGGTGTTCGGGTTCTGGCTGTACCTGATGACCGACTGCGTGATCTTCGCGGCGCTGTTCGCGACGTTCGCGGTGCTGGGCAATCAGTACGCGGGCGGTCCGACCGCGAAGGACCTGTTCGACATTCCGGGCGTCGCGGTGGAAACCGCCGCGCTGCTGCTGTCGAGCATCACGTACGGTTTCGCGATGCTCGCGGCGTACAAGCAGCGGCGCGGCGCGCTGCTCGCCTGGCTCGCGGTGACGTTCGTGCTCGGCGCGGCGTTTCTCGCGATGGAGCTGCGCGAGTTCTCGCACCTGATCGCGGAAGGCGCCGGCCCACAGCGCAGCGCGTTCCTGTCGGCGTTCTTCACGCTGGTCGGCACGCACGGGCTGCACGTGACGGCGGGCCTGTTGTGGATGATCGTGCTCGCCGCGCAGATCATGTCGCGCGGCGGCGACCTGACCGATCGCGACCTGCGGCGCCTGACGTGCCTGAGCCTGTTCTGGCACTTCCTCGACATCGTGTGGATCTGCGTGTTTTCCTTTGTCTATCTCGCGAGCGTGATCTAAATGGCCCATTCGCATTCGTCTCAACTCGAAGAAGGGCACGGCAGCGTCGGCGGCTACGTCGCCGGTTTCATCCTGTCGGTGCTGCTCACGGCCGCGTCGTTCGGCCTCGTGATGGGCGGCGTGCTGTCGCCGCATGCGTCGCTGATCGGGCTCGCCGTGCTCGCGTTCGTGCAGATCGTCGTGCACCTCGTGTACTTCCTGCACATGAACGGCTCGTCGGGCCAGCGCTGGAACGTGATGGCGTTCAGCTATACGGTGCTGACCGCGGCGATCCTGATCGTCGGCACGCTGTGGGTGATGCACAACGTCAGCATGAACATGATGTCGCGTTGAGCGCCGGCGTGGCGCGTCGCGTCCACGTCGATGCGCGTTCATGAAGAAAGGCGGCACGCGCGTGCCGCCTTTTTGCTTTCCGGCTGCGTTGCGCCGGCCGTGCGGTCAGTGGTGCGCGCCCGCGTCGGCCGTCAGCGCGTGCGTGCAGTCGGCGCGGTATTCGGCGGCGAGCCGATGCTTCGCATCGGCGAGATCGTCGGGGTAATACGGGCTGGCGTGGGCCGGCTCGTAGCCGACCTGTTCGAGTTCGGTCAGCTCGCGCACGAGGTCCGCGCGCGTGACACCGCTGCCCGTGTGCACGAACGGGTACGCGGTGCATTCCTGCGGGGTGAGGTGGGGCCCCGCGAACGCGGCGGTGCTGGCGCATGCGAGCAGCATGCAGGCGAGGGTGGTCGACAGTTTCATCCGGTAGCTCCTGGTTTCGCGGCCCGTTGCCGCACGATGTCAGCGTAGACGGCCGCGGTCGCGGGGCAGGCGACGGACGGATGAAACATTTTTCACGCGCGCTTGCCGCGATGCCGGATGAAGCTATTTTCATCTTGCGCCGCACGGCGATCGCGGCGCTTACGATAGTGGCGGGCGCGTCGTATGCGCCCGTCTCGAAGTTCATTGCGAGGGCAACCATGCGAGTACTGACGGTCGAGGACGATGCGGTGACCGCGAACGAAATCGTCGGCGAACTGACCGCACGCGGCTTCGCGGTCGACTGGATCGACAACGGTCGCGAGGGGATGATGCGCGCGATGAGCGCGTCGTACGACGCGATCACGCTCGACAGGATGCTGCCGGGCGCGGACGGTCTCGCGATCGTGACCGCGATGCGCACGGTCGGCATCGACACGCCGGTGCTGATGCTGAGCGCGCTCGGCGACGTCGACGAGCGCATTCGCGGGCTGCGCGCGGGCGGCGACGATTACCTGACGAAGCCGTTCGATTCCGGCGAACTGAGCGCGCGCATCGAAGTGCTGCTGCGCCGCCGGCAGGCATCGGGCGTGCCGCAGCAGACGCTGCTGAAGGTCGGCGCGCTCGAGCTCGACCTCATTTCGCGCCGCGCGCGCCGCGGCGCCGACGAGATCGCGCTGCTGCCGACCGAGTTCCGCGTACTCGAATTCATGATGCGCAACGCAGGCCAGACGATCACGCGCACGATGCTGTTCGAGGCCGTGTGGGGCTATCACTTCGATCCCGGCACCAACCTGATCGACGTCCACATGGGCCGGCTGCGCAAGAAGATCGATCCGCCCGGCGCGAACCCGATGATCCAGACGGTACGCGGATCGGGCTACATGCTCGCTTGACGGAGGCACGGATGGACGCAGCCCGCGCGGCGAACTTCACGCGCCGCTGGCATACGACGACGTTTCGCTGGCTGTGCGCGTACGCGGCGATCTTCTCGGTGTCGCTACTGCTGCTCGCGGGCGTGATCAGCGTGGCCGCGACCCACACGATGACGCGCGACACCGACGAGGTGCTCGCGTGGCAACTGATCTATTTCGATTCGATTCCCGATGCCGAGCTGCCGCTCGCGATCCATCGGCGGCTCGAGCACGAGCACATGCACACGAATTTCTACGGGCTGTTCGATGCGAGCGGGCGCCGCGTGGCGGGCGACATCACGACACCGCCCGCGCTGCGCACCGATCGCCACGGCCGCACGCTGAACCGCACGCTGGTGCTGCTCGACGGCCAATCGTCGCCGATCGCGCGCGCGATGGCCGTGCGCCGCGACAACGGGATGACGCTGGTGGTCGCGCGCGACCTGTCGCATTTCATCCAGATCCGCGACGTCGCGATTCGCGGGCTCGTGATCGGCGGCGTGATGATCCTGATCGCGGGCGTCGCGGGCGGCAGCATGCTCGGCATGCGGCAGATGCGCCGCGTCGCCGCGATCCGGCGCGTCACGCGGCAGATCGCCGAAGGCGATCTCGGCAAGCGGCTGCCGGTGGGCGGCTACGACGAACTCGATCTGCTCGCGCATCTGGTGAACCACATGCTCGACGAAGTCGAGCGGTTGATGGGCGAGGTGCGGCATACCTGCGACGGGATCGCGCACGACCTGCGCACGCCGCTCGCACGCGTGCATACGATGCTGGCGCGGCTCTCGGGCCAGCCGTTCTGCGCACACGATCCCGCGTCGGCGGCGCTGCTGGCGTCGGCGCGCGACGAGACCGACCGGCTGCTCGAACGTTTTCGCGCGATGCTGCGCATCTCCGAGATCGGCACGCTGAGCCGGCGCGGCGGTTTTGCCGCGGTCGACGTCGCGGCCTTGCTGCGCGATGTGTGCGAGCTTTACGAACCGCTGGCCGAGGCCGTCGACGTGTCGTTCGCGCTCGAGGCGGCCGCGGTCGACGGCATCCATGGCGACCGCGCGTTGTTGTTCGAGGCGTTCAGCAATCTCGCGGACAACGCGATCAAGTTCACGCCGCCGGGCGGCCGTGTGCGCGTCATGCTCCAGGCGACGCCGCACGGTCCGCTCGTCCGGTTCGAGGACACCGGGCCCGGTATCCCGCCCGCCGAGCGCAATGCAGTGCTCGAACGCTTCTATCGCGGCGAACGCACGCGTCATGTGAACGGCTCCGGGCTCGGGTTGAGCGTCGTATCGGCGGTGATGCGCGTGCACGATTTCGCGCTGCGAATCGGCGATGCGCGGCCGGCCGGTGCGGCGATCACGGTCGAATGCTGGCCGCGCTCGCTCGCGTGACGGCGCAGGAACCCGATCGATGCGCATCCTGCTGATTGCGCCGCCGAGCCCGGGCGCGTCGCGGCTCGACAAGGCGTTTCGGGAAAGCATGCACGGCGTCGAGCGCGTCGACGAATGGCGCGATGGCTGTTTTGCGGCGACGCAGGGCCGGTTCGACGCGATCGTGATCGTCGCGACCGATGCCGCCGCGCGCCCGGCGATTCTCGAAGGATTACCGCGGCTCGCCGCGTCGGCCGGCGGCACGACGATTGCCGCGATCGTCGCCGGCGCCACGCCCGCCCGGCGCGCGCAACTGCTGAAGGCCGGCTGCGACGTATGTCTTGCCCATCCGTGTTCGTTCGTCGAACTGCACGAGCGGTTGCGCGCGCTGTGGCGCCGCGCGGGCGTCGTCGCCACGCGTGAATCGGTTCGACTCGATACGGCCACGCGCGCGCTCGAGGAGCATGGCCGGCGGCTCGCGCTCACCGCGCGGGAATTTCGCGTGGTCGAATGCCTGCTGCGTGAAGCGGGGCGGCCGGTCGGCCGCGACGCCGTGCTGCGTTATGCGTGGGACGATGCCGACATCGAACCCGAGACGGTCAATGCGCTGGTCGTGCGGTTGCGGCGCAAGCTGGTTGCACACGCGTTCTCCGCCCGGATCGAAACGGTCGCGAGATTCGGTTTCCGGTTCGATACGGGCGGGTGACGGATATCGGCGCTCGGCAAGAAGGGGTTAGACGGGCCCGGTCCGGCCCGCCCGGAGGGCGTGGGGCCGCTTGACGCCGGGCGCGACGCGGGATGAAGGATGTTCAAGGGAGGAAAGAGCGGGGGACGGGGGCGGGGGCCGATTGTTACAAGACGTTAGCGCGGGCTTCCCGTTGCGATGCCGCGCATCAGTTCTTACAAACTTGAAATATGCGGGCGCGGCGCTTGCCGCTATAGTCGAATCACACATGACACAACCAGAAGAGGAATCCATGAAGACTTTGCGTGTTGCCTCGCTCCTGACCGGTATGACGGCCTTGCTCGTGTCGGGCGCAGCAATGGCGGGAGTCAATGTCGGGATCAACGTCGGCGTGCCGGCACCGGTCTACGTCGCGCCCGCGCCCGTGTATGCGCCGCCGCCTCCGCCGCCGGTCGTCTACCAGCCGGCGCCGGTCTATGCGCCGGCGCCCGTGTACGGGCCGGCGCCGGCGATCGTGATCGGCTGGCACGGCGACCGCTACTGGGACGGCCGCCGCTACTGGGGCCGCGACGAATGGTATCGCCACCATGGTCGCGGCTGGGGCGATCGCGGTCACTGGGATCACGGCCGCCACAACGGCTGGCGCTGACGGGCGGCTCGTGCATGCGTGCCGCGTGCGCGACAACTGCTCGCGAAGAAGACCGCTCGCGTCGGCGGTTTTCTTTTGGCTCGACGGATGAATGGGTAGAATCGCTCCACGTTACTACCCTCATTCGACGACAGGGCCTCTATGACGAAGGGTTCGCCCCGGGCCGCCGCCACGCGCGCCCGCTTCGGCGTGCTGCGGGCTGCCGGCCGCGTGGCCGCGGTGCTGGCGCTGCACGCGGCGCTCGCCGCGCCGGCCGCGCACGCGGCCTATGCGATTGCGCAGTACGGCGAGCCGAAGTATCCGCCGGGCTTCAAGCATTTCGACTACGTGAATCCCGACGCGCCGAAGGGCGGCACGCTGGTGCTGGCGAACCCGAACCGGCTGACGTCGTTCGACAAGTTCAATCCGTTCACGATGCGCGGCAACGCCGCGCCCGGCATCGACATGCTGTTCGAGAGCCTCACGACGGGCAGCTCCGACGAACCGGCGTCCGCATACGGGCTGTTGGCCGACGACATCGACGTCGCGCCGGACCGCCGTTCGGTCACGTTCCACCTGAATCCGCGCGCACGCTTCTCGAACGGCGATCGCGTGAGCGCCGACGACGTCAAGTTTTCGTTCGATACGCTGAAGAGCAAGCAGGCCGCGCCGCAGTTCGGCGCGTATTTCGCGGAGATCGCGAAGGCCGTGGTCGTCGATCCGGCGACCGTGCGTTTCGAGTTCCGCAGCGCGAATCGCGAGCTGCCGCTGATCGCCGGCGGCGTGCCCGTGTTCTCGCGCAAATGGGGCCTGCGGGCGGACGGCTCGCGCATCCCGTTCGACCAGCTCGCGTTCGAGCAGCCGATCGGCAGCGGCCCTTACGTGATCGAGCGCTACGACAACGGCCGCACGATCACCTACCGGCGCAACCCCGCGTACTGGGGCGCCGACCTGCCGGTGCGGGTCGGCACCCACAACTTCGAGCGGATCGTCTACAAGCTGTACGGCGACGGCGTCGCGCGGCTGGAGGCGTTCAAGGCCGGCGAATACGACGTGCTCGTCGAGTACATCGCGCGCAACTGGGCGCGGCGCGACGTCGGCAAGCGCTTCGACAGCGGCGAACTGATCAAGCGCGAATTCCGCCAGCATAACGGCGCCGGCATGCAGGGCTTCTTCATGAACCTGCGCCGGCCGCTGTTCCGCGACGTGCGCGTGCGCCAGGCGCTCGACCTCGCGTTCGACTTCGAATGGCTGAACCGCCAGCTGTTCTACAGCGCGTACACGCGCCTCAACAGTTATTTCGCCGATACCGACCTGCAGGCGACCGGTACGCCTGGCGAAGGCGAGCTGAAGCTGCTGGAGCCGCTGCGCGCGCAGCTCGATCCGGCCGTGTTCGGCCCGATGGTCACGCAGCCGGACACGAACCCGCCGGGCTCGCTGCGCGCGAACCTGCTGAAGGCGCGTGCGCTGCTCGCGCAGGCCGGCTGGACCTATCGCGACGGTGCGCTGCGCAATGCGAAGGGCGAGCCGTTCGCGTTCGAGATCCTCGACGACGCGGGCGGCGCGATGGAGGGCATCGTGACGGCCTACCAGCGCAACCTGGCGAAGCTCGGCATCGACGTGCGGTTTCGCACGGCCGATTACGCGCTGCTGCAAAAGCGCCTCGATGCGTTCGACTACGACATGACGACGATCCGCCTGCCGGGCGTGCAGGTGCCGGGCGCCGAGCAGTACTCGCGTTACGCGAGCAAGTTCGCCGACGAGCCGGGTTCCGACAACTTCATCGGGCTGAAATCGCCGGCCGTCGACGCGTTGCTGCACGCGCTCGGCGCCGCGCAGACGCGCGAGGAGCTGCTCGACGCGACGCACGCGCTCGACCGCGTGCTGATGCACGGCTACTACGCGGTCCCGCAGTGGTACAGCACGACGCACCGCATCGCGTACAAGCGCACGCTCGCCTATCCGCGGACGCTGCCGCTGTACTATTCGGCCGAGGGCTGGGTCGTGTCGACCTGGTGGGCGAAGCCCGATCACTGACCCGCGCCGGCCCTTCAACCAACCCGCCACCGATCACGAGTCGACGCCCTATGTGGAGCTACATCCTCAAACGCCTGCTGCTGATGATCCCGACGCTCGTCGGCGTGCTGACGCTCACGTTCGCGGTGATCCAGTTCGTGCCGGGCGGCCCGGTCGAGCAGGCCGTGCAGGAGTTGCGCAAGGGCGCGACGGAGCAGGGCGCGACGCCGTTCGGGATGCGCGCGCACACCGGCGTCGACGCGCAGCAGCTCGCGCAACTGAAGGCGCTGTACGGCTTCGACAAGCCGCCGCTCGAACGCTACTGGCTGATGCTGAAGCGCTTCGCGCGCTTCGATCTGGGCGACAGCTACTTCCGCCACCAGAGCGTGTGGGCGCTGGTCGTGCAGAAGCTGCCCGTGTCGATCAGCATCGGGCTGTGGACGTTCTTCCTCACGTACCTGATCTCGGTGCCGCTCGGCATCGCGAAGGCCGTGCGCAACGGTTCGCCGTTCGACGTCGCGACGAGCCTCGTCGTGCTCGTCGGGTACGCGATTCCGGGCTTCGTGCTCGGCGTGCTGCTGCTCGTGCTGTTCGGCGGCGGCTCGTTCTGGCAGCTCTTTCCGCTACGCGGCCTCACGTCGGACAACTTCGCGCAGTTGTCGCTCGCCGGCAAGGTGCTCGACTACCTGTGGCACATCGCGCTGCCGATCACCGCGTCGGTCGTCGGCAGTTTCGCGGTCGTCACGATGCTCACGAAGAACGCGTTCCTCGACCAGATCCGCCGGCAATACGTGCTGACCGCGCGCGCGAAGGGGCTCTCCGAGCGCAGCGTGCTGTGGAAGCACGTGTTCCGCAACGCGATGCTGCCGCTGATCGTCGGCTTTCCGGCCGCGTTCATCGGCGCGTTCTTCACCGGCAGCCTGCTGATCGAGACGCTGTTCTCGCTCGACGGCCTGGGCCTGCTGTCGTACGAGTCGGTCGTGCGGCGCGATTACCCGGTCGTGCTCGGCACGCTGTACCTGTTCACGCTGATCGGGCTCGCGACCAAGCTGATCTCCGATCTTTGCTATGTGTGGGTCGATCCGCGCATTCAATTCGACAACCTGGAGCGCTGACATGAAACGAGCCGTTCGCATGCCCGGCGTCATCGGGCGAGGCGCGCGATGAACCGGGCCGTCGCATCCCCCCGCATCGATGCCGCGCGCGCGCGCGTGTCGCCGTCGCCCGCGCGCCGCGTGTGGCAGCGCTTCAGGCAGCAGCGCCTCGGCTACTGGAGCTTCGTGATCTTCGTCGTGGCCTTTGCCGCGAGCCTTGCGGCGCCGCTGTGGTCGAACGACAAGCCGCTCGTCGTGCGCTACGACGGCCAGACCTATTTCCCGATGTTCCATGCGTACCCGGAGACGACCTTCGGCGGCGATTTCCCGACGCCGGCCGACTATCTCGATCCGTACGTGCGCAAGCGGCTCGAGGCGCCCGGCAACTTCGTCGTCTATCCGCCGAACCGCTATTACTACGACACGCTGAACTACTTCTCGAACGTGCCGAATCCGGCGCCGCCGTCGCGCGAGAACTGGCTCGGCACCGATGCGCAGGGCCGCGACCTGCTCGCGCGGCTCGTGTACGGGTTCCGCGTGTCGGTCGAGTTCGGGCTGATCCTGACCGCGATCGGCACGCTGCTCGGGATCGCCGCGGGCGCGGTGCAGGGCTTCTTCGGCGGGCGCATCGACATCGTCGGGCAGCGGCTGATCGAGATCTGGAGCTCGCTGCCGGAGCTGTACCTGCTGATCATCTTCGCGTCGATCTTCGAGCCGAGCTTCCTGCTGCTGATCGTGCTGCTGTCGCTGTTCGGCTGGATCGGGCTCGCCGACTACGTGCGCGCGGAATTCCTGCGCAACCGCACGCAGGACTACGTGCGCGCGGCCCGCGCGATGGGGCTGACGAACTGGCAGATCATCTGGCGCCACGTGCTGCCGAACAGTCTGACGCCGGTGATCACGTTCCTGCCGTTCCGGATGAGCGGCTCGATCCTCGCGCTCACCAGCCTCGATTTCCTCGGCCTCGGCGTACCGCCGCCGACGCCGAGCCTGGGCGAGCTGCTCGCGCAGGGCAAGGGCAATCTCGATGCGTGGTGGATCTCGCTGTCGACGTTCGGCGTGCTGGTCGCGACGCTGCTGCTGCTGACCTTCATGGGCGATGCGCTGCGCAACGCGCTCGACACGCGGATCGCCGATTCGGTGCGCGCGGCGGGAGGGCAGCGATGAGCGAGTCGACCGTATCGACGCAACACGAGCCGCTGCTGTCGCTCGAGCGTCTGCACGTCCGTTTCGGCGACACGGTCGCGGTCGACGACGTGACGCTCGCGATCGGGCGCGGCGAGCGCGTCGCGCTCGTCGGCGAGTCGGGGTCCGGCAAGAGCGTGACCGCGCTGTCGATCCTGCGGTTGCTGCGCGACGCCGAGGTCACGGGCGCGATCCGCTTCGCGGGGCAGGATCTGGCGGCCAGGAGCGAGCGCGAGATGCGCGGGCTGCGCGGCTCGGACATCGCGATGATCTTCCAGGAGCCGATGACGGCGCTCAATCCGCTGTACACGATCGGCGTGCAGATCGGCGAGACGATCGTGCTGCACGACGGCGTATCGGCCGTGGAGGCGCGCAAGCGGGCGATCGCGCTGCTCGCGCGCACCGGCATCGCGGAGCCGGACAAGCGCGTCGACAGCTACCCGCACCAGTTGTCGGGCGGCCAGCGGCAGCGCGCGATGATCGCGATGGCGCTCGCGTGCCGGCCGCGCCTGCTGCTCGCCGACGAGCCGACCACCGCGCTCGACGTGACGATCCGCGCGCAGATCGTCGATCTGCTGCTGGAACTGCAGCGCGAGGAAGCGGAAAAGCGCGGGATGGCGATCCTGCTGATCACGCACGACCTGAATCTCGTGCGGCACTTCGCGCAGCGCGTCGCGGTGATGGAGCACGGCCGGCTGGTCGAGAGCGGGCCCGTCGAGCGGATCTTCGCGGCGCCCGAGCATCCGTATACGCAGCGGCTGCTGAACAGCCGGCCGCAGCGGGCGGTCACGCCGGTGATGCCGATCGCGCCCGTCGTGCTCGACGCGCGCCACGTGAGCGTGCAGTTCGCGCGCAAGCGGCCGGGCTTCGCGGGTTGGTTCGGCACGGTGCCGGTGACGGCCGTGGCCGACGTGTCGGTGTCGGTGCGGCAGGGCGAAACGCTCGGGATCGTCGGCGAATCGGGATCGGGGAAGTCGACGCTCGCGATGGCGCTGCTCGGGCTGCAGAAGACGGCCGGCGGCGAGATCGAATTCCAGGGACGCGCGCTGTCGACCTATCGCGGCCGCGAGCAGACCGCGCTGCGCTCGAACATGCAGGTGGTCTTTCAGGATCCGTTCAGTTCGCTTTCGCCGCGTCACACGATCGAGCGGATCGTCGGCGAGGGGCTCGAGCTGCACCGCCCGGACATGACGCCCGATGCGCGCCGCGCGAAATCGCTCGCGGTGCTGCGCGAAGTCGGCCTCGACCGCACGGTGCTGCACCGTTATCCGCACGAATTCTCGGGCGGCCAGCGCCAGCGGATCGCGATCGCGCGCGCGCTGGTGCTGGAGCCGCGCATCCTGATCCTCGACGAGCCGACCTCGGCGCTCGACGTGTCGATCCAGCAGCAGGTGCTGAAGCTGCTCGCGAATTTGCAACAGAAATACAACCTCGGCTACGTCTTCATCAGCCACGACCTGGAGGTGATCGGCGCGATGGCGCACCGCGTCGCGGTGATGCAGGACGGCGCCGTCGTCGAGTCGGGGGAGGTGGCCGACGTCTTCGCGAGACCGTCACATCCTTACACACAAAAGCTGTTGAAAGCGGTCTGGAAAGCGTGATAGGCGTCCAATGGTCTGACCATCTCGATTGTATTTTTTAATTTGTTTTGACAAACGATTACGCGCTGGCTAGTATCGACCGAAATTTTCCGCCAATCAGCTGATTTTTAAGCACATTCCATCGACCAATGCAGCATCGATCCCTGACCCAGGCATGCGCGCGCACCATCGCCGGGCTATTCATCGGCGCCCTGTTCGCAGCAGCTCCCGGCGCGTTCGCCGACGAAGTCAGCAGTTTTAACCAGAATGTCACCAATTCGACTCAGATCGGGTCGAGTTCCTCCCTCCAGCAGACCAGCGCGCAGCCGTCCAGCGGCGGCGCGAAGTCGTTCCTTGCCGGCATGGCGGGCAAGGCAGGCGACGTGGTGGTCGGCGCGCTGAACATGATCGGCGTGAGGTATCGCTGGGGCGGCAACTCGCCGGATTCGGGCCTCGACTGCAGCGGTTTCGTGCGCTACGTGTTCCAGGACACGCTCGGCATGTCGCTGCCGCGTCGCGCGGAAGAGATGAGCCGTGTCGGCGAGAAGGTGAGCATGAGCAACCTGAAGCCGGGCGATCTCGTGTTCTTCAACACGATGCGCCGCACGTTCTCGCACGTCGGCATCTACATCGGCGACAACAAGTTCGTGCATTCGCCGTCGACGGGCAGCACCGTCCGCGTCGACGATCTCGACAGCGGCTATTGGGAAAAGCGTTTCACCGGCGCGCGCCGGATCGAATCGGAATTCCCGATGAAGCCCGAAGACCTGCGTCAGCGCGTGCGCGCGACGCTCGGCGACGATTCGGCGAACGGCAGCAACTGACGTTGGCCGGTCGGTCAGGCCGGACAATAAAAAACCCTGTCACCGGAAGGCGGCAGGGTTTTTTGTTTTGAGGCCGGCGCGGACGACGGACGAGGCGGAAATCGTTCCGTCGGCCACCGGCAGGCGCGTGTGCCGCGGCCTCCCGCCCATCGTGTTATGCGGCGGCAGTCACGCCACGCGCCGCCGCGAGCTTGCGCTGCAGTTCCGGCATGATGCGCGCGACCGCTTCCTCGCCCGCGAGGATCGCCGCGTTGCGCTGGTTGAAGTCGCTGCCGCCCATCGCCGCGAGGTTCGGACGAATCACGACGTCCGCATACTTGTCGAGTTCGTAGGTCTTGATCGTCTGACCCATGATCGTGAAGGTCTGCAACAGCATCTCGATCGGGTTGTTGGTCGCCGCGCCGTCGGGCCGGGCCGAGATGTCGACCGCGATCACGAAGCTCGCGCCCATCTTGCGCGCGAACGATGCGGGCACCGGGCTCACGAGGCCGCCGTCCACATATTCGCGGCTGCCGATCTTCACCGGCTCGAACACTGACGGCACGCTGCACGACGCGCGCACCGCGAGCCCCGTGTTGCCTTGCTGGAACAGGATCGGCTGGCCGCTTTGGAGGTCCGTCGCGACGATGCCGAGCGGCTTCGCCATCTTCTCGATCGGCCGGTTGTTGAGTGTCTTGTTCAGGAAATTCTGCAGCGCCACGCCTTGCAGCAGGCCGCGCG
Organism: Burkholderia sp. AU44665; assembly: GCF_030504405.1. Lineage (NCBI taxonomy): Bacteria > Pseudomonadati > Pseudomonadota > Betaproteobacteria > Burkholderiales > Burkholderiaceae > Burkholderia > Burkholderia sp. AU44665. The sequence goes on along the minus strand of NZ_JAUJRI010000005.1, from coordinate 203,474 downwards.
AGCGGAACGGCAACGCCCAGTCGCTGATCGACGCCTGGTCCATGTCGAGGGCGATCTTGTTGATCTGCAGCGCGTTCATGCCCGACGCGTAGAGCGCGCCGACCACCGAGCCCGCGCTCGTCCCGGCGACGATCTCGATCGGGATGCCGCGCGCCTCGAGCGCCTTCAGCACGCCGATGTGCGAGAAGCCGCGCGCGGCGCCGCCGCCGAGCGCGATGCCGATCTTCACCGGCTTCTCCTGCGGCAATGCCGTGCCGGGGCGGGACTTGTCGCCGATGGACGTACAGGCGGCGAGGCTGGCGGACGCGCACGCGATCGTGAAGTGGCGGCGCGACAGGCGAGGGGACGACATCGAATGGTTCTCCGGCGGCTTGGCGCGGCGGGTCGTGCGGCCCGCGGCTGCGATGGTTTCCGAGGCCGCGCGGCGGGTTCCGTGCGGCCGGCGCGGCGCCGGCTGGCGGCCGCGGCGCGCACATCATAAAGCAAGCGGCGCGCTTGGCGCGATGTCCGGCGCGAGTATAATTCCGGCTTCTTTCCCGTTCCGGGCGTCGCCGGCTCCGTTGCTGTCCACGCTGCCGCCACCGTCCCGCGTCGAATCATTCATGCGCCCCAGGCGTTCGAGTTACCGTTTATGACCCGTCCTGTCCGTACCCGCTTCGCGCCGAGTCCCACCGGCTTCATCCACCTCGGCAACATCCGCTCCGCACTCTATCCGTGGGCGTTCGCCCGCAAGATGAAAGGCACGTTCGTGCTGCGCATCGAGGATACCGACGTCGAGCGCTCGTCGCAGGAAGCGGTCGATGCGATCCTCGAAGGGATGCAATGGCTCGGGCTGGACTTCGACGAAGGTCCGATCTACCAGATGCAGCGGATGGACCGCTATCGCGAAGTGCTCGCGCAGATGCTCGAGAAGGGCCTCGCGTATCCGTGCTATATGTCGGCCGAGGAACTCGACGCGCTGCGCGAACGCCAGCGCGAGGCCGGCCTGAAGCCGCGCTACGACGGTACGTGGCGTCCGGAGCCCGGCAAGGTGCTGCCGGAGCCGCCGGCCGGCGTGAAGCCGGTGCTGCGCTTTCGCAATCCGCTGACGGGTACGGTCGTGTGGGACGACGCGGTGAAGGGGCGTGTGGAGATCTCGAACGAGGAACTCGACGACCTCGTGATCGCGCGCCCGGACGGCACGCCGATCTACAACTTCTGCGTGGTGGTGGACGACATGGACATGGGCATCACGCACGTGATCCGTGGCGACGACCACGTGAACAACACGCCGCGCCAGATCAACATCCTGAAGGCGCTCGGCGGCGAGCCGCCCGTCTATGCGCACCTGCCGACCGTGCTGAACGAGCAGGGCGAGAAGATGAGCAAGCGGCATGGCGCGATGAGCGTGATGGCGTACCGCGATGCGGGCTTCCTGCCTGAAGCCGTGGTCAACTATCTCGCGCGTCTCGGCTGGTCGCACGGCGATGCGGAAATCTTCTCGCGCGAGCAGTTCGTCGAATGGTTCGATCTCGAGCATCTCGGCAAGTCGCCCGCGCAGTACGACCACAGCAAGCTGAGCTGGCTGAACGCGCACTACATCAAGGAAGCCGACAACGCACGCCTTGCGGAACTCGCGAAGCCGTTTCTCGACGCGCTCGGCATCGACGACGCGGCGATCGCGACGGGCCCGGCGCTCGATGCGGTGGTCGGCCTGATGAAGGACCGTGCGACGACGGTCAAGGAGATCGCGGAAGGCGCGACGATGTTCTACCGTGTGCCGGCGCCCGACGCGGACGCGCTCGCACAGCACGTGACCGATGCGGTACGGCCGGCGCTGGCGGATCTCGTCGCCGCGCTGAAGGCGGCCGAGTGGACGAAGGAGGCGGTGTCCGCCGCGCTGAAGGCGACGCTCGCCGCGCACAAGCTGAAGATGCCGCAGCTCGCGATGCCGGTGCGTCTGCTGGTGGCGGGCACGACGCATACGCCGTCGATCGACGCGGTGCTCGTGCTGTTCGGGCGCGACGTCGTGGTGTCGCGCATCGAGGCCGCGCTGGCCTGAGTTCGTGCGTCATTGAAGCTGTCTGCGCGTGAGCGCGCGGCAGCTTCGCAAAAAATTTCGCACGAATCGCAAAAAGGGTATTTACAAGATCAAAGTAGGTCCATATAATCTCATTTCTGTTCTGCAAGGGGGTATAGCTCAGCTGGGAGAGCGCTTGCATGGCATGCAAGAGGTCAGCGGTTCGATCCCGCTTACCTCCACCATCAGAACAAACCGAATTGATTGGCGAAGCAGCGGTAGTAATAAATGCTTCACAAAATGATTCAAAGCAGTTAGAATTTCGGCCTTCGCTGTTGACTGAAAGTAAATAGCGGAAGTCAGACAAATCTGAAAAGATTTTGTCCCCTTCGTCTAGAGGCCTAGGACATCACCCTTTCACGGTGAGTACAGGGGTTCGAATCCCCTAGGGGACGCCAGATTCAGCGGCGTTTCATGGAAGTGTCGCGAGGCTTGCGGGAACGTAACCGACGTCCCGCAGGTTGGGTAAGAAAGCTGGAGCGGTAGTTCAGTCGGTTAGAATACCGGCCTGTCACGCCGGGGGTCGCGGGTTCGAGTCCCGTCCGCTCCGCCAGAACGAAGCCCGTTCAAGACGTTTTTGAGCGGGCTTTTGTATTAAAGATGTAAGCGGTACGTTGTCCCCTTCGTCTAGAGGCCTAGGACATCACCCTTTCACGGTGAGTACAGGGGTTCGAATCCCCTAGGGGACGCCAGATTCAGCGGCGTTTCATGGAAGTGTCGCAGCGCCCGCAGGAACGTGACGAGATCCTGCAGGCGGTAGTGCAGAAAGCTGGAGCGGTAGTTCAGTTGGTTAGAATACCGGCCTGTCACGCCGGGGGTCGCGGGTTCGAGCCCCGTCCGCTCCGCCAGAACGAAGCCCGTTCAAAAGCGTTTTTTGAACGGGCTTTCTCGTTAAGGATGTAAGCAGTACGTTGTCCCCTTCGTCTAGAGGCCTAGGACATCACCCTTTCACGGTGAGTACAGGGGTTCGAATCCCCTAGGGGACGCCAGATTTCGGCGTCGTTCGAACAAACGACGCGCCGGCAGGAGGTAACCGACACCTGCCAGGCAAGCAGCAAGACTGGAGCGGTAGTTCAGTCGGTTAGAATACCGGCCTGTCACGCCGGGGGTCGCGGGTTCGAGTCCCGTCCGCTCCGCCAAACAAACAACAATGCCCGCCTCGTGCGGGCATTGTTGTTTGTGCGTTGTGGTTTTGCGCCCACTGGCGGGCGCGTGACTGCGGAGTGGAGGAAGCCGCCTGCGCGGCTTCCGGCGGGACTCGAAGGGCTGCGCGTGCACGCGCAGCCGCAGCCTGCAGGATGTGGGCGAGTCCCGTCCGCTCCGCCAAACAAACAACAATGCCCGCCTCGTGCGGGCATTGTTGTTTGTGCGTTGTGGTCCCGCATGCTGCATCGAGCACCGCGCCCCTACGAGAAATTCGCGATTGCATCCGTACGCGACTGCGCTATCGTGGCGGGATGCGTTTCCGACTCCTGCGCGATGCTCGATCCGACCGACCTGCGACTCCTGTATCAGCTCCGGCCCGCGGAGCGCGATGATTTTCCGTATGCCGAAGCGTTGACGCACGGCAACATGGGCGGCTACTACAAGCGCCATGGGCTCGTATGGCGCAGCGACCTGTTCTATGCGAGCTGGCGCGAATCCGAAAACTTCATCCTCGAGGCCGACGGCGAGCGCATCGGCGTGCTGCGCGTGACCGAGGAGGGCGATTCGCTGCATATCCGCGACGTGCAGATCGCGGCCGGCCATCGCGGGCAGGGCGCCGGCACCTACATGCTCGAGATGTCGCATCGCTGGGCACGTGCGCGCGGGCTGCACGAACTGCAGTTGCGCGTGTTCGTCGACAACCCTGCCGCGCGTTTGTACCTGCGCATGGGCTACCAGGTGACCGGCCCGCGGCTCGCGCAACTCGGCTCGATCCGCCACATGGTGCGGCCGGTCTGACGGCCCGGCGCGCTGGCGCGCGAGGATCAGCGCACAGTGTCGATCGCGCCGTCGCCGTCCCGCGCGTCGTCGTCCGCGCCGCGGCCTTCCGGGCCTCGATGTTCGTAGCCGCGCAGCATGAACGCACGCGGGCTTTCGCCGAATGCCCGGCGGAACATGGCCGAGAACGCGCTCTGGCTCTGGTAGCCGAGTTCGCGCGCGATATGCGACAGCGGGCGCCCCTGGTTCAGCAGCGGGATCGCCCGTGCGAGCAGCGCCTGCTGACGCCACTGCGAAAAGCTCACCCCGAGTTCCTGCTTGAAGAGCCGAGAGATCGTGCGCGTGCTCGCGCCGACCTCGCTCGCCCAGTGTTCGAGCGACTCCGCATGCGCAGGGTGCGCGAGTACCGATTCGCACAGAAGGCGCAACCGTTTCTCGTCGGGCATCGGCACTGCGAGCGGCAACGGTTCGGCATGACTCAGTTCGTCGAGCACGAGCCCGCACAGCAGGTGCTCGCGCGCGGTGCTCAGTTCGCGCGCATCGAGTGCGACGATCAGTTCGCGCAGCAGCCCCGTCACCTCGACGACGCGGCACGCATCGAGGCCGCCCGGCACGATCGATTCGTCGATGTACAGCGTGCGCAAGTAGGCCTCTTCGACGATCGTGACTTCGTGCGTCACGTGCGGCGGCACCCAGATCGCGCGGGACGGCGGCACCATCCAGGTCGTGCCGGTCGTCGCCACGCGCAGCACGCCGCGCGATGCGTATGCGAGTTGCGCCCACGCATGCGTGTGCAGCGGAATGCGGTGGCCGGCATCGACCCGCCGTGCGCGCACGCGCATCGGATGAACGGCGGTCGGTGCGAATTCCGGCGGGATGTCGATGACGTCGTACGGGTTCGATACGTCGGCTGGAGCGGGCGGATTCATGAACGGTTCGGGCGGCGCGGCGGCGTTGCCGTCATTTTAGAAGGCGCAGCGCGTGCGCGTGCGGCGGTTTGTCGGGTCATCATGCCGGGTTCAAATGAACTTTGTGTGGGCATCGGCGAATCCGGGGCGGCTGCCGCCGCCGCGCGTGCCGACCGTTCGAACCATCGGGCCGGTATCGCGGTCTATCGATGCGTGCGCCAGGTCGCGCCCATCGCGCACCGATCGCACGCAAACACGGCAACACACGAATTGAAGAGGAGAACCACGATGCGCCACGTATTCGTCTATGGCACCTTGAGAGCCGGACAGGCCAACGACATCGGCCATGCGGCCGCCCGCCACGGCATCGCCGCGCCGACGCTGCTGGGCGCGGCCGCGCTGCCGGGTGAGCTGTACGATTTCGGCACGTATCCGGGCATGATTGCCGGGACGGCCGGCAAGTCGCTGGTGTGGGGCGACGTCTACGAGGTCGACGAGCGGCTCGTCCCGGTGCTCGACGAAATCGAGCGCGTCTATCCGGGCGTCGACTCGCTGTTCAAGCCGGAGGAGGTAACGGTCGAGCTCGGCGGCCGGCAGTATGCCTGCCTGTATTATCCGGTCGCCGCGCACGCGGCAGCCGGGCGCCCGCGCATCACGTCGGGCGACTGGGTCCAGCACCGGCGCGAGCAGGAAGCCGCCGCCTGAGCGTGCCTGCCGGTGGCGGCTGGCATCGCTGCAAAAAGAAAGCGCCCCGTGGGGCGCTTCCTTCATGCCGTCCTCCATGCGGCCGGCGGTGCGGCGTGGGGCCGGCCGCCGATCGCAACGGACGTGCCGTCAGATTTCCTCGTACAGCGGCAGCGTCAGGAATTCGGTGAAGCCTTCCGACGTCGACATCTGCTCGAAGATCGCCGCGGCGCGTTCGTACGGCTGCGTGTTGCCGCCGACCGCGCGCTTCACGTTGTCGAGTTCGATCTTCGCGAATTCGCGCACGAGCTCGGCCGTGACCTTGCGGCCGTCGTCGAGCACGCCCTTCGGCGAGCGGATCCATTGCCACACCTGCGAACGGGAAATCTCGGCCGTCGCCGCGTCTTCCATCAGGTTGTGGATCGGCACGCAGCCGTTGCCGTCGAGCCACGCGCCGAGGTAGTGGATGCCGACGTTGATGTTGTTGCGCAGGCCGGCTTCGGTGATCGGCGCTTCCGGCTGGAAGTCGAGCAGGTTTTTCGCTTCGACCTGCACGTCGTCGCGCTGCTTCGCGATCTGGTTCGGCTTGTCGCCGAGCACCTTGACGAATTCCTCCATCGCGATCGGCACGAGGCCCGGGTGCGCGACCCAGCCGCCGTCGTAGCCGTCGGTCGCGTCGCGCTGCTTGTCCGAGCGCACGCCGCCCATCGCCTTGTCGTTCGCTTCCGGATCGTTCTTGATCGGAATCAGCGCGCTCATCCCGCCGATCGCCGGCGCGTTGCGCTTGTGGCAGGTCTTCAGCAGCAGCAGTGCGTATGCACGCATGAACGGCACCGTCATCGTGATCTTCGAACGGTCGGCCAGGCAGAAGTCGCGGTCGTTCTTGAACTTCTTGATCGCCGAGAAGATGTAGTCCCAGCGGCCGGCGTTCAGGCCCGAGCTGTGCTCGCGCAGCTCGTACAGGATCTCGTCCATCTCGAACGCGGCGAGGATCGTCTCGATCAGCACCGTCGCGCGAATCGTGCCGCGCGGCACGCCGACCGCTTCCTGCGCGGCGACGAAGATGTCGTTCCACAGGCGCGCCTCGAGATGGCTTTCCATCTTCGGCAGGTAGAAGTACGGGCCCGAGCCGCGCGCGAGCAGTTCCTTCGCGTTGTGGAACAGGAACAGCGCGAAATCGAAGATGCCGCCGGACACGCGCTGGCCGTCGACCGTCACATGCTTCTCGTCGAGGTGCCAGCCGCGCGGGCGCACGATCAGCGTCGCGACCTTGTCGTTCAGCTTGTACGACTTGCCGTTCTGTTCGAGCGAGATCGTGCGGCGCACCGCGTCCTTCAGGTTGATCTGGCCGTCGATCTGGTTCGTCCAGCTCGGCGCGTTCGAATCCTCGAAGTCCGTCATGTACGAATCGGCGCCCGAGTTCAGCGCGTTGATGATCATCTTGCGCTCGACGGGGCCCGTGATCTCGACGCGGCGGCATTGCAGGTCGGCCGGCAGCGGCGCGACCTTCCAGTCGCCTTCGCGGATCGCCTTCGTCTCGGCGAGGAAATCAGGGCGTTCGCCCGCGTCGAGGCGCTTCGTGCGCTCGACGCGGGCCTGCAACAGCGCCTGGCGACGCGATTCGAACGTGCGGTGCAGCGCCGCGACGAGTGCCAGCGCGTCGGGCGTCAGGATCGCTTCGTAACCCGGCTTGATTTCGCCGGTGATCGTCATGCCTTGCGGCAGCGTGATCGGGGTGCTCATGAGTCTCATCTCCTTGGTCGGTCAGTTGCGGTTTCGGTGAAGGGGGAAGGCGGCATCCGCGAGCGTCATGCACCCGGGCCGGGGCGCGTGCGGTTCGCGGGTCTGCCGGACGGAGCCGGGGCGGGTGTGGCGAGGAAGGCGAGCAGGTCGGCCATGCCGGTGCCGGTGCCGTCGGGCGGCGCGCCGAGTTCCTCGGCGGGCGCGCCCGTGCGGTTGAGCCAGAACGTCGTGTAGCCGAACCAGGTCGCGCCGGCGACGTCCCACGCGTTCGACGACACGAACACGATGTCGCGCGGGTTCGCTGCGAACGCGGCGGTGCCGAGCGCATAGGCGGCCGGACTCGGCTTGTACGCGCGCACGGTGTCGGCCGACAGCACGCGATCGAACAGGCCGGACATGCCCGCGCTCTTGATCGCGATGTCGAGCATCTGCGGGGTGCCGTTCGACAGGATCGCGAGCGGCGGGCGCGGGTCGAGCGCGCGCAGCTTGCGCAGCGCGGGCACCGTGTCGGGATAGGTGGACAGGCACGCGTATTCGTCCATCAGCCGCTTCTCGGCCGCGCCGTTCAGCGCGAGCCCGAGCCGGCGCGCGGCGAACCGCAGCGCATCGAGCGTGATGTCCCGGAACGGGCGGTAGTGCGCGCCGGCCGGATCGGCGAGCGTGCGCAGCTGCGAGTATTCGATCTGCTTGCGTCGCCACAGCTGCGACAACCGTTCCCCGTGTCCGGGGAACATCTGCTCTGCCGCGGCCAGCACGGCACGCACGTCGAACAACGTGCCGAATGCGTCGAAGAGAATGGCGTCGGGAGAGGAGAGTGTCGTTGTGGCCGACATAGCCTTGCGCTCCAGTTTCAGAGGTCGGGTCGATTGTATTCGTGATAGAAGATGCTAAAAAATACGCTAAACATCACTTGATCTTTTACTTTCATATACCTAATCTGAGCGGCTCAAGCTATTTGAAGGGCGGCGATGCCGTCCTCTCGCGAGCGTCATGGACCGGTTCAAACAGATCGAAACGTTCGCCGCGGTCGCGGCAAAAGGCAGCCTGTCGGCGGCCGCGCATGCGGAAGGGGTCGCGCCGGCGATCATCGGCCGCCGCCTCGACGCGCTCGAGGAGCGGCTCGGCGTCAAGCTCCTGGTGCGCACGACGCGCAAGCTCACGCTGACGTTCGAGGGTTCGGCGTTCCTCGAGGATTGCCAGCGCATCATCAACGACATGCAGAACGCGGAAGCGAGCGTGTCCGCCGGCGGCGTGAAGGCCAGCGGCCACCTGCGCATTTCCGCGCCAGCCGGCTTCGGCCGCCGGCACGTCGCGCCGCTCGTGCCCGAATTCAGCGTCGGGCACCCGGACGTGTCGGTCACGCTCGACCTGTCCGACCGGATGGTCGATCTCGTCAACGAAGGATTCGATTGCGCGGTGCGGCTCGGTGAGCTGCCCGACTCGTCGCTGGTATCGCTGAAGCTCGGCGAGAATCGCCGCGTGTGCGTCGCGTCTCCCGCGTATCTCGAGCGGCGCGGCATGCCGGTCACGCTCGCGGAACTGGCGCGGCACAACTGCCTCGCGCTCGCGGCGAACGCGAACCAGCAGCGCGGCTGGACGTTCCAGGAGGACGGCAAGGTCGTGTCGATCCGCGTGAACGGCACGATGGAATGCTCGGACGGCGCGGTGCTGCACGAGTGGTGCCTCGCCGGCCATGGCCTGGCGTGGCGCTCGTGGTGGGAAGTCGGCGAGGACATCGCGGCCGGCCGGCTCGTCAGCGTGCTCGATGCATTCGCCGCGCCGCCGATCGGCATCCATGCGGTGTTTCCGCAGCGCCGGCATCTGCCGTTGCGCGTGCGCCTGTTTCTCGATTACCTGAAGCATACGTACGAGCGGCCCGGCTATTGGGGCGGGTAGGCGACGCGCGCCCGCGTGTTTCCGATATGAGGGCGAACCCGCTGGCGGCGCGGCGTGCGCGGTTTCGCGCACTACAATCGTAAGAGGCATGCGCGCCGTGTCGCGGCCGGCTCGGCCGGCGCCGCGGCGCGTGGCGTGCAATCGACGAAGGAGGGCGCGATGTTCCGGCACATCCTCGTTCCAACCGACGGCTCCGAACTGTCGCAAAAGGCGATCGACGGTGCGATCGACCTGGCTCGCGCGGTCGGCGCGCGCGTGACGGCCTACGCGTGCCTGCCGCAATACCCGTACTCGCCGTTTTCCGAAGTGATCATCGAGCCGCCCGCGGATTTCCGCGCGCGCAGCGAGCGCGAGGCGCGTGCGCATCTCGACGAGGTGGAAGCGGCCGCGAAGGCGGCCGGGGTCGCGTGCGACACGTGGACGAGCGTGCATCCGTCGCCGTATCTCGGCATCATCGAGGCGGCCGAACGCGGCGGGTGCGACGTGATCTTCATGGCGTCCCACGGACGCCGCGGGCTCGGCAGCCTGCTGATCGGCAGCGAGACGCAGCGCGTGCTGACCCATACGAAAATTCCGGTGATCGTCTATCGGTAGGGCAGCGCCGGCCGTGGCCGGGCGGCTGCACCGCGGAAAAAGGGCGCGCCGGACCAAGCCGGCGCGCATCGTTGCTGGCGGCCCGCAGGCCGCGCGGCCGGTCGCGCGATGGGACTCGCGCGCCTGCCGTCTCCTCCCTGATTGTTGTTCCGGTGGCCGACGCCGCGGCGTCGCGAGACGCGGCGGGCATCGGCGTAGCGCCTGCGTGCGTTACGCGACCTTCTTGCCGTCGAAGAACTGTTCGTCCTCGGTCGACCCGTGCAGCGCGGTCGTCGACGCTTCCCGTTCGACCGTCTGCGTGACCGCGTCGAAGTAGCCCGTACCGACCTCGCGCTGATGCTTGACGGCCGTGAAGCCCTTGTCGGCGGCCGCGAACTCGGCCTGCTGCAGTTCGACGAACGCGCTCATCTGCGTGCGGGCATAGCCGTGCGCGAGGTTGAACATCGAGTAGTTCAGCGCATGGAAGCCGGCCAGCGTGATGAACTGGAACTTGTAGCCCATCGCGCCGAGTTCCTTCTGGAACTTCGCGATCGTCGCGTCGTCGAGGTTCTTCTTCCAGTTGAACGACGGCGAGCAGTTGTACGACAGCAGCTTGCCCGGGAACTGCTTGTGGATCGCTTCCGCGAACTTCTTCGCGTACTCGAGATCCGGCTTGCCCGTTTCGCACCAGATCAGGTCCGCGTACGGCGCATACGCGAGGCCGCGCGAGACCGCCTGCTCGAGGCCCGGCTTCGTGCGGAAGAAGCCTTCCACCGTGCGCTCGCCCGTCAGGAACGGCTTGTCGTTGTCGTCGACGTCGGACGTGATGAGGTCGGCCGCTTCCGCGTCGGTGCGCGCGATCAGCACGGTCGGCGTGCCCATCACGTCGGCCGCGAGACGCGCGGCCGACAGCTTCGCGACGGCTTCGCGCGTCGGCACGAGCACCTTGCCGCCCATGTGGCCGCACTTCTTCACCGACGCGAGCTGGTCCTCGAAGTGAACGCCCGAAGCGCCTGCCTCGATCATCGCCTTCATCAGCTCGAACGCGTTGAGCACGCCGCCGAAACCGGCTTCCGCATCGGCGACGATCGGCGCGAAGAAGTCGACGTAGCCTTCGTCGCCCGGGTTCTTGCCTTCCGACCACTGGATCTGATCGGCGCGCGTCAGCGTGTTGTTGATGCGCTTCACGACGAGCGGCACCGAGTTCGCCGGATACAGCGACTGGTCCGGGTACATTTCGCCCGCGACGTTGGCGTCGCCGGCCACTTGCCAGCCGGACAGGTAGATGGCCTTCAGGCCGGCCTTCACCTGCTGCATGGCCTGGTTGCCGGTCAGCGCGCCGAGTGCGTTGACGAACGGCTCGTTGTTGACGAGGCTCCACAGTTTTTCCGCACCGCGCTTGGCCAGCGTGTGCTCGATCGGGACCGAGCCGCGCAGGCGGACCACGTCCTCAGCCAAGTAGCTGCGCTTGATGCCCTTCCAGCGCGGATCGGTTTCCCATTGCTGTTGCAGTTCCTGTGCCTGTTGCTGACGCGACATGATGAGCTCCTTGATGCGATGTATGCCTGCCGAATCTGACGGTGATGCCGTTCGCGAAGCGGGGAAGCAATGCGTTCCGTTTCGCGAGGTCTTGTATAAGAGTCTAGGCAAATCGACGGGAGTGAAACAGGGGCCGGTTCGTGACGCGCGTAATTTTTTAATTGTTTTGAATCAATGGCTTGCGCGCGTAGTTTCGAGATAAGAAATGCATTTTCCTATCCTGCAATCGCGTGGGTTGTGCCGTGCAGCATGATTTTTTACGACACAAAAATTTTTTTCGTATTGTGAAATATGCGGAAGGGGCGAAAAAAACCGGCGCGGATGCGCCGGTCGGCTGGGATGGGCGGGTTGCCGATCCACTGGGCGGCCGACGGCCGCCCGTGTGTGCTTACGATGCCGAATTGCTGCGGCGCGGGCCGCCGCTGCGCTGGCCGTCGCGACGCGGGCCGCCGTCGCGGCTGCCGCCGGGCTTGCCGCTCCAGCCGCCGCCATTGCCGCCGCCGTAGCTGCGGCCGTTGCCGCTGCCGCCATAACCGCCGCCCGGCTTGCCGCCGAAACGACGACCGCCGTTACCGCCGCCCGGACGGCCGCGGCCGCCGGTGCCGCCGTTACGCGGGGGCGCCTTGCGCGGCTCGAAGCCTTCGATCACGTTGACCGGCAGCGGCGAGCGCACGAAGCGCTCGATGCGCTTGAGCGCGCCTTGCTCGGCGTGATGCACGAGGCTCACCGCGATACCCGAACGGCCTGCGCGGCCGGTACGGCCGATACGGTGCACGTAGTCTTCCGCGAACTTCGGCAGGTCGTAGTTGAACACGTGCGTGATACCCGGGATGTCGATGCCGCGTGCCGCGACGTCGGTGGCCACCAGCACGCGCACGCGGCGCTCGCGCAGCGCACGGATCGTGCGGTTGCGCGCGCCCTGCGGCAGGTCGCCGTGCAGCGCGGCCGATTCGAAGCCTGCGTCGGCGAGACGGCCGGCGAGCTGGTCGGCGTCGATCTTGGTCGCCGTGAAGATGATCGCCTGGTCGAGCGCGTCGTCGCGCAGCAGGTGATCGAGCAGGCGATCCTTGTGATCGCGGTCGTCGACGTAGTGGACGGTCTGCGCGATGTTCGCGCGCGATTCGAGGCGCTGCTGGATCTCGATGCGTTCCGGATCCTTCAGCAGGCGGCTCGTCAGCGAACCGATCTTGCCGTCGAGCGTGGCCGAGAACAGCATCGTCTGGCGCGATTCCGGCGTGGCGGCGACGATCGTTTCGATGTCTTCGATGAAGCCCATGTCGAGCATGCGGTCGGCTTCGTCGAGCACCAGCATCTTCAGTTCCGACAGGTCGATGCGGCCGCGCTCGAGGTGGTCGAGCAGGCGGCCCGGCGTGGCAACCAGGATTTCCGGGTTCTTCGCGAGCAGCATCAGCTGCTGGCCATAGGCGACGCCGCCGAGGATGCTGACCGTGCGCAGGCGCTTCAGGTGCTTGCCGTACGTCGACGCGGCCGTCGTGACCTGCATCGCGAGTTCGCGGGTCGGCGTCAGCACGAGCAGGCCCGGGCGCGCGACGGGTTGCGGGCGGCGCGCGCGGCGATCGCCCTGGTTCGGTTCACGCGGCGCGCGCGGTTGCTGCGCCTGCGTCTTCTGGAGCTGCGCGAAACGTTCGATCGCGGGCAGCATGAATGCGGCCGTCTTGCCCGAACCGGTCGGGCTCGACACCAGCAGGTCGCGGCCGGCGATGCCGGCCGGAATCGCGCGCTGCTGGACCGGCGTCGGCTTCACGTAGCCGGCGGCCTGCAGCGCGGAGACGATCTCCGGCGACAGCCCGAGCGACGCGAAGCTCGGCTCGTCCGACGCCGGTTCGACCGCGGCCGGTGCGGCGGCGTCGTCGAGACCGAGCGCCTCGTCGGCGATCGCGTTGAGCGGGCTGGTGTTGATGCTCGAAGTCATAACAATCCTTGAAACACAGTGGGTGAAACGTCGGCGCCAATCGCGCATACCCAAGTCGTCGGATTCAGCGAGCAAATCGGGAAACGGGTGCAATCCGCCGAACCGTCGGCGGATGAGGCATTAGAAGCTGTTTTGGGTGCGGCGCGCTTCAGGAGCGGGGCCGCCAGCCTAGTTGACGACCGCAAGGGTCGAAGCAGGAGGGGACAGGTTCTAAACCGGATTGGAGCTTAACGCTACGAGGCGTCGGGCCGGAACGGCTTGCGAGCCGAGCGCGGGAGATGACGCAGGCAGCATTATAAAGAAATTTGCTGCGCTGCGCCACTGATTTGATTGCCTATTGCGATGACGGCGATTCGGTCAGGACGCCGTGCCGTTTTTCAGCGATTCGACGAGTTCGACGTACTGTTGCTTCGCCGCATCCTGCGACGTGCCCTTCAGGGCTTCCCAGGCATCGTACTTGTATTTGCCGACGATGTCGGTGAAGCCGGGCTTGTCGCCGTGCGCATCGCCGTCGGTCGCCTGCTTGAAGAGCGCATACAGGCGCAGCAGGGTCAGGTTGCCTGGCCGTTCGGTCAGTTGCTTGACGTCGATCTGGGCCTGGTCGAATTGCGCGGTGAGGTCGCTCATCGGGTGTCTCCGTAAGGGTTTCAGGTCGGCCGATCTTAACAAGCGGACCGCCGCGCGGGGTCGAGCGATCCTTCCAAACCGCGGGCGACGCCGCACGCGCGACAGATCGGGCCCGATCGCCCGTGGGAGCGGGGCGGCGCATTACAATGTCGCCCATGACGCAAACAGTGCTCCTCGCCATCGATACGTCGACCGAATACTGCTCGGTCGCGTTGCTGCGCTCGGCCCACGCCGATGACGCCGTTTCCCCCCCGCAAACCTGGGTCCGTCACGAGCTGACGGGCGCCGTGTCGAGCACGCGCGTGCTGCCGGCGATCCAGGAACTCTTCGCCGAATCCGGGCTGACGCTCGCCGACTGCGACGCGATCGCGTTCGGCGCGGGCCCGGGCTCGTTCACGGGCCTGCGGACCGCGACGGGCATTGCCCAGGGCCTCGCGTTCGGCGCCGGGCTGCCGGTCGTGCCGATCGGCACGCTGCTCGCGTGCGCCGAACATGCGCGGCTGCGTACCCCCGGTACGACCCGCGTGCTCGCCGCGCTCGACGCGCGGATGGACGAAGCCTACTGGGCGGATTTCGAATGGGACGCCGCCGCCGGCGACTGGCGCACGCGGCATCCGGCGTCGCTCGACGCACCGGGCGCCGTCGGCGTGCCCGACGCGCCGTTCACGCTCGCCGGCAATGCGGCCGCGGCGTTCGGCGCGCAATTGCCGGCCGCCGCGCGGGCAGCCTCGATCGACGGCGATGCGTTGCCGCATGCGCTGGCGGTCGCGCATGCCGCGCTGCGCGCGTTTCGCGCCGGGCGCGCGGTGCCGGCCGACCAGGCCGCGCCCGAGTACGTGCGCGACAAGGTCGCGCAGACGACGGCCGAGCGCGTCGCGGCACGAGCGGCACAGACGGGCGGGGCGAAGGGATGACGGGCGTCCTGCTGAGCGACCGCTATCTGGCGCCGATGACGGACGCCGATCTCGACGAGGTCGTCGCGATCGAGCACGTCGCGTACGAATTTCCGTGGAGCCGCGGCAACTTCGAGGATTCGTTGCGCAACGGCTATCTGGGCGTGTGCCTGCGGCACGTGACGGGGTCGCTCGTCGGCTATTGCGTGCTGATGCCCGTGATCGACGAGATGCATTTGCTGAACCTGTGCGTCGCGCCGGCCGCGCAGCACGCGGGCGCGGGCCTCGCGCTGCTGCGCGAGGCGGTGCGCATTTCGCGCGCGGAGGGGCTCGACGGCGTGCTGCTCGAAGTGCGGCCGACCAATTCGCGCGCGATTCATCTGTACGAACGCTTCGGCTTCGTGACGATCGGCCGGCGCAAGAATTACTATCCGGCGAAGCATCGCAGCCGGGAGGACGCGATCGTGATGCGTCTGACGCTGAACAAGGACGAGGGGGACACGCATGGCGTGGGCTGAAGCGGCGCTCGAGGAACTGGGTCTCGCGCAAATCTGGGTGCGGCGCGGGCAGCGCGCGGACGAAGGCGCGGCCGCCGACGCGCCGGCCGTCGTACAGGCCGCGACGGCCGACGATGGTCACGCCGTCGCGGCCGAGCGGCCGGTGCGCGCCGCGCGGGCGCCGGTGCGGGACGATGCGCCCGCGGCCGTCGCGCATGGCGCGGCCGGCGGTGTGCCGGCTCGCGAGTCGCCGGCGGCGCACGGCGTCGTCGATCGCGATCGCCCGCCCGCGCAGGCCGCATCGACCGCATCGGCGGCATCGCCCGATACGATGCCGCCGAAGGGTGACGCGCCGCCGGCAGGTGACGACGATTTCGCGTGGTTCGACGCGGCGCCGCCGGGCGAATCCGTGCCCGTGCCGGCCGTCGAATCGCGCCCCGCCGGCATGCCGGTCGCCGCGCTCGACTGGGATGCGCTGGCCGAGCGCGTGGCCGGCTGCACGCTGTGCCGCCTCTGCGAGAAGCGGACCAACACCGTATTCGGCGTCGGCGACCGCGAAGCGGACTGGATGCTGATCGGCGAAGCGCCGGGCGAGAACGAGGACAAGCAGGGCGAGCCGTTCGTCGGCCAGGCCGGCAAGCTGCTCGACAACATGCTGCAGTCGCTGTCGCTCAAGCGCGGCGACAACGTCTACATCGCGAACGTGATCAAGTGCCGGCCGCCCGGCAACCGCAATCCGGAGCCGGACGAGGTCGCGCGCTGCGAGCCGTATCTGCAGCGCCAGGTCGCGCTCGTGAAGCCGAAGCTGATCGTCGCGCTCGGCCGTTTCGCGGCGCAGACGCTGCTGAAGACGGACGCGAGCATCGCGTCGCTGCGCGGCCGCGTGCATGCGTACGAGGGCGTGCCGGTGATCGTCACGTACCACCCGGCCTACCTGTTGCGCAGCCTGCAGGACAAGGCGAAGGCGTGGGCCGACCTGTGCCTCGCGCGCGACACGTTCCGGCGTGCGCAAGGCGCCGACGCGAACGGTCCGACCGGGCCATGACGACCGGCGCGGCGTACGCGTTCGTCGATACGCTGCATGACGTCGCGGTGCGCGATCTGGGCTGGCTGCTGGCCAGCCCGAGCCTGCTCACCGCGGCACCGGGCGCGCCGCTCGCGCGCCCGTGGCCGGATGCGGCGGGCCAAGCGGCCGTCGAAGCCTGGCTTGCCGCGCTCGATGCGCACCCCGGGCCGCTGCATCGCGCGCTCGACGGGTTCCGGCCCACGCGGCTCGGCCGCTACGCCGAATGCCTGCTCGAATACTTTCTGACGCACGGGCCGGCGCTACGGCTCGTCGCGGCCAATCTGCCGCTGCGCAGCAATGGCCGCACGCTCGGTGAAGTCGATTTTCTGGTCGATGCGCCGGACGGCCGGCGCCTGCACTGGGAACTCGCGGTGAAGTGCTATCTGTGCGCGCCGGTGCGCGGCGGCGCGGCGCTCGCCGACTTCGTCGGCCCCAATCTCGTCGACCGCTTCGACCGCAAGCGCAGCCGGCTGCTCGACCACCAGTTGCGGCTCGGCCAGCACGACGCTTTTGCCCGGCTCGGCTACGGCGCGCCGTCCGACGCGCAGATGTTCATCAAGGGCTGGCTGTTCCATCCGCACGGCGCGCCGGTGTTGCCAGTATCCGCCGAAATCGCGCCGGATCACCCGCGAGGTTTCTGGCTCACGCACGCGCAGTGGCCGGCGTGGGCGGCCGCGCAGCGTGACGGCGCCGCATGGAGCGTGTTGCCGCGACTGGCGTGGCTGGCGCCGCGGCGTGCCGTCGCCGGCGCCGGTTTCGAGCCCGAGCCGCTGGCGAGCGCACCGGAGTTGCCGGCCGTGCTGGCGGCGCGCGGAGCGCCCGACCTGATCGCGATCCACGAAAGGACCGGCGACGGCACGTGGCGCGAGACGGCGCGCGGTTTCGTCGTGCCGGACGACTGGCCGGCGCGCGCGCAGGCGTTCGCCGCACAGGATCGCTGACGCCGCGCGAGCGGCCGCTCACCACCAGCGATGAAAGTGGTGGACCGGGCCGACGCCGTGGCCGACGTCGAGGTCGGCGCTCGCGACGATCGCGCCGGTCAGGTAGGTCTTGGCTTCACGTACCGCGCTTTCGAGGTCGGGCTGCTGCGGCAGCAGCGCCGCGATCGCCGACGACAGCGTGCAGCCGGTGCCGTGCGTGTTGCTGACCGGCACGCGCGTGCCGTCGAGCCGCACGGTGCGCGTCGTTTCGACGAGCCAGTCGGGGCTCGCGGACGCGTCGGGCAGGTGGCCGCCCTTCATCAGTACGGCGCGTGCGCCCGTCTGCAGCAACGCCTGGCCTTGCCGGACCATGTCGTCTTCGGTGGTGGCGGGTGCGTCGTTGAGCAGCGCGGCTGCCTCGGGCAGGTTCGGCGTGACGACCGTCGCAAGCGGCAGCAGCGTGTCGCGCAGCGCGTCGACGGCATCGGGCGCGAGCAGCGCGTGCGCGCTCTTCGAGATCATCACCGTGTCGAGCACGACGAAGCGCGGCGCGTAACGGCGCAGCGCGTCGGCCACCGCCTGCACGATCGCCGCGTTCGCGAGCATCCCGATCTTGACCGCATCGATGCGGATGTCGCCGAACACCGCGTCGAGCTGCGCGGTCACGAAGGCGGCGTCCGGCGCGTGCACGCCCGTCACGCCGCGCGTGTTCTGCGCGGTCAGCGCGGTGATCACGCTCGCGCCATACGCGCCGAGCGCGGAAAACGTCTTCAGGTCGGCCTGGATGCCCGCGCCGCCGCCCGAATCGGAGCCGGCGATCGTCAGGATGTTGGGTATCGGGTGCGTCATGAGGGCAATGCGCCGGTTCGAGGCCCGGCGCCGGCGGACGGAAACGGACAGTGTAGCGTCAGTGCCGCGATTCGCCGATCAGTGCCACCGAGTCGAACTGGCGCTGGTTCGCCTGATGGCGGCGCATCACGAGCCACATCGTCAGGCAGACGAACGTGCCGAACAGCACGATCACGACGCCGACCGGCACGTCGAGCCACACGAGCACCGCATACAGGCACAGCATCACGAGCACCGACAGGTTCTCGTTGAAGTTCTGCACCGCGATCGAATGGCCGGCCGACAGCAACACGTGGCCGCGATGCTGCAGCAGCGCGTTCATCGGCACGACGAAGTACCCGGACAGCGCGCCGACGCCGATCAGGAAGATGTAGGCGACGATCAGGTAGAACGGCAGGCGCAGGTGGCCGACATGCACGGCCCAGTGCGACGGGAACAGGTCGCGCGTGTAGAACGCCATCAGCATCACCGCGATGCCCATGATGATGCCGACGGGCAGCACGGTCAGCGACTTCTTCAGCGGGATCCGGGCGGCGGCGGCGATCGCGCCGGCCGCGACGCCGACCGCGACCACGGCCTGCAGGATCGCGCCTTCGGACAGCGACATGTTGAGCGACACCTCGGCCCACTTCAGCACGATGAACTGCAGCGTCGCGCCCGCGCCCCAGAACAGCGTCGTGACCGCGAGCGAGATCTGGCCGAGCTTGTCGCGCCAGAGCACCATGAAGCAGTCGGCGAAATCGGTGAGCAGCTTGACCGGGCCGCGCTCCTGTTTCGGATAGCGGGCGCCCGTGTCGGGAATGCGCAGGTTGAACAGAGCGGCGACCACGTAGATCGCCATGATGATCGCCATCGCCGCTTCGGCGGGCGTGCCGATCCAGGCGGGCGTGTGCGCGATCACGTGCGACGCGATGTGCGGGCTGATCAGCGCGCCGCCGAGCACGGTGCCGAGGATGATCGAACTGACGGTCGTGCCTTCGATCCAGCCGTTCGCGGCGACCAGCCGGTCGGCCGGCAGCAGCTCGGTGAGAATGCCGTACTTGGCCGGCGAGTAGGCTGCCGCGCCGAAGCCGACGATGCCGTACGCGATCAGCGGGTGGGCGCCGAACAGCATGATCAGGCAGCCGATCACCTTGATCGAGTTCGTGATGAACATCACGCGGCCCTTCGGACGCGAATCCGCGAACGCACCGACATACGCCGCCAACACCACATACGACAACACGAAGAACAGCTTCAGCAGCGGTGTCATCCAGTTGGGGGCGTGGAGATCTTTCAGCAGGGCGATGGCGGCGATGAGGAGCGCATTGTCGGCCAGCGACGAAAAAAACTGCGCGGCCATGATGGTGTAAAAACCTTTTTTCATCTGATGCGATGCTTTCGTCGCTGCGGCAGGGCCGCGTAGGCCGCCTGGTATGCGATCGGCTTATTCCGTTCGAAATGGGTTGTGCGCACGGCTTTATAACATGAAAATACGCGAATTCGGACTAGCAAGATTCCCCGATCGTTCCGCAAATTGTCGGCTTCGGTGCTCAAAAGGCGCGGTAAGCTGATGATTCGCAAGCGTCTTTACGTAAATTTCCCATGCCGCGCCCGATCTCCGCCACCATCCACACCGCCGCTCTCGCGAACAATCTCTCCGTCGTCCGCCGCTTTGCCGGCCCGTCCAAGGTCTGGGCGGTCGTCAAGGCCAACGCGTACGGCCACGGTCTCGCCCGCGTGTTTCCGGGCCTGCGCGGCACCGACGGTTTCGGCCTGCTCGACCTCGACGAGGCCGTGAAGCTGCGCGAGCTCGGCTGGGCCGGCCCGATCCTGTTGCTCGAAGGCTTCTTCCGCTCGACCGACATCGACGTGATCGACCGCTACAGCCTGACCACGACGGTCCACAACGACGAGCAGATGCGGATGCTGGAAACGGCGCGGCTGTCGAAGCCCGTCAACGTGCAGCTCAAGATGAACAGCGGGATGAACCGGCTCGGTTACGTGCCGGAGAAATACCGCGCCGCTTGGGAGCGTGCCCGCGCGTGCCCCGGCATCGGCCAGATCACGTTGATGACCCATTTTTCGGACGCGGACAACGAGCGCGGCGTCGCCGAGCAGCTCGCGACGTTCGAGCGCGGCGCGGAAAACATTGCCGGCGCGCGCAGTCTCGCGAATTCGGCGGCCGTGCTGTGGCATCCGGATACGCACTTCGACTGGGTGCGGCCGGGGATCGTGCTGTATGGGGCGTCGCCGTCCGGGCTGTCATCCGACATCGCGGACACGGGGCTGAAGCCGGCGATGACGCTCGCGTCGGAGCTGATCGCGGTGCAGACGATCGGAAAGGGGCAGGCGATCGGCTATGGCTCGACGTTCTCCGCGCAGGCGCCGATGCGCATCGGCGTCGTCGCGTGCGGCTACGCGGACGGCTATCCGCGCGTCGCGCCCGAAGGCACGCCGGTGATCGTCGACGGCATCCGCACGCGGATCGTCGGCCGCGTGTCGATGGACATGATCACCGTCGACCTGACGCCGTGCCCGCAGGCCGGCGTCGGCGCGCGCGTCGAGCTGTGGGGCAATGCGCTGCCGATCGACGACGTCGCGCGCCATTGCGGGACGATCGGCTACGAGCTGATGTGCGCGGTCGCTGCCCGCGTGCCGGTGCGAGCGGAATAAGGGCGTCGCGCGTGGCCAAACAGAAAACCGTATACGTCTGCAGCGAGTGCGGCGGACAGACCCCGAAATGGCAGGGCCAGTGCCCGTCGTGCCAGGCGTGGAACACCCTCGTCGAATCGGTTGCCGAGTCGCCGGCCGCCCATCGTTTCCAGTCGCTCGCGAAGCGCGCGCCGGTGCAGCGCCTCGTCGACATCGAGGCCGCCGACGTACCGCGCTTCTCGACCGGCATCGGCGAATTCGATCGCGTGCTGGGCGGCGGGCTGGTGCCGGGCGGCGTCGTGCTGATCGGCGGCGATCCGGGCATCGGCAAGTCGACGTTGCTGCTGCAGTCGCTCGCGGATATCGCGAGCGAGCGGCGCGCGCTCTATATCAGCGGCGAGGAATCGGCCGCGCAGATCGCGTTGCGCGCGCAACGGCTCGCGCTGCTCGACGGCGGCGCGCCGGCGGCCGAACTGAAGCTGCTCGCCGAGATCCAGCTCGAGAAGATCCAGGCCGCGATCGATGCGGAGCGGCCGGACGTGGCCGTGATCGACTCGATCCAGACCGTCTATTCCGAGGCGCTCACGTCGGCGCCCGGTTCGGTCGCGCAGGTGCGCGAATGCGCGGCGCAGCTCACGCGCATCGCGAAACAGTCGGGCACCGCGATCATCATGGTCGGGCACGTGACGAAGGAGGGCAACCTTGCCGGCCCGCGCGTGCTCGAGCACATCGTCGACACGGTACTGTACTTCGAGGGCGACACGCATTCGTCGTTCCGGCTCGTGCGCGCGTTCAAGAACCGTTTCGGCGCGGTCAACGAGCTCGGCGTGTTCGCGATGACCGAGCGCGGGCTGCGCGGCGTAGCCAACCCGTCCGCGCTGTTCCTGTCGCAGCACGAGCAGGTCGTGCCCGGCTCGTGCGTGCTCGTCACGCAGGAAGGCACGCGCCCGTTGCTCGTCGAAATCCAGGCGCTCGTCGATACGGCGCACGTGCCGAACCCGCGCCGGCTCGCGGTCGGCCTCGAGCAGAACCGGCTCGCGATGCTGCTCGCGGTGCTGCACCGGCACGCGGGCATCGCGGCCTTCGATCAGGACGTGTTCCTCAACGCGGTGGGCGGCGTGAAGATCACCGAGCCGGCCGCCGACCTCGCGGTGCTGCTCGCGATTCACTCGTCGATGCGCAACAAGGCGCTGCCGAAAGGGCTGATCGTGTTCGGCGAGGTGGGTCTGGCGGGCGAGATCCGGCCGTCCCCGCGCGGGCAGGAGCGGCTGCGCGAAGCGGCGAAGCTCGGCTTCACATCCGCGCTGATTCCGAAGGCGAATGCGCCGAAGCAGCCGATCGAAGGGCTGAACGTGATGGCCGTCGAGCGGCTCGAGCAGGCGATCGACCGCGTGCGCGATCTTGAATGAGCGGCCCGGCCCGTGCACGGGCCGTATCGAGCCGGGCGATCTGTCGCGTAATTCGCTGTAAAGAATATGTAGGCTGATGTAACCCGCCGGACATCGCTTTTCCCTATCCTTGGCCGGATTGTCGAACCGCGCAATGCGAAGGGAACCTATGTTGAAATCGTATGGGGAAGCGCCTGGCGGACGCCTTTACAACCTGCGCGGCTGCCGCGTGTCGGAGCCGATCCGCCAGCCGTGGGGTGGCGGATGCCGGATCGTCGAATGGATCGACGAAGAAGGGCGGCTGGCGCGCAAGGTCGTGTCCGAGGACGTGACGGAAGCGGAAGTCGCCGCGGCGATCCGCCGGCCGATCAAAGGGCGCCGGCACCTGATGGGCGACGACGAGCAGATGCCGCGCGACACGCTGCCGCGCCGCTGAGCGGATGGTGCGGCGGGCATAAGGGCCGGCCGATGCAGCCGCGTCGGACGCAGCCGTGACAAAGAGGCCGGGCCGGCGCGCCCGGCCTCGTCGTTTCAGGGGGCGGGGCCGCGGCCAGGCGGGTTCGTGGGGCGTCGACACCCCGACCGCCGCGGCGCACCCGCCGCCGATGAAGCGATCGGCTGACGACGCCCGCGCCGCGTTCAGCCGATCTGCTCGAGTTCTTCCTGCACGGCGAGCCAGTCGGCCTCGACCGTCTCGAGCCGAGTCGTGACTTCGCCGAGCTTGCGGATCGCGTCGGTCAGCTCCGTCTTGCGCGCGGCCTCGTAGCTCGCCGGATCGGCGACGAACGCGTCGAGGCGCGCTTTCTCCGCGTGCAGCGTCTCCATTTCCTTTTCGAGCTTCGTGATGCGGTTCTGCAGCGGCTTTTTCAGTTGCGACAGCCGCTGGCGTTCCTCGGCGGCCTGGCGTTTCTGATCCTTGCGGTTGACGCCCGGATCGGCGCCCGCGGCTGCCGCGCTGTCGGCCTTCGCGGCCGCGCGTTGCTCGGCCGCATGCTGCAGCAGCCAGTCGCGGTAGTCGTCGAGGTCGCCGTCGAACGGCTGCAGCCGGTGCTTCGCAACCAGCATGAACTGGTCGGTCGTCGCGCGCAGCAGGTGGCGATCGTGGGACACGAGGATCAGCGTGCCTTCGAATTGCGCGAGCGCCATCGTCAGCGCGTGGCGCGTTTCGAGGTCGAGGTGGTTCGTCGGTTCGTCGAGCAGCAGCAGGTTCGGCTTTTGCCAGATGATCAGCGCCAGCGCGAGGCGGGCTTTCTCGCCGCCGGAGAACGGCCCGACCGGGCTGGTCGCCATGTCGCCCGAGAAATTGAAGCCGCCGAGGAAGTCGCGCAATTCCTGTTCGCGCGTGTCGGGTGCGAGCCGCGCCAGGTGCGCGAGCGGCGAATCGTCCTCGCGCAGCGTTTCGAGCTGGTGCTGCGCGAAATAGCCGATCGTCAGCCCCTTGCCGTCGCGCACGTGCCCGGACAGCGGCGCGAGCGTGCCGGCCAGCGTCTTGATCAGCGTCGACTTGCCTTGGCCGTTCGCACCGAGCAGGCCGATGCGCTGGCCGTTCTGGATCGACAGCGAGACGCGCTCGACGATCGGGATGTCCGTTCCGTCGTCGGCATGGTAGCCGCAGCGGACGTCCTCCATCACCATCATCGGGTTGGGCGCGGCGTCGGGCGTGCGGAATTCGAACGTGAACGGCGACGCGATGTGCGCGGGCGCGATCAGCTCCATCTTCTCGAGCGCCTTCATCCGGCTTTGCGCCTGCTTGGCCTTGGTCGCCTTGGCCTTGAAGCGGTCGACGAAGCTCTGCAGGTGCTCGATCGTCTTTTGCTGCTTTTCGTAGGCGCTTTGCTGCAGCGCCAGTTGCTGCGCGCGCAGCACCTCGAACTGCGAGTAGTTGCCGCCGTAGCGCTTCACCTGGCGATTTTCCAGATGCAGCGTGACGTTGCAGATCGAATCGAGGAACTCGCGATCGTGCGAGATCACGACGAGCGTGCCGGCGTAGCGGTGCAGCCAGTCTTCGAGCCAGACGATCGCGTCGAGGTCGAGGTGGTTCGTCGGTTCGTCGAGCAGCAGCAGGTCGGAGCGGCACATCAGCGCCTGCGCGAGGTTCAGGCGCATGCGCCATCCGCCGGAGAAGCTCGCGACGGATTCGCGCGTTTGCGCGAGCGTGAAGCCGAGGCCGAGCAGCAGCGCTTCGGCGCGGGCCGGCGCGGTGTAGCCGTCGGCATCGGCGAACGCCGCGTGCGCGTCGGCTTCGGCTGCGCCGTCATGCGCGGCCGACGCGGCGGCGATGCGCGCCTCGATCTCGCGCAGCGCGGTGTCGCCGTCGAGCGTGTAGTCGAGCGCCGAGCGGTCGACCGCGGGCGTTTCCTGCGACACGTGGGCGATCCGCCACGACGGCGGCATCGAGAAATCGCCTCCGTCGGAATGCAGCTCGCCGCGCAGGACGGAAAACAGCGTCGACTTGCCGGCGCCGTTCGCGCCGATCAGGCCGGCTTTCTCGCCGGGATTGAGCACGAACGAGGCCGACTCGAACAGCGGCTTGGTGCCGCGCGCAAGGCTGAACTGATTGAAACGGATCACGGCGGAAATGGCTGGCCAAAACCGCTATTCTAGACTGCGCGCCGCGTGCGTCGGGCATCGGCCGATCGGCGGATGCCGCAACGGCGCAATTTCGCCTAGACTCCACGTCGATCCGGTTTCGTAAAAGGAGTGCCCGATGTCCACCCTGTATTCGTTCAGCGCGGAGACGCTCGCCGGTGCGCCGGTATCGCTCGACGTGTATCGCGGCAAGGTGCTGCTGATCGTCAATACCGCGAGCGAGTGCGGTTTCACGCCGCAGTACGCTGGGCTGCAGAAGCTGTACGACCAGTACGCGGCGCGCGGCTTCTTCGTGCTCGGCTTCCCGTGCAACCAGTTCGGCAGGCAGGAGCCGGGCGACGCCGCGCAGATCGGTGCGTTCTGCGAGCGCAACTACGGCGTCACGTTCCCGATGTTCGCGAAGATCGACGTGAAGGGCGACCATGCGCATCCGCTGTATCGCTACCTGACCGACGAGGCGCCCGGCATTCTCGGCCTCAAGGCGATCAAGTGGAATTTCACGAAATTCCTGATCGACCGCGAAGGGCGCATCGTCAAGCGCTATGCGCCATCCACCAAGCCCGACGAAATCGCCGCGGACATCGACAAGCTGCTTTGACGGTGACGCGCGGCATGCGCCGCGGCCGTTACAGGATCGGCGCGAACAGCCGCGCGACGTGCATCGCGATGCGCCGCCAGGCGGGCGACCGACGGTATTCGTCCGCATCGACCTCGTATGCCTGCGCGAAGTCGGCATCGAGCATCGTTTCCACCTCGTCGGCGAACGCGCGATCGACGGTCATGACCATGACCTCGAAATTGAGGCGGAACGAGCGGTTGTCGAGATTCGCGCTGCCGACCGCCGCCGCGATGCGGTCGATCAGCACGACCTTCTGGTGCAGGAAGCCGGGCCGGTAGCGGAACACTTTCACGCCCGCATCGACCAGCTCGCGTGCGTAAAGCTTCGACGCCTCGAACACGACGTAGTGATCGCGCCGGCTCGGGATCAGGATGCGCACGTCGACGCCGCGCATCACGGCGAGCTTCAGCGCGCAGACCACGGCTTCGTCGGGAACGAGGTACGGCGTGGTGATCCAGACCCGTTCGCGGGCGGCATTGATCGATTCGACGAAGAACAGCGAGCCGGTTTCCTGCTTGTCGGCCGGCCCCATCGGCACCGCGAGGCAATGCATGCCGTCGCCAGGCTGCGCGGGCGGCGGCAGCGCGATGGGCGGCAGCTTCTGCGTCGCCCAGTGCCAGTCTTCGGCGAACACGTATTGAATACTCGCCACCACGGGCCCGCGGATCTCGATGTGGGTGTCGCGCCACGGCGACAGCCGCGAATTCGCGCCGAGATATTCGACGCCGACGTTGTGGCCGCCGACGAACGCGCGATTGCCGTCGACGACGACGATCTTGCGGTGGTTGCGGAAGTTCAGCTGGAAGCGGTTGACGAATTTCCGGTTGGTCGCGAACGGATGGACCTCGACGCCGCCCCGGCGCAACGCGTCGACGTAGCGGTGCGGCAGGTCGAAGCTGCCGATGCTGTCGTACAGCACGCAGCAGCGCACGCCGGCCGCCGCACGCGCGAGCAGCGAGTCGCGCAGCATCCGGCCGAGCGCGTCGTCGCGCACGATGAAGAACTGGACGAGCACGTAGTCGCGCGCGGCGTCGATCGCCGCCAGGATGGCCGAGAACGTCGCGTCGCCGTTGACGAGCGTGCGCACCGAATTGCCGCCGAGGAACGGCATGCCGCCGAGCCGCGTGAGCGCGAGCACGGCGGCCTGCCCCAGCGCGTCCGCGGCCGGCCCGTCGGTCGCGTCGGCGGTGCGCCACGGCGAGCGAGGCGTGTGCGTGCGCAACATTTCCAGCTCGTGGCGCCGGGCGTCGACGTAGCCGGAGAATTTGCTGCGGCCGAGGAACAGGTACGGAACGAGCGTCAGGTACGGCATGGCCGTGAGCGACACGGCCCACGCGATCGCGCCTTGCGACGTGCGCGTGTTCATAATTGCGTGGCACGCCGCGACGATCCCGAGCACGTGGATGATCAGGATCAGGGTGCCGAGATGTAGCCAGTCGAGGGTCATGAGCGCGTAAAGAACTGCCGGGGTGCTGCCGGGAGAGCTCCCGAAGGGATTCCGCAGGGCGTGCGGCCGGGCGGCCGCCTACGCGCATCTTACCCAACCGTGCGGCGCAACGGTGCGCCGCACGGCGGGTGGCCCGCACACGCTCAGGCCTTGCGCGGCAGGTCCGATGCCTGGATCAGGAACACCGCGTCGTCGCCCGCGCTGGTGGGCAGCCACGTGAGCTCGAGGCCGCCGAACGCCGCTTCGACGTTCTCGCGTTCGTTGCCGATCTCGACGACGAGCACGCCGTCGTCGTGCAGCCAGCGGTGCGCTTCGGCGACGATGCGTCGCACGATGTCCATCCCGTCGTCGCCGCCGGCGAGCGCCATTTCCGGCTCGTGCCGGTATTCGGGCGGCAGCGCGGCCATCGACGTGGCATTGACGTACGGCGGGTTCGTCAGGATCACGTCGTAGCGCGATTCGGGATCGGTGCGGAACGCGGGCAGCGGTGCGTAGAGATCGCCACGGTGCAGCCCGATGCGATCTTCGAGGCCGTAGTCGCGCACGTTGATTGCCGCGACTTCGAGCGCCTTGTCCGACAGGTCGACCGCGTCGATCTCCGCGTTCGGGAACGCGCTCGCCGCGAGGATCGCGAGGCAGCCGGAGCCGGTGCACAGTTCGAGCACCGCGCCAACCTGCTCGGGATCGGCGACATACGGCTGCAGCCCGTCGTCGAGCAGTTCGCCGATGAACGAGCGCGGCACGATCACGCGTTCGTCGACGTAGAAGCGGTGGCCATGCATCCACGCTTCGTGCGTGAGGTACGCGGCCGGCACGCGATCGGTCGCGCGTCGTTCGATCACCGCGAGCACGGCCGCGATTTCGTCGGGCAAGAGGCGCGCGTCGAGGAACGGCTCGAGCGTGTCGAGCGGCAGGTCGAGCGTATGCAGCACGAGGTAGGCCGCTTCGTCGTACGCGTTGTCGGAACCGTGGCCGAACGCGAGCTTCGCTTTCGAGAAGCGCGTGACCGCGTAGCGCAGCAGGTCGCGGACCGTGGCAAAAGGTGTCGTCATGCGAGGCTCCGTCAGGCGATCAGTTGTTCGAGCACGCGTCGGTACACGTTCTTCAGCGGGTCGACGAAGCGCAGCTCGATGTGCTCGTCGATCTTGTGGATGCTGCCGTTCGGCGGGCCGAACTCGATCACCTGCGGGCAGATGCGCGCGATGAAGCGGCCGTCCGACGTGCCGCCCGTCGTCGACAGCTCGGTCGTGATGCCGGTCTCGGCGCGGATCGCGTTTTCCAGCGCGCCCGACAGTTCGCCGCGCGGCGTGAGGAACGGCAGGCCGCTCACCGACCACTTCAGCGTGTATTCGAGGCCGTGCTTGTCGAGGATCGCGTGCACGCGGGCCTGCAGGCCCTCGACCGTGCTCGCGGTCGAGAAGCGGAAGTTGAACAGCAGGTCGGCGTGGCCGGGGATCACGTTGGTCGCGCCGGTGCCGGCGTGCAGGTTCGACACCTGCCAGGTGGTCGGCGGGAAGTATTCGTTGCCGGCGTCCCACTGCTCGGCGGCGAGCTCGGCGAGCGCCGGCGCGAGCAAGTGGATCGGGTTCTTCGCGAGGTGCGGATACGCGATGTGGCCTTGCACGCCCTTGACGACCAGTTCGCCGGACATCGAGCCGCGGCGGCCGTTCTTGACGACGTCGCCGAGCTCGGCGGTCGACGTCGGCTCGCCGACAATGCAGTAGTCGAGCCGCTCGCCGCGTGCCTGCAGCAGCTCGACGACCTTCACGGTGCCGTCGGTGGCCGGGCCTTCCTCGTCGCTCGTGATCAGGAACGCGATCGCGCCGCGGTGGCCTGGATGGGCCGCGACGAATTCCTCGGACGCGACGACGAACGCCGCGAGCGACGTCTTCATGTCGGCCGCGCCGCGGCCATACAGCTTGCCGTCGCGATGGGCCGGGATGAACGGCGGCGAGGTCCACTGTTCGAGCGGGCCGGTCGGCACGACGTCGGTGTGGCCCGCGAACGCGAGCAGCTTGCCGTCGCGGCCGTCGGTGCCGCGCTTGACGGCCCACAGGTTGGTCACGCCGTGCGACGCGATGGTCTCGCATTCGAAGCCGAGCGCGGCGAGGCGCTCGGTCATGATCTGCTGGCAGTGCTGGTCGTCGGGCGTCACGGACGCGCGGGCGATCAGCTGTTCGGTAAGGGCTAGGGTGGCGGACATGGTTCGGACCACTTTCGATAAAAAATGCCGGCGCGGTGGCCGGCAGCGACAGGGCGTCGGGCCAGCGCAAGCCCGTTATTAGCGTGAACAGGCCCGCCCGCAGGCGCGGCGCGGGCAGCCCTATGCGGCAAACAGCGCCGCGTATTGGTCGGCCGCGAAGCCGAGCGATTTCACGCGGCCGTTGACGACGAGCACGGGGCGCTTGATGACCGACGGCTTGTGGATCATCAGCGCGACCGCGCCGGTCTTCGTTTCGGCGGCCGCCTTCATCGCGTCGTCCAGGCCGCGCCACGTCGTGCCGCGCTTGTTCACGAGCGCGTCGAGCGACACGTCCTTCAGCCAGTCTTCGATCAGCGGCGCGCTGACGCCGAGCTTCTTGAAATCGTGGAACTCGAATTCGACGCCGTGATCGTCGAGCCACACGCGGGCCTTCTTCACGGTGTCGCAGTTCGGAATGCCGTAGACGACCACGGTGTGCGGCTTCGCCATCAGTCGCCTCGCAGCAGCTCGTTCAGGCCGACCTTCGCACGCGTCTTCGCGTCGACCTTCTTGACGATCACCGCGCAGTACAGGCTGTGCGAGCCGTCCTTCGACGGCAGGTTGCCGGCGACGACGACCGAGCCGGCCGGGATGCGGCCGTAGCTGACCTCGCCCGTCTCGCGATCGTAGATCTTCGTGCTCTGGCCGAGGTACACGCCCATCGAGATCACCGAGTTTTCCTCGACGATCACGCCTTCGACGACTTCCGAGCGCGCGCCGATGAAGCAGTTGTCCTCGATGATGACCGGGTTCGCCTGCAGCGGCTCGAGCACGCCGCCGATGCCGACGCCGCCCGACAGGTGCACGTTCTTGCCGATCTGCGCGCACGAACCGACCGTCGCCCACGTGTCGACCATCGTGCCTTCGTCGACGTACGCGCCGATGTTGGTGTACGACGGCATCAGCACGACGTTCCTCGCGATGAACGAGCCGCGGCGCGCGATGGCCGGCGGCACGACGCGGAAGCCGCCCGCGGCGAAATCCTCGGCCGTGTAGTTCGCGAACTTCGACGGCACCTTGTCGTAGAACTGCGAGTAGCCGCCGGCCGGCATCGGCGCGTTGTCCTCCAGGCGGAACGACAGCAGCACGGCCTTCTTCAGCCACTGGTGGACCGTCCAGTTGCCGTCGATTTTCTCGGCGACGCGCAGCGCGCCCTTGTCGAGTTGCTCGATCGCGTGAGCGACGGCCTCGCGGACGTCGGCGGGCGCGGCCTTCGGCGACAGCTCGGCGCGGTTTTCCCAGGCGGTATCGATGATTTGCTGAAGTTGTTGCGACATGTTCGTTTTCGCAGGAGATGGATGGAATTGATCGGGATGGACGTCTTACCGCGCGAGAGCCCGGCAGAAATCGACGATGCGTTGCGCGCCCTCGACGCATTCGGGGGTGCCCGCGACGAGCGCGATCCGGATGAAATCGCGGCCCGGGTTCGCGCCGTGCGCATCGCGCGCGAGGTACGAGCCGGGCAGAACCGTCACATTATAGTCGGCGTACAGGCGGCGGGCGAACTCGGTGTCCGACAGGCCGGTGCGCGACACGTTGGCCCACAGGTAGAACGCGGCGTCGGGCAGTTTCACGTCGATCACGTCGGCGAGCATCGGCGTGACCGTATCGAACTTCTGCCGGTACAGCGCGCGGTTCTCGCGCACGTGCGCCTCGTCGTTCCACGCGGCGATGCTCGCGTGCTGCCACACCGGCGACAGCGCGGCGCCGTGATACGTGCGGTACAGCAGGAATTTCCTGAGCAGCGCGGCGTCGCCGGCGACGAAGCCCGAGCGCATGCCCGGCACGTTGGAGCGCTTCGACAGGCTCGACAGCATCAAGAGGCGCTCGAAGCCGCGGCCGAGGCGGTGCGCGGCCTCGAGGCCGCCGAGCGGGGGCGCCGCTTCGTCGAAATAGATTTCCGAGTAGCACTCGTCGGACGCGATCACGAAACCGTGGCGGTCGGACAGCGCGAACAGCTCGCGCCAGTCGTCGAGCGTCAGCACGGCGCCTGTCGGGTTGCCCGGCGAGCACACGTACAGCAGCTGCGTGCGCGCCCACACGTCGTCGGGCACGGCCGCGTAGTCGCACGCGAAGTTGCGGGCCGGGTCGCTGTTCGCGAAATAGGGTTCGGCACCGGCCAGGAGCGCCGCGCCTTCGTAAATTTGATAGAAAGGATTCGGACAGAGTACGATCGCCTTCTTGCCGTCCGCGGTCGTGCGCGCGTCGATCACGGTCTGCGCGAGCGAGAACAGCGCCTCGCGCGAGCCCGACACCGGCAGCACCTGCGTGGCCGGATCGACGGCCGGCAGCCCGTAGCGGCGCTCGAGCCAGCGTGCGATCGACGTGCGCAGCGCGTCCGAGCCGGCGGTGGCCGGATACGACGCGAGGCCGTCGAGCGCGGCCACCACGGCGTCGCGAATCAGCGTCGGCGTCGCGTGTTTGGGCTCGCCGATGCCGAAGCTGATCGGTTTCAGGTCGCCGGAAGGCGTCACGTCCTTGAACAGGGCGCGCAGCTTTTCGAAGGGATAGGGCTGGAGCGAGTCGAGTCGAGGGTTCACGGGCGAAGCGGCCATCGCGGCCGGTTGGAGCGAAAGAAGCGGCGGGCGCGCCGCGCGGCTGCGAACGGGCGCCGGGGCGCGGGTCGCAGCGGACGATTATAGCGTGACGGAATACGGTCACGGCCTGCCGGCGCGGCGGCCGGGGCCGCTCGAATAAAGGGTATCGAACCAATTGACGTCCTCGTCCGCCTAAAGGCGGAGGATTCCCACACCTGGCGATGCACGTCCGCATCGGAGAATGTTCAGCGCAGCGTTGATATCACGATCATGTTCGACACCACAGTCACTGCAGGTCCACTCTCTTATTCGCAGTCCCGCGATACCTTTCGGCCGCGTCGTGCTGTCTTGCGACCCGCACGACGAACAGGACTGGGTCGAACCGCTTTCGTCGACTTCCTCGAACGTGGCCCCGTGCGCGATCGCTTTGTAGCGGAGCTTGTTTCGGAAGGACGACCAGGATGCGTCGTAGACGCTCTTCGCCATCCTGGTTCTGGCAAGTTTGACGGCAGATACGTCGCCGACAGCGATGTAATCGAAACGCCGCACCAGATCGAGCGCGAGCTTATGCTGGAAATCGGCACGGGCATTCGCGACCTTGGCGTGCAACTTCGCGATATGACGCTTGTGCTTTCGCGCCCGTTGCGCTTTCGCCAGCTTTTCCGCCGCCCGTCGACCGAACTGTTCATTGGGCAGCTTCTCGCCGGTCGAAAGTGTGGCGAAGTCTTTCAGACCGAGATCGATGCCGACGCCGGAACGGATCGGGCGGGCCTGCACATCGGGCATCTCGATCACGATGTTCAGGAACCAGTTGCCGCGCGCATCCTGCGCAAAGTTGGTCCCGTCCTTGATCTTGCCTTCGGGAAGCGGTCGGCTGTTGAACACGCGAAACGTGTTGCCGGCGAAACGGAACGCGTCACCCTCGCGCTTCAGGTCACGGCCCTTCAGCGGCACCCAGCCCAGCGATTTCCTGCCGCGATAGCGCAGGTAGGGCCGTCGGTGCTGACTGCGCGACTTCGCATATTGCTCGCACGTCGCGTTGATCGTGCCGGAGTGGATGCCGAGTTCCTTGCTGCTCCCCGTCGTCAGCACGTTCAGATCGAACCCCGTCGGCCACTTCTTGCTCCACTTGAGCGCGTGCTTCTGCGTGTCATTGCAGAAGTTCCAGACGTAGTTCACCGCGCGGCTCTGCTTGTTAAGCAGTCCGTTGAGCGATTTCACCCGGTAGCGGTAGACAAGGATCATGCCGGTGATCCTAACTTGTGGGAAAAGCTGCCTGTCAACAGCACGCCTTTCCTTCCCGCCATCAATGGCGGGGTTTCTCGGAGCAAATTCTGATGAACAACGCGGTACGCGGCAGCCTGCCGACGCTGGCCATCCTGATCGGCGCGTCGGTATGGGGCCTGATCTGGTATCCGCTGCGGATCCTCGCGTCGCTCGGCGTGACGGGCACGCTGGCGAGCGCGCTGACGAGCCTCGTCGCATTCCTGTTCGTGATCGTCGCGCGGCGCCGCACGATCGCGACGCTGCGCTGGCACTGGGTGCTGCCGGGCATCGCGGTGACGGCCGGCGTGACGAACCTCGGTTTCGTGTGGGGCACGATCCACGGCGAGGTGCTGCGCGTGATGCTGCTGTTCTACCTGACGCCGGCCTGGACCGCGATCTACGCGCACTTCCTGCTGCGCGAGCGGCTGACCTGGGCCGGCGCGGGGCTCGCGGCGCTGTCGATCGGCGGCGCGATGCTGATGCTGTGGTCGCCGACGCTGGGCTTGCCGCTGCCGGCCAACCCGGCCGAATGGGCGGGCCTTGCGGCCGGCCTGAGCTTCGCGATGAGCAACGTGCTGGTGATCAAGGCGAGCCGCGAGCTGCCCGACATGCGCGCGGAAATGCGCACCGCGACGCTGTTCGGCGGCGCGGCCGTGTTCGGCGCGATCGCGTCGCTGTTCGAGGGGCTGCCGGCCGCGCCGGCAAGCGGCCAGCTTGGCGTGGCCGCATTGATCATCGCGGCGATCGGCGTGACGATGGCGTCGAACAACCTGCTCGTCCAGTACGGCCTCGCGCGCGTGCCGGCGAACCGTGCATCGATCATCATGCTGTTCGAGATCGTGATCACCGCGCTGTCCGCGTGGGTGTTCGCGAACGAGCTGCCGAGCGCGCGCGAGTGGGCGGGTGGCGCGTGCATCGTGCTGGCGACGCTGCTGTCGAGCCGGGTCCATCGTGCCGCGCCGGCGCCGGACAAACCCGACGCCGGTCGGGACGGCGCACGCGCGATGGTATGATGGACGCCGTTTGCGGGGCCCAACGCTGGATGCGCGCGGCCCCGTTTTTGAATTCCGGGGCGCGTGGCGCGCAGGGGCTCTCCGGCCCCGCGCCGTGCGGCCCCGTCCGTCTCACACCTTCTTCACATCCGATACCGCCGTGCGTCTGAGCTCGATCAAACTCGCTGGCTTCAAATCCTTCGTCGATCCCACGCATTTCCAGGTTCCGGGCCAGCTCGTCGGCGTGGTCGGCCCGAACGGATGCGGCAAGTCCAACATCATCGATGCCGTGCGCTGGGTGCTCGGCGAGTCGCGCGCGTCCGAGCTGCGCGGCGAATCGATGCAGGACGTGATCTTCAACGGTTCGACCGCCCGCAAGCCCGGCAGCCGGGCCAGCGTCGAACTGATCTTCGACAACTCCGACGGCCGCGCGGCCGGGCAGTGGGGCCAGTACGGCGAAATCGCCGTGAAGCGCGTGCTGACGCGCGACGGCACGTCGAGCTACTACATCAACAACCTGCCGGCGCGCCGCCGCGACATCCAGGACATCTTCCTCGGCACGGGCCTCGGGCCGCGCGCGTACGCGATCATCGGGCAGGGCATGATCGCGCGGATCATCGAGGCGAAGCCCGAAGAGCTGCGCGTGTTCCTCGAGGAAGCCGCCGGCGTGTCGAAGTACAAGGAACGCCGCCGCGAAACCGAGAACCGTCTGCACGACACGCGCGAGAACCTGACGCGCGTCGAGGACATCGTGCGGGAACTCGGCGCGAACCTCGAGAAGCTCGAGGCGCAGGCGGTGGTCGCGACCAAGTACAAGGAGCTCGTCGCCGACGGCGAGGAGAAGCAGCGCCTCTTGTGGCTGCTGCGCAAGAACGAGGCCGCCGGCGAGCAGCAGAAGCAGCAGCGCGCGATCGAGCAGGCGCAGATCGACCTCGAGGCGCAGACGGCCAAGCTGCGCGAAGTCGAGGCGCAGCTCGAGACGCTGCGCGTCGCGCACTACTCGGCGAGCGACGCGATGCAGGGCGCGCAGGGCGCGCTCTACGAGGCGAACGCGGAGGTGAGCCGCCTCGAAGCGGAAATCAAGTTCATCGTCGAATCGCGCAATCGCGTGCAGGCGCAGATCGCCGCGCTGAACGCGCAGCGCGAGCAGTGGCGCGCGCAGGCCGAGAAGTCGCAGGACGAGCTCGAGGAAGCCGAAGAGGCGCGCGCGATGGCCGACGAGAAGGCCGCGCTCGCCGAAGACAACGCGGCCGCGAAGCACGATGCGCTGCCGGCGCTCGAAGCGAAGTGGCGCGACGCGCAGGCGCAGCTCAACGACGAGCGCGCGCGGATTGCGCAGACCGAGCAGTCGCTGAAGCTCGAAGCCGCGCACCAGCGCAACGCCGACCAGCAGCTCCAGCAGCTTCAGCAGCGCCACGAGCGCCTGAAGAGCGAAGCGGGCGGGCTCGACGCGCCGGACGAGACGCAGCTCGAAGAGCTGCGTATGCAGTTGGCCGAGCAGGAAGAGATTCTCGCTGAAGCGCAGGCGCGCCTCGCGGACGCGCAGGAAACGGTGCCGCGCCTCGACGGCGAACGTCGTGCCGCGCAGGAGCGCGTGCAGGCCGAAGCCGCGCAGATCCACCAGCTCGAGGCGCGCCTCGCCGCGCTGAAGCAGCTGCAGGAGAACGTGCAGACCGAAGGCAAGGTGCAGCCGTGGCTCGACAAGCACGAGCTCGGTGCGCTGCCGCGGCTGTGGAAGAAGCTGCACGTCGAGGCCGGTTGGGAAGCGGCGCTCGAGGCCGTGCTGCGCGAGCGCCTCGCCGCGCTCGAAGTGTCGAATCTCGACTGGGTGAAGGCATTCGCGGCCGACGCGCCGCCCGCGAAGCTCGCGTTCTATGCGCCGCCCGCGGCCGGCGAGCCGCCCGCCGCGGCGGCCGGGCTGCGGCCGGTGCTGTCGCTCGTGCGCATCGACGACGCCGGTATCCGCGCGGTGCTGAACGACTGGCTCGGCAACGTGTACGTCGCCGACGACGTCGCGCAGGCGCTCGCCACGCGCACGCAGTTGCCGGCAGGCGGCGCGTTCGTCGTCAAGGCCGGCCACATCGTCACGCGCGTCGGCGTGCAGCTGTACGCGGCCGATTCGGAGCAGGCCGGGATGCTGGCCCGCCAGCAGGAAATCGAAAACCTGACACGCCAGGTGCGCGCGCAGGCGCTGCTCGCCGACGAGGCGCGCACGGCGGCCGTGCGGGCGGAAGCCGCGCACACGCAGGCCACGCAGGCGCTCGGCGACGTGCGCGCGCAGGCCGAGCGCGCGACGCAGCGCGTGCATGCGCTGCAGATGGACGTGCTGAAGCTCGCGCAGGCGCACGAGCGTTATACGCAGCGCAGCACGCAGATCCGCGAGGAACTCGAGGAAATCGGCGCGCAGATCGAGGAGCAGCGTGCATTGCGCGCGGAGTCGGAAGCGAATTTCGAGCGCTTCGACGGCGAGCTCGCGGAACTGCAGGCGCGCTTCGAGGACAACCAGCTCGCGTTCGAGTCGCTCGACGAATCGCTGACGCAGGCGCGTCAGGAAGCGCGCGACCTGGAGCGCGGCGCGAACGACGCGCGCTTTGCCGCACGCAACGCGGCGACCCGCATCGACGAACTCAAGCGCACGATCCAGGTCGCGCACGAGCAGAGCGAGCGCGTCGCCGCGTCGCTGGAAGACGCGCGCGCCGAACTCGAGACGATCAACGAGCAGACCGCGCACACGGGCCTGCAGGACGCGCTCGAGATTCGCGCGGTGAAGGAGGAAGCGCTGCAGGCCGCGCGCATCGAGCTCGACGACCTGACCGCGAAGCTGCGCGCGTCGGACGAGCAACGGCTCGTCGCCGAGCGTTCGCTGCAACCGCTGCGCGACCGCATCACCGAGCTGCAGTTGAAGGAGCAGGCCGCGCGCCTGTCCGTCGAGCAGTTCGCCGAGCAGCTCGCGGCCGCCGAGGTCGACGAGGCCGCGCTGGCCGCGAAGCTGACGCCGGATCTCAAGCCGTCGTACCTGCAGGGCGAAGTCACGCGCCTGAACAACGCGATCAACGCGCTCGGGCCGGTGAACATGGCCGCGCTCGACGAGCTGAAGGCCGCGAGCGAACGCAAGGTGTTCCTCGACGCGCAGTCGGCCGACCTGATCGACGCGATCACGACGCTCGAGGACGCGATCCACAAGATCGACCAGGAGACCCGCACGCTGCTGCAGGGCACCTTCGACGAGGTGAACCGTCATTTCAGCGATCTGTTCCCGCGCCTGTTCGGCGGCGGGCAGGCGAAGCTGATCATGACGGGCGACGAGATTCTCGATGCCGGCGTGCAGGTGATGGCGCAGCCGCCGGGCAAGAAGAACGCGACGATTCACCTGCTGTCGGGCGGCGAGAAGGCGCTGACCGCGACCGCGCTGGTGTTCGCGATGTTCCAGTTGAACCCGGCGCCATTCTGCCTGCTAGACGAGGTCGACGCGCCGCTGGACGATGCGAACACCGAGCGTTTCGCGAATCTCGTGCGCGCGATGTCCGACAAGACGCAGTTCCTGTTCATCTCGCACAACAAGATCGCGATGGAAATGGCGCAGCAGCTGATCGGCGTGACGATGCAGGAGCAGGGCGTGTCGCGGATCGTCGCGGTGGACATGGAAACCGCCGCGGGTTTTGCCCAGAATTGACGTTTGACGAAACCGGACCGCGTTCGCGCGGCGCATGGGCGCCCGTTCGCGGTCCCGACGAAAAAGAATTGCTGATGGAGCGTGCATGGACGAGTTGACACTCGGTTTGATCGGCGCGGGCGCCGTCGTGGTGGGCGGCGTCGTGGTCTACAACGCATGGCAGGGCGCGAAAGTGCGGCGCAGGATGCCGCGCCCGATGCCGGAGGAAGCGGCCGAGGCGATGAACCGCCCCGAGCGCGACGAAGAGCCGCCGTTCATCGAGCCGGTGCGTCAGCCGGTGCGTCGCGAGCCCGCGGCGCCGGTCTCCGCGGGTACGGCGGCCACGGCCGAAGCCGCGCGCGTCGAGCCCACCTTCGGTGCGGCCGCGGGCGGCGCCGCGCCGGCCGATACGCCGGCCGACCTGCAGGCCGAGGCGACGGGCGTCGACACGTCGGCCCAACCGACCGAACCGGCCGCGGGCGAGGAAGCCGTGCCCGCCGCCACGCACGAGGCGGCGGCCGAGCCGACCGAGCCGGTGTTGCCGGCCGCGACGACGATCTCGTCGGCGCCGCCCGCGATCGTCGATCGCCGGATCGACTGCATCGTGCCGATCCGTCTCACCGGGCCGCTGCCGGGCGACAAGATCCTGCCGATCGCGCAGCGGCTGCGCCGCGCGGGCAGCAAGCCCGTGCACATCGAAGGCAAGCCGGAAGGCGGCCAATGGGAGCTGCTGCAGAACGGCGTGCGCTACGAAGAGCTGCGCGCAGCCGCGCAGCTCGCGAACCGCGGCGGCGCGCTGAACGAGCTCGAATTCTCCGAATTCGTGACGGGCGTCCAGCAGTTCGCCGATGCGATCGACGGCGCGCCGGAATTCCCGGACATGATGGAAACGGTCGCGATGGCGCGCGAGCTCGACGCGTTTGCCGCGCAGTGCGATGCGCAACTGTCGATCAACGTGATGTCGGACGGCGCGCCGTGGTCCGCGAACTACGTGCAGGCGGTCGCGTCGCAGGACGGGCTGCTGCTGTCGCGCGACGGCACGCGCTTCGTGAAGCTCGACGCGAAACAGAATCCGGTGTTCATGCTGCAGTTCGGCGATACGAACTTCCTGCGCGACGACCTGACGTACAAGGGCGGCAACATGATCACGCTGGTGCTCGACGTGCCGGTGGCCGAAGAGGACATCCTGCCGTTCCGGCTGATGTGCGATTACGCGAAGTCGCTGTCCGAGCGGATCGGCGCGCGCGTCGTCGACGATTCGCGCCGGCCGCTGCCGGAGTCGACGCTGCTCGCGATCGAGCAGCAGTTGATGAAGCTGTACGCGAAGCTCGAGGAAGCCGGCATTCCGGCCGGTTCGCCGGTCACGCGCCGCCTCTTCAGCCAGTAACGCGATCGCGCGGACGGCGGCCCCTGGCGCCGTCGTTCGTCGCCGCGGCGCACACCGCTCGGTGTGCGCCGCAGCATGCCATCGGGCCCGCATTGCGCACCCCGCCGCGGCGTCAAACTGAGATAATCGGAAATCCGATTTTTCAGAACGAATCTGCCGCCAGCATGGCCCGAACCCAAGCCGAACCGCCAGCCAGCCAGCCCGACGCGCGCGCCGCGTGGCTGCGCGACCAACTCGAGCGGGCGAACTACGCCTATTACGTGCTCGATCAGCCGGATCTGCCCGACGCCGAATACGACCGGCTGTTCCGTGAGCTGCAGCAGCTCGAAACCGACCATCCCGAACTCGTGACGCCCGATTCGCCGACGCAGCGCGTCGGCGGCGAAGCGGCTGGCGGCTTCACGCCGGTCGTCCACGATGCGCCGATGCTGTCGCTGAACAACGGCTTCGCCGACGAGGACATCGTCGCGTTCGACAAGCGCGTCGCCGACGCGCTCGCCAAGACGACCGATCTCGCCGGCTCGGTGACGGACCCCGTCGAATATGCGTGCGAACTGAAGTTCGACGGCCTCGCGATTTCGCTGCGCTACGAGCAGGGCGTGTTCGTGCAGGCGGCGACGCGCGGCGACGGGACGACCGGCGAGGACGTGACCGAGAACGTGCGCACGATCCGCTCGATTCCGCTGAAGCTGAAGGGTAAGCACGTGCCGGCCGTGCTCGACGTGCGCGGCGAGGTGCTGATGTTCAAGCGCGATTTCGCGCGCCTGAACGAACGCCAGCGCGCGGCCGAGCAGCGCGAATTCGCGAACCCGCGCAACGCGGCGGCCGGCAGCCTGCGCCAGCTCGACTCGAAGATCACCGCGCAGCGGCCGCTGTCGTTCTTCGCATACGGAATCGGCGTGCTCGACGGGATGCCGATGCCCGACACGCACAGCGCGCTGCTCGACTGGTACGAGTCGCTCGGCCTGCCGGTGAACCGCGAGCGTGCGGTCGTGCACGGCGCCGAAGGCCTGCTGGACTTCTTCCGCAAG
This sequence comes from Burkholderia sp. AU44665, assembly GCF_030504405.1. Taxonomy (NCBI): domain Bacteria; kingdom Pseudomonadati; phylum Pseudomonadota; class Betaproteobacteria; order Burkholderiales; family Burkholderiaceae; genus Burkholderia; species Burkholderia sp. AU44665. The sequence continues at coordinate 163,580 of NZ_JAUJRI010000005.1, read as the reverse complement.
GTCGGCGAGAAGCGCGAGTCGCTGCCGTACGACATCGACGGTGTCGTCTACAAGGTCAACCGGCGCGACGAGCAGGAGCGCCTCGGTTTCGTGTCGCGCGCGCCGCGCTTCGCGCTTGCACACAAGTTCCCCGCGCAGGAAGCGCTGACGAAGCTCGTCGCGATCGACGTGCAGGTCGGCCGCACCGGCGCGATCACGCCGGTCGCGCGTCTCGAGCCGGTGTTCGTCGGCGGCGCGACCGTGACCAACGCGACGCTGCACAACGAGGACGAAGTGCGCCGCAAGGACATCCGGATCGGCGACACCGTGATCGTGCGCCGCGCGGGCGACGTGATTCCGGAAGTGGTCGGCGCGCTGCTCGACCGGCGCCCGGCGGATGCGGCCGAATTCGTGATGCCGACCGAATGCCCGGTGTGCGGCTCGAAGATCGAGCGCCTGCCGGACGAGGCGATCGCGCGCTGTACGGGCGGGCTGTTCTGCCCGGCGCAGCGCAAGCAGGCGCTGTGGCATTTCGCGCAGCGCCGCGCGCTCGACATCGACGGCCTCGGCGAGAAGATCATCGACCAGCTCGTCGAGCTGAATCTGGTGCGCACGCCGGCCGACCTGTTCAATCTCGGGTTCGCGACGCTGGCCGAACTCGACCGGTTCGCCGAGAAATCCGCGCAGAATCTGCTCGATTCGCTCGAGAAGGCGAAGCATACGACGCTCGCGCGCTTCATCTACGGGCTCGGCATCCGCCATGTCGGCGAATCGACCGCGAAGGATCTCGCGAAGCATTTCGGCTCGCTGACGCCGATCATGGATGCGTCGATCGAGGAACTGCTCGAAGTCAACGACGTCGGGCCGATCGTCGCCGAGTCGATCCACCAGTTCTTCGCGGAAGAGCACAACCGGACCGTGATCGAGCAGTTGCGCGCGCCGGGCAAGGTCACGTGGCCCGAAGGCCCGCCCGCGCCGAAGGCGCCGCAGGGCGTGCTGGCCGGCAAGACGGTCGTGCTGACGGGTACGCTGCCGACTCTCACGCGCGATGCGGCGAAGGAAATGCTCGAAGCGGCGGGCGCCAAGGTGGCCGGTTCGGTGTCGAAGAAGACGGATTACGTGGTCGCGGGCGCCGAAGCCGGCAGCAAGCTCGCGAAGGCCGAGGAACTCGGCATCCCCGTGCTGGACGAAGACGGTCTGCACCAACTCCTGGAGGGCAATACGCCATGATTCGCGAGATCCTGAAGATGGGCGATCCGCGCCTGCTCGAAATCGCCCAACCGGTCGAGCGGTTCGATACCCCCGAGCTGCACGAGATCGTCGCGGACATGTTCGAGACGATGCATCACGCGAACGGCGCCGGGCTGGCCGCGCCGCAGATCGGCATCGGGCTGCAGATCATCATCTTCGGCTTCGGCAACAACAACCGCTATCCGGACGCGCCGCCGGTGCCCGAGACCGTGCTGATCAACCCGAAGATCGAGTATCTGCCGCCGGACATGGAAGAGGGCTGGGAAGGCTGCCTGTCGGTGCCGGGCATGCGCGGCGTCGTCAGCCGCTACGCGAAGGTGCGCTACAGCGGCTACGACCAGTTCGGCCAGAAGATCGATCGCGTCGCCGAAGGGTTCCACGCGCGCGTGGTCCAGCACGAATACGATCACCTCATCGGCAAGCTGTATCCGATGCGGATTACCGACTTCACGCGCTTCGGCTTCACCGAGGTGCTGTTCCCGGGGCTCGATCCGGCCGACGACGACTGATCGTCCGCGCTTTGCGCGGAAAAGAAAAAGCCCGCACAAGCGGGCTTCGTCATGGCGGGGCGCACGTCGCGCGTGCCCGAGGTCAGAACGTCTCGTCGGCCGACAGGTAGCGCCATTGGCCCTGCGGCAGCGCGCCGAGCATCACGCGGCCCATCCGCACGCGCTTCAGGCCGATCACGTCGAGGCCGACCAGTTCGCACATGCGGCGGATCTGGCGCTTCTTGCCTTCGCGCAGCACGAAGCGCAACTGTTCGCCGTTCTGCCAGCTCACCATCGCCGGCTTCAGCGGAACGCCATCGAGCTCGAGGCCGTGGCGCAGCTTCGCGAGCGATTCCGCCGGGAAGTGCTGGTCGATGTCGATCAGTCGTTCGCCGAAGCGCACGCGCACCAGGTATTCCTTGTCGATGTCCGACTGCTCGCCGATCAGCTGCTTCGCGATCACGCCGTTCTGCGTCAGCACGAGCAGGCCGGTGGAGTCGATGTCGAGACGGCCGGCCGGCGCAAGCGCATGCAGATGCTGCGGCGAGAAGCGCAGCGGCGAATGATCGCCGCTCCAGCGGTTCGCGCGCGTGATCAGCACGGACGCCGGCTCGTAGCCGTCTTCCGCCTGGCCCGACACGTAGCCGACCGGCTTGTGCAGCAGGATCGTCACCTGCGCGGCCTGCGCGGCGCTCGCCCGCTCGTCGATCTCGATCTTCTGATCGGCGCGCACCTTGGTGCCGAGCGTGTCGATGCGTTCGCCGTCGACGAGCACCCAGCCCTTTTCGATCCATTCGTCGGCTTCGCGGCGCGAGCACATGCCGAGCTCGGACATCCGCTTCGACAGGCGCATCAGGCCCGTTTCGTCGCCGTAGTCGACATCGGCCGCCACCGCGCGCTTGACGGGTTGCGCGGTCTTCACCGCGCCGAACGAACGGCGCTCGCCGTCGCGCGCGGGGCGGGCCGGGCGATCGCCGAAGCTGCGCTTCGCGCCTTCGCCGGCGGCCTTGTCGCGGTAGGACGGGCGTTTGCCGTCGTCGGTGCCTGCCGTGCGGCGCGGGCGTGCGTCGTCATCACGACGGGGCGGGCGATCGGACGACGTACGGCGCTCGCCATAGCTGCGCTTCGCGCCTTCGCCGGCGGCCTTGTCGCGGTAGGACGGGCGTTTGCTGTCGTCACCGCCCGGTGCACGGCGCGGACGCGTATCGTCGTCGCTGCGGCGCGGCGGGCGATCCGATGACGTATTGCGGTCGCCATAGCTGCGTTTCGCACCTTCGCCGGCGGCCTTGTCGCGATAGGACGGGCGCTTGCTGTCGTCACCGCCTGCTGCGCGACGCGGACGGGCGTCGTCATCACGGCGGGGAGGGCGGTCGGAAGACGTGCGACGCTCGCCGAAGCTGCGCTTCGCGCCTTCGCCGGATGCGTTGTCGCGATAGGACGGGCGCTTGCCTTCGTCGCCACCCGCGCGACGCGGACGTGCGTCGTCATCGCGACGCGGCGGGCGATCCGACGACGTGCGACGCTCGCCGAAGCCGCGCTTCGCGCCTTCGCCGGCCGCGTTGTCACGGTAGGACGGACGCTTGCCTTCGTCGCCACCGGCACGGCGCGGCCGCGCATCGTCATCGCTGCGGCGCGGCGGGCGATCCGACGACGTGCGACGCTCGCCGAAGCCGCGCTTCGCACCTTCGCCGGCCGCATTGTCGCGATACGGCGCGCGCGTGCCGCGCTCGGCGCCGCCGTCACGCGGCGCGCGCTTGGCCGGTGCGCGATCCGCGCCGGGGCGTTCGGCGCCGGCGGCGCCGCGCGGCTTGAACGAGCGCTCGCCGGTGGCGGCCGCCGCGGGCGCCTTCTTCGGGCGGGCCGGCTTGTCCGCCGCGGGCGGCGCGGCGGGGCGTACCGCCTTGCGGGCGACGAGGCTGCCGGAGCGGACGGGGGCGCGAGTCGGCGACGCCGGCTTCGGATTCTTGACGGTTAATTTGGTGCGCATAAACGCTGGGATTCATTCAGACTGCGATCGCACGCAGCAATTCGGTTTCGAGCTGGATCTGCAGGCGGTTGTCGGACAGGCCGGCACCCGCGAGCAGGAAGATGTCTTCGACGCGCTCGCCGAGCGTATTGATCCGCGCCGCATGGACGCCGATCCGATGTTCGGCGAGTACGCGCGCGATCGAATAGAGAAGGCCCGGCCGGTCGTTGGCCGACACGGACAGGATGTAGTACTGACCGCGCTCGTCGGCCCGCAGGTCGACGCGCGGCGTGATCGGAAACGTCCGGGACAGCCGCGACAGGCGGCCCTTCGACGGCTCCGGCAGCGATGCGGTTTCCGCCAGCCGGGTCGCGAGCTGCTGCTCGACGAGATTCGCGATGTCGCGGTAGCGCACGTCGCGTTCGGTCTGCGTGACGATGAAGTTGTCGAGCGCATAGCCGTGCCGCGTCGTGCTGACGCGCGCGTCGAGCACCGACAGCCCGTTGCGGTCGAAATACGCGCAGATGCCCGCGAACAGGTCGGGGCGGTCCTTCACGTACACGAGCACCTGCAGCGCGTCGCCGATCGGCGACGGCCGCGCGCGGACGATCGCGGTTTCGGCGTTCACGTGCCGGTACAGCACGCGCGTCTGCCACGCGATGTCGGCCGCGTCGTGACGCAGGAAGAAGCCGACGTCGAGCTGATCCCACAATGCGCGGTGCGCGTCGTCGGGCACGGTTTCCAGGCGCAGCAGCGCGAGCGCCTGCTCCTGCCGCGACTTCAGCTCCGAATGTGCGTCGGGGTTCGCGCCGCCGAGCACCGCGAGCGTGATGCGGTACAGATCCTCGAGCAGCTTGCCCTTCCATGTGTTCCATACCTTCGGGCTCGTGCCGCGGATATCGGCGACGGTCAGCAGGTAGAGCGCGGTGAGGTAGCGTTCGTTGCCGACGACTTCGGCGAAGCGCTTGATGACCTCGGGGTCGCTCGTGTCCTGCTTCTGCGCGACCTGGCTCATCGTCAGGTGATGCTGGACGAGCCACACGATCAGCGCCGCGTCGTCGCCGTCGATCCCGTGCTCGCGGCAGAAGCGCCGCGCGTCGGCCATCCCGAGCGTCGAGTGATCACCGCCGCGGCCCTTCGCGATGTCGTGGAACAGCGCCGCGACGTACAGCACCCACGGGCGCTCGAAGTTGCCGATCAGCTGGCTGCAGAACGGGTATTCGTGCGCATGCTCGGCCACCGCGAAGCGGCGGATGTTGCGCAGCACCATCAGGATGTGCTGATCGACCGTGTACACGTGGTACAGGTCGTGCTGCATCTGACCGACGATACGGCGGAAATTCAGCAGGTAGCGGCCGAGCACGCTCGTCTGGTTCATCAGCCGGAACGCATGCGTGATGCCTTCGGGCTGCTGCAGGATCCGCATGAACGTGCGGCGGTTCTGCGGATCGCGGCGCCACGCGTTGTTCATGATTTCGCGCGAGTTGTACAGCGCCCGCAGCGTGCGGGCGGACAGGCCCTTCACGCCGCGCGTCGTCTCGTACAGCAGGAACGCTTCGAGGATCGCGTCGGGATGGCGCTCGAACACGCCGTCGTCGACGATCTCGAGCATGCCCTGTTTCTCGACGAAGCGATCGGCCGACAGCACGCGCGTGATGCCGCTCGTCGCGGGGAAGAGCTGCGCCTCGATGTTCTGGATCAGGATCGTCGCGAGCTGCGTGACGGCTTTCGCGGCCCAGTAGTAGCGGCGCATCAGTTGCTCGCTCGCGCGCTTGGCCTGCGTCGGCTGGTAGCCGAAGCTCTCGGCGGCCTGCGTCTGCAGGTCGAACACGAGCATGTCCTGACGGCGCCCGGCGATCACGTGCAGCCGCGCGCGCAGCGTCTTCAGGAAGCCTTCGTTGCGACGCAGCTCGCGTGCTTCGCGGTCGGTGATGAGCCCGCGCGTGTCGAGTTCGCGCCAGCTGCTGCCGAAGCCGGCCGCGCGCGCGATCCACAGGATCGTCTGCAGGTCGCGCAGCCCACCCGGGCTTTCCTTCACGTTCGGCTCGAGGCTGTACGGCGTGTCCTGGAACTTCGCATGGCGCTGGCGCATCTCGAGCACCTTCGCGGTGAAGAACGCGCGGGCGTCGAGCGCTTCGTGGTAGCGCACGGTGAAGCGCTCGAACAGCGCGGTGCTGCCGACGATGCGGCGCGCTTCGAGCAGCGAGGTCTGCACCGTGACGTCCTGCGACGCCTCCTCGATGCACTGCGCGACCGTGCGCACGCTGCTGCCGATCTCGAGGCCGAGATCCCACGCCATCCCGATGAAGCGCTCGATGCGCGCGTCGAGCGCCGCGTCGTGCGCATCGGGCAGCAGCACGAGGATGTCGACGTCGGAATAGGGCGCGAGCTCGCCGCGCCCGTAGCCGCCGACGGCGACGAGCGCGAGCGTCGCGGGCAGCCCGCATTCGTCCCACACGCGCTTCAACGCGTCGTCGGTGAGTTTCGACAGCGCGTGCATCAGCGACGCGACGTTCGCCGCGCGGCGAAAACGCTCGAGCATTTCCGTCTTGGCGGCCTTGAATTCGGCGCGCCGCGACAGCGCTTCGGGCGAGGGGGCAGCGTGAGCGCTCATGGGCAGCCGTTCAGGTGCGAAAGTGGGGCGGGCTGGCGTGACGTCGCTCAGACGGCGGCGGCCGGTTGCGCGAACACGGGGCGCGCCGGCGTGCCGGCCGACACGGTCAGCACTTCGTAGCCGGTTTCGGTGACGAGCACCGTGTGCTCCCACTGCGCGGACAGGCTGCGGTCGCGCGTCTTGACCGTCCACTGGTCGGGCATCGTGCGGATGTCGCGCTTGCCGGCGTTGATCATCGGCTCGATCGTGAAGATCATGCCGGCCTTCAGCTCGACGCCGGTGCCCGGGCGGCCGTAGTGGACGACCTGCGGATCCTCGTGGAACACCGTGCCGATGCCGTGGCCGCAGTATTCGCGCACGACGCTGTAGCCTTGCGCTTCCGCGTGCTTCTGGATCGCGTAGCCGATGTCGCCGAGGTGCGCGCCGGGCTTGACCTGGTCGATGCCGAGCCACATGCATTCGTAGGTGGTCTGCACGAGGCGCTTCGCGAGGATCGACCCCTCGCCGACGATGAACATCCGGCTGGTGTCGCCGAAATAGCCGTTCTTGATCACGGTGATGTCGATGTTCAGCGCGTCGCCGTTCTTGAGCACCTTCTCGCCCGGAATGCCGTGGCAGATCACGTCGTTGACCGAAATGCAGGTGGCCTTCGGGTACGGCGGATAGCCGGGCGGCTGGTAGTTCAGCGGCGCGGGGATCGTGCCTTGCTCGTTGAGCATGTACTCGTGGCAGAGGCGGTCGAGTTCGGCGGTCGTGACGCCCGCGACGACGTGCGGCGTGATGAAGTCGAGCACTTCGCTCGCGAGACGGCAGGCGACGCGCATCTGGGCGATATCGTGTTCGTTTTTGAGCGTAATAGCCATCGAGGTATGCCTGCAATGCGGTGAATTGACGGATTATCGCACCTTATGGCGGGCCTCGCAGCCCCTGCCGGCCGCGCGGATGCGGGTTTTCGCGGATTGTCCGGCCCGCTGCCGCACGGCACGCGAAAGTGCCGCGCGACTTGAGAGCGGACAATTCCGCGTGCTATACTCTCTGGCTAAGTCGATATCCAAACGCCGAATTTTCCCCGTCTTGGGGCGGCATCACGATGAAAGGCTTACGGCACGGGCGTTTTGCACGTGCCGAATCGCAAGCCGGCGCAACCAGGGTGCCGGCCGCGCGGTATCCGCGCCCTTCGGGCGGGTTCGCGCGGCGGTACGGCAGCCGGCTTAAGACCCAACCCTCGTGGAGAATTTACATGGCAGTCACGATGCGCCAAATGCTGGAAGCGGGTGTCCACTTCGGTCACCAGACGCGCTTCTGGAACCCGAAGATGGCTCCGTTCATTTTCGGTCACCGCAACAAGATTCACATCATCAACCTCGAAAAGACGCTGCCGATGTTCACGGACGCACAGAAGTACGTGCGCCAGCTGGCAGCGAACCGCGGCACGATCCTGTTCGTCGGCACGAAGCGCCAGTCGCGTGACACGATCGCCCAGGAAGCGCAGCGTGCGGGCATGCCGTACGTCAACGCACGCTGGCTCGGCGGCATGATGACCAACTTCAAGACGCTGAAGGTGTCGATCAAGCGCCTGAAGGACATGGAAGCGGCTGTCGAGGCAGGCGAGCTCGAGAAGATGAGCAAGAAGGAAGCGCTGCTGTTCGAACGCGAAATCGCCAAGCTGCAGAAGTCGATCGGCGGCGTGAAGGACATGGGCGGCATTCCGGACGCGATCTTCGTCGTCGACGTCGGCTACCACAAGATCGCCGTCACGGAAGCGAACAAGCTGGGCGTGCCGGTCATCGCCGTGGTCGATACGAACCACTCGCCGGAAGGTGTGGATTACGTGATCCCGGGTAACGACGACTCGAGCAAGGCAGTCGCGCTGTACGCGGAAGGCGTGGCCGACGCGATCCTCGAAGGCCGTGCGAACGCGGTCAACGAAGTGGTCCAGGCTGCACGCGGCGACGACGAGTACGTCGAGGAAAACGCGTAACTGGCCCCGAGCCGGCGCAAAAAGGGGGCTCTCAACAGGCCCCCTTTTTTTAAGCTTGTGCGCCGGACCTGATCGCGCCGAATCGGCGCGGGTCCGGAAACGAATCTCGGCCGTTCGCGTCCAAGCGGGCGGCGTTGTGAATACAGACTCAAGGAGCGAATGATGGCGGCAATTACCGCAAGCATGGTGGCAGAACTGCGCGCAAAGACCGACGCACCGATGATGGAGTGCAAGAAGGCGCTGACGGAAGCCGACGGCGATCTGGCCAAGGCTGAAGAACTGCTGCGCGTCAAGCTCGGCAACAAGGCGAGCAAGGCCGCGTCGCGCGTGACGGCGGAAGGCGTCGTCGCATCGTTCGTCGGCGGCAACGCAGGCGCGCTGGTCGAACTGAACTGCGAAACCGACTTCGTCGCGAAGAACGACGACTTCCTCGCGTTCTCGAAGACGGTGGCGGAACTCGTCGCGACGCAAAATCCGGCCGACGTGGCGGCACTGTCGGCGCTGCCGCTCGACGGCTCGACCGTCGACGCAGTGCGTCTGGCGCTGATCGGCAAGATCGGCGAGAACGTGTCGATCCGCCGTTTCGTCCGTTTCGAAACCGCGAACAAGATCGCCACGTACCTGCACGGCGCGCGTATCGGCGTGATCGTCGAGTACACGGGCGCGGACGAGCAGGTCGGCAAGGACGTCGCGATGCACATCGCGGCGATGAAGCCGGTCGCGCTGTCGTCGGCCGACGTGCCGGCGGAACTGATCGAGACGGAACGCCGCGTGGCCGAGCAGAAGGCCGCGGAATCGGGCAAGCCGGCCGAAATCGTCGCGAAGATGGTCGACGGCAGCGTCCAGAAGTACCTGAAGGAAGTGTCGCTGCTGAACCAGACGTTCGTGAAGAACGACAAGCAGACGATCGAGCAGATGCTGAAGGCAGCGAATGCCGCGGTGCAGAAGTTCGCGCTGTTCGTCGTCGGCGAAGGCATCGAGAAGCGCCAGGACGACTTCGCCGCCGAAGTGGCCGCGCAAGTCGCAGCAGCAAAGCAGCAGTAAGCAGTCAGGCAGTAACCGCGGCGGGCGTCCGCTCCGCCGCGGCCGGCGGCGCCGCCGGCCGGCCGGGAACCCCGGCCCGGTCGTCGGCGCTTGCCCGAATCAGTATTTCGCCCCTACAGTTCGTGGTTGTCATCCTCTCGTCGCTCGGAAGCCCCTATGTCCAATGCCTATAAACGCGTCCTCCTCAAACTCTCCGGCGAAGCGCTGATGGGCGACGACGCCTTCGGCATCAATCGCGCGACGATCGAGCGGATGGTGGCGGATATCGCAGAAGTCGTGCGCCTCGGCACGCAGCTCGCGGTCGTGATCGGTGGCGGTAATATTTTCCGCGGCGTCGCGGGCGGCGCGGCCGGCATGGACCGCGCGACGGCCGACTACATGGGGATGCTGGCGACGATGATGAACGCGCTGGCGCTGCAGGACGCGATGCGCCACGCGGGCATCGAGGCGCGCGTGCAGTCGGCGCTGCGGATGGACCAGGTCGTCGAGCCGTACATCCGGCCCCGCGCGATCCGTCAGCTCGAGGAAGGCCGTGTCGTGATCTTCGCGGCCGGCACCGGCAACCCGTTCTTCACGACGGATACCGCGGCCGCGCTGCGCGGCTCGGAAGTGGGCGCCGAAGTCGTGCTGAAGGCGACCAAGGTCGATGGCGTATATTCTGCCGATCCGAAGAAGGATCCGTCGGCTACGCGCTATACGACGATCAGCTTCGACGAGGCGATCAGCCGCAACCTGCAGGTGATGGACGCGACGGCGTTTGCGCTGTGCCGCGACCAGAAGCTGCCGATTCGCGTGTTTTCGATCAACAAGCCGGGTGCGCTCAAGCGCATCGTGCTGGGCGAGGACGAAGGTACGCTCGTCCACGTGTAAACTCCCGCGGATGCGGGCGACTGACGGCGGGCCACCGGCTATGTGCGACTGGCTGCGGGTTGCCGGCCGCGGCGCGCGACATGCGCCGGTCGGCGCTCGCGTTCTTTGAAGGTTTGAAGGTTCGGAGGTTGAAATGAGTGTCGCTGATGTCAAGAAGGGCGTCGAGCAAAAGATGCAGCGCTCGATCGAAGCGTTCAAGAACGATCTGGCCAAGATCCGTACGGGCCGTGCACACACCGGTCTGCTCGATCACGTTCAGGTCGACTACTACGGCTCGATGGTGCCGATCTCGCAGGTCGCGAACCTGACGCTCGTCGACGCGCGCACGATCGGCGTGCAGCCGTGGGAAAAGAACATGGTCGCGAAGGTCGAGAAGGCCATCCGCGAAGCCGATCTGGGCCTGAATCCGGCCACGGCCGGCGACCTGATCCGCGTGCCGATGCCCGCGCTGACGGAAGAGCGCCGCCGCGAGCTGACCAAGGTCGTGAAGAGCGAAGGCGAAACGGCCAAGGTCGCGATCCGCAACCTGCGCCGCGACGCGAACGAAGCGCTCAAGAAGCTCGTGAAGGACAAGGAAATCTCGGAAGACGACGAGCGCCGCGCAAGCGACGACGTGCAGAAGCTGACCGACAAGCACGTGGCCGAAGTCGACAAGCTCGTGCAGACCAAGGAAGCCGAGATCATGACGGTCTGACGACCGTCCTCGCGCGCCGCCTTCTTCCCGCATTACTGTCTCAACGGCCATGACCTATACCAGCTCTACCGTTCGCGTGCCTGACGTCGGCGTCGTGCCGCGTCACATCGCGATCATCATGGACGGCAATGGCCGTTGGGCGACCGAACGCCGCTTGCCGCGCGTCGCGGGGCACACCCGCGGCGTCGATGCCGTGCGGGCGGTGGTCGAAGGCTGCGCGCGCGCCGGCGTCGAATACCTGACGCTGTTCGCGTTCAGTTCGGAAAACTGGCGCCGGCCGAACGACGAAGTGTCGTTCCTGATGCGGCTGTTCATCACCGCGCTCGAGCGCGAGGTGGGCAAGCTGCATGCGAACGGGATCCGCCTGCGTGTCGTCGGCGATCTCGACCGTTTCGAGCCGCGCATCCGTGAACTGATTCGCCGCGCCGAAACCAAGACGGCGCGCAATACCCGTCTGACGCTCACCATCGCGGCCAACTACGGCGGCCGGTGGGACATCCTGCAGGCGACGAAGAAGCTCGTCGAGCAGGCCGTGCGCGAAGGTCGCGAGATCGAAGTGACCGAGGACGCTTTCGCGCCGCACCTGGCGATGGCCTACGCGCCGGAGCCCGATCTCTTCATCCGCACGGGCGGCGAGCAGCGCGTCAGCAACTTCCTGCTGTGGCAGCTCGCGTACGCCGAATTCTATTTCACCGACAAGTACTGGCCGGATTTCGACGGCGCGGCACTGGCCGACGCGATGGCGTCGTATACCGAGCGCGAGCGCCGTTTCGGGCGCACGAGTGCGCAGCTCGAACCGCAATCGCAGAACGCCGACTCCCTTTCATGCTGAAAACCCGTGTGATCACGGCGATCGTGATGCTGGCCGTGCTGCTGCCGGTGACGCTGTTCGCGCCGCTCGCCGGGTTCGGCGCGCTGATCGGCGTCGTGCTGGTGTTCGCCGCGTGGGAGTGGGCGCGCCTGCTGAAGCTCGGCGGCGCCGCGCCGGTCGTCTATGCGCTCGTCGCGGCGCTCGCGCTCGCGGCCACCGCGCCGCTCGGCGTCGACGCGGCTTCGTCCCGTCCCCTTTTCATCGCGGCTGGCGTGTTCTGGCTGCTGGTCGGCCCGTTCGCGCTGCGGCGCAAGCCCGAACTCGCGGGCGGCGTGTGGCGACCGTTCCTGCTGGCCGCGGGCCTCGTCGTGTTCGCCGCCTGCTGGCACGCGCTCGTGGCAGCCCGCGCGCAGGGCGTGCCGTTCGTGCTGTCGCTGCTTCTGGTCGTCTGGCTGGCCGATATCGGCGCATACTTCGCCGGCAAGGCCTTCGGAAAGCGTAAACTGGCCATCACGATCAGCCCCGGCAAGAGTTGGGAAGGCGCGATCGGCGGCTGGTTCGCGGTGATGGTCGTCGCCGGTGTCGCGATGGCCGTACACGCTTTCGAACCGACCCTGTTTTCCGCACTCGCCGCGCGCTACGGAATGCCCGGCGCGTGGGCCGCACTGACGCTGCTGGTTGCATACAGCGTGATTGGCGACCTGTTCGAGTCGCTGCTGAAGCGGCAGGCGGGCGTGAAGGATTCGAGCGGACTGCTGCCGGGCCACGGCGGCGTGCTCGATCGGGTCGACGCGCTGCTGCCGGTGCTGCCGCTCGCGATGCTGCTGCTTGGTTAAACCATTATTTCTGTTATGCAAAAACGCCTGACATTGCTCGGTTCCACGGGCTCGATCGGAGACAGCACGCTCGACGTGGTCGCGCGCCATCCCGAGCGCTTCTCGGTCTACGCGCTGACCGCGCACCGCAACGGCGACAAGCTCGTCGAGCAGTGTCTGCGCTTCGCGCCTGAAGTGGCGGTGGTCGGCGATGCCGCGACGGCCGCGCACGTCGACGCGAAACTGCGCGCGGCGGGCAGCAGGACGGTCGTGCTGCACGGGCCGCAGGCGCTCGTCGACGTGTCGAAGAGCGACGGCTGCGACACGGTGGTCGCCGCGATCGTCGGCGCGGCCGGCCTTGCGCCGAGCCTGGCGGCCGCGCGCGCCGGCAAGCGGATCCTGCTCGCGAACAAGGAAGCGCTCGTGATGTCGGGCGCGATCTTCATGGACGCCGTGCGCGACCATGGCGCGATCCTGCTGCCGGTCGACAGCGAACACAACGCGATCTTCCAGTGCATGCCGCGCGACGCGGCCGAGCACGGCGGGATCTCGAAGATCATCCTGACCGCGTCGGGCGGCCCGTTCCGCACGCGCGAGCCGGCCACGCTCGTCGACGTGACGCCGGACGAGGCGTGCAAGCACCCGAACTGGGTGATGGGCCGCAAGATCTCGGTCGATTCCGCGACGATGATGAACAAGGGCCTCGAGGTGATCGAGGCGCACTGGATCTTCGGGCTGCCGGGCGACCGGATCGACGTGCTGATCCATCCGCAGAGCGTGATCCATTCGCTCGTGTCGTATCGCGACGGCTCGGTGCTCGCGCAGCTCGGCAACCCCGACATGCGTACGCCGATCGCGCACGCGCTCGCGTTTCCCGAGCGCGTCGACGCGGGCGTCGATCAGCTCGACCTCGCGCAGATCGCCCAGTTGTCGTTCGAGAAGCCCGATTACGCGCGCTTCCCGTGCCTCGCGCTCGCGCTGAAGGCGCTCGAGGAAGGCGGTATCGCGAGCGCCGCATTGAACGCGGCGAACGAAGTGGCGGTCGAAGCATTTCTCGAGCGCCGGATCGGCTTCATGGCGATCGCGGCGACGGTCGACGCCGTGCTCAACACGCTGCCGAACCGCGCGCCCGACGGGCTCGACGACGTCCTCGCGGCGGATGCCGAGGCTCGCCGCCTCGCCGCCGCGATCATTGCGAAAGCGCCTGCGCCACGCGTGGAGCGTGCGGTCTGAATGGAGTGCTCATGAACGTACTGGTCGAACTGGTCGCGTTTGCGGTGGCGATCGGGGTGCTGGTCGTCGTGCATGAGTATGGACACTATCGCGTCGCGCGCTGGTGCGGCGTGAAGGTGCTGCGTTTCTCGATCGGCTTCGGCCAGCCCGTCGCGCGCTGGGTCAGCCGCAGGACGGGCACCGAGTGGACGCTGTCCGCGCTGCCGCTCGGCGGCTACGTGAAGATGCTCGACGAGCGCGATCCGGGCCCGGGCGGCATTCCGCCCGAGGAACTCGGGCAGGCATTCAACCGCCAGTCGGTCTACAAGCGCATCGCGATCGTCGCGGCCGGACCGATTGCGAACTTCCTGCTGGCAATCGTGCTGTTCTCCGCCATATTCGCCACCGGCGTGACCGAGCCGACCGCGATCGTCGCGCCGCCGGCCGCCGGCACGGTGGCGGCTCGCGCGGGCTTCGACGGCGGCGAGACGGTCGTGTCGATCCGCGACGTGCGCGTGGGCGACGCGCAGGGCGGCGAGTCGGAGCCGGTGCGATCGTGGTCGGACCTGCGCTGGAAGCTGCTGTCGGCCGCGCTCGACCATCGCGAGGTCGTGCTCGGCGCGCGGGACGGCAATGCGACGTTCGATTTCCGCGTCGACCTGCGCAACGTGCCCGACAGCCAGCTCGACGACGACTTCATGGCCCATCTCGGCTTCGAGGCCGGCGGCGGCACGTTGTCGGTCGCGTCGGTGCAGCCGGGCAGTGCGGCGGAGCAGGCGGGCCTGAAGGCCGGCGACAAGCTGGTCGCGCTCGACGGCAAGCCGATCGGCGGCGCGTCGCGTTTCATCGATACGGTGAAGCACCATGCGGGCCAGCCGCTCGCGCTGCAGATCGAACGCAACGGCGCCGCGCGGACGGTGTCGATCGTGCCGCAGATGCAGCGCGACGACGAATCGGGGCAGCAGGTCGGCCGCATCGGCGCGGCGCTGTCGATGCACGCACCGTCGGTGGACGTGCGCTACGGGCCGATCGAGAGCCTGCGGCTCGGCGCGCACCGCACGTGGGACATTTCCGTGTATTCGCTGAAGATGTTCGGGCGGATGATCACGGGCAACGCGTCGTTGAAGAACCTGTCGGGCCCGGTGACGATCGCCGACTACGCAGGCAAGAGCGCACGGCTCGGTCCGTCGGCGTTCCTGTCGTTCCTCGCCCTTGTCAGCATTAGCCTTGGCGTCCTGAACTTGTTGCCGATTCCCGTTTTGGACGGGGGGCATCTGTTATATTATGCGGTTGAAGCCGCGACCGGGAAAGCCGTCTCGGAACGCTGGCAGCTGATTCTGCAAAGAGCCGGGTTGATCTGCATCGTCGCGTTGTCGGCGATCGCGCTGTTCAACGATCTGGCTCGGTTAATCCATTTCTGAAGCGTCAGGCGGCGGCCGCTGGCCAGCCGCCCGATTTGATGCAGCTAAATATTGGGGATGCATGTTGTTCAAACCTCATCGCTTTGTACCTAAGACAGTTGCAGCGGCCGCGCTCGCCGCGCACGGCCTCGCGGCGCATGCAGCGGCACCGTTCGTGGTGCAAGACATCAAGATCGAGGGGCTGCAGCGCGTCGAAGCGGGTTCGGTGTTCGCCTATCTGCCGATCAAGCAGGGCGATACCTTCACGGACGACAAGGCATCCGAAGCAATCCGCGCGTTGTACGCGACGGGCTTTTTCAACGACGTGCGCGTCGCCACGCAGGGCAACGTCGTGATCGTGCAGGTGCAGGAGCGGCCGGCCATCGCGTCGATCGACTTCACCGGCACGAAGGAATTCGACAAGGACAACCTGACGAAGGCGCTGCGTGCGGTCGGCCTCGCCGACGGCCGCTACTACGACAAGGCGCTCGTCGACAAGGCGGAGCAGGAGCTCAAGCGCCAGTACCTGACGCGCGGCTTCTATGCGGCCGAAGTCAAGACGACGATCACGCCGGTCGACGCGAACCGCGTGTCGATCCTGTTCGCGGTGGCCGAAGGCCCGAGCGCGAAGATCCGCCAGATCAACTTCATCGGCAACAAGGCGTTCAGCACGAGCACGCTGCGCGACGAGATGCAGCTGTCGACGCCGAACTGGTTCTCCTGGTACACGAAGAACGACCTGTACTCGAAGGAAAAGCTCACGGGCGACCTCGAGGCCGTGCGCTCGTACTACCTGAACCGCGGTTACCTCGAGTTCAACATCGAGTCGACCCAGGTGTCGATCTCGCCGGACAAGAAGGACATGTACCTGACGGTCACGCTGCACGAAGGCGAGCCGTACACGGTGTCGGGCATCAAGCTGTCGGGCAACCTGCTCGATCGCGAGGCCGAACTCAACAAGCTGATCAAGATCAAGCCGGGCGACCGCTTCTCGGCCGAAAAGCTGCAGCAGACCACCAAGTCGATCGTCGACAAGCTCGGCGAATACGGCTACGCATTCGCGACCGTCAACGCGCAGCCGGACATCGACCAGGCGAACCACAAGGTGAACCTGAACCTCGTCGTCGATCCGAGCCGCCGCGTGTACGTGCGCCGCATCAACGTGGTCGGCAACACGCGTACGCGCGACGAAGTGGTGCGCCGCGAAATGCGCCAGCTCGAAAGCTCGTGGTTCGACTCGAACCGCCTCGCGCTGTCGAAGGACCGCGTGAACCGCCTCGGCTACTTCACCAACGTCGACGTGACGACGGTGCCGGTCGAAGGCACGAACGACCAGGTCGACGTGAACGTGAAGGTCGACGAAAAACCGACCGGCGCGATCACGCTGGGCGCCGGCTTCTCGTCGACGGACAAGGTCGTGCTGTCGGCCGGCGTGTCGCAGGACAACGTGTTCGGCTCGGGCACGAGCCTGTCGGTGAACGTCAACACCGCGAAGAGCTACCGCACGCTGACCGTCACGCAGGTCGACCCGTACTTCACGGTCGACGGCATCAAGCGGATCACCGACGTCTACTACCGCACGTACCAGCCGCTCTACTATTCGACGAGCTCGAGCTTCCGGATCATCAGCGCGGGCGGCAACCTGAAGTTCGGCATTCCGTTCTCGGAAGTCGACACCGTCTACTTCGGCGCGGGCTTCGAACAGAACCGCCTCGACGTCGATTCGAACACGCCGCAGAGCTACCAGGATTACGTGAACGAGTTCGGCCGCGTGTCGAACACGGTGCCGCTGACGGTGGCATGGTCGCGCGACGCGCGTGACAGCGCGCTGATTCCGAGCCGCGGCTACTTCACGCAGGCGAACATGGAGTACGGCGTGCCGGTCGGCAAGATCCAGTACTACAAGGCCGACCTGCAGGCGCAGTACTACTATTCGTTCTCGCGCGGCTTCATCCTGGGCCTGAACCTGCAAGGCGGCTACGGTAACGGTATCGGCAACCCGTACCCGATCTTCAAGAACTACTACGCGGGCGGTATCGGCTCCGTGCGGGGCTACGAGCCGAGCTCGCTGGGCCCGCGCGACACGAAGACGAACGACCCGATCGGCGGTTCGAAGATGCTGGTCGGCAACATCGAGCTGACGTTCCCGCTGCCGGGCACCGGCTACGACCGCACGCTGCGCGTGTTCACGTTCCTCGACGGCGGTAACGTGTGGGGCAACGCGCCGGGCGGCACGAGTACGGGCGCCAACGGCCTGCGCTACGGCTACGGTGTGGGTCTCGCGTGGATCTCGCCGATCGGCCCGCTGAAGCTGAGCCTCGGCTTCCCGCTGCAGAAGCACGAAGGCGACCAGTACCAGAAATTCCAGTTCCAGATCGGGACGGCGTTCTGACCGAACGCATGACAACAGCAACGAGAGGGTAATTTTGCTAACCGGTAAGTTTTCGAAACGAGTGATGTGCGCGCTGACCGTTGCGCTGGCCTTGGGCGCGGCAACGGTGCACGCACAGGACGTCGCCCGCATCGCGGCGGTCAATTCGGATCGGATCCTGCGCGAGTCGGCGCCCGCGAAGGCGGCGCAGACGAAGCTCGAAGCCGAGTTCGCGAAGCGTGACAAGGATCTGCAGGACCTGGCGGCCCGTCTGAAGTCGATGTCCGATTCGCTCGACAAGAACGGCACGTCGCTGTCGGCGGCCGATCGCGCGCAGAAGCAGCGCGATCTCGCGCAGCTCGACACCGACTTCCAGCGCAAGCAGCGCGAGTTCCGCGAAGACCTGAACCAGCGGCGCAACGAAGAGCTGGCGGCCGTGCTGGAAAGGGCGAACAAGGTCATCAAGCAGATCGCCGAGCAGCAGAATTACGACCTGATCGTGCAGGAAGCCGTGTACGTCAGCCCGCGCATCGACATCACCGACAAGGTGCTCAAGGCGCTCGCGTCCGGCTCGACGAACTGAACGGAGCAGACGACGAATGGCATTGACGCTTGAGGCACTCGTAAAGCGGTTCGGCGGCGAGATCGCCGGCGATGCACAGTGCACGGTCGGCGGCCTCGCGCCGCTCGACCAGGCAGGCCCTCAGCAGCTCGCGTTCCTCGCGAACCCGAAGTACCTGTCGCAGGTCGAGACGACCCGCGCCGGCGCGGTGCTGATCGCGCCGAAGGATCTGGAAAAGCTGGGCGCGGCCGCGAAGGGTCGCAACTTCATCGTGACGCCGAATCCGTACGCGTACTTCGCGCGCGTCGCGCAGATGTTCATCGATCTCGCCACGCCGCCGCGCGCGGCCGGCGTGCATCCGAGCGCGACGATCGATCCGGCCGCGAAGGTCGCCGCGACCGCGGTGATCGGCCCGCACGTGACGGTCGAGGCCGGCGCGGTGATCGAAGACGGCGTGCAGCTCGACGCGAACGTATTCGTCGGCCGCGGCACGACGATCGGCGCCGGCTCGCACTTCTATCCGAACGCATCGGTGTACCACGGCTGCAAGATCGGCCCGCGCGCGATCGTCCATGCGGGCGCCGTGATCGGTTCCGACGGCTTCGGCTTCGCGCCGGATTTCGTCGGCGACGGCGACGCGCGCACCGGCAGCTGGGTCAAGATTCCGCAGGTCGGCGGCGTGACGATCGGCCCGGACGTCGAGATCGGCGCGAACACGACGATCGACCGCGGTGCGATGGCGGATACCGTCATCGAGGAATGCGTGAAGATCGACAACCAGGTCCAGATCGGCCACAACTGCCGGATCGGCGCGTACACGGTGATCGCCGGCAGCGCCGGCATCGCGGGCAGCACGACGATCGGCCGCCATTGCATGATCGGCGGCGCGGCCGGGATCGCCGGCCACGTGACGCTCGGCGACTATGTCATCATCACCGCGAAGTCGGGCGTATCGAAGTCGCTGCCGAAGGCCGGCATCTATACCAGCGCGTTCCCGGCCGTCGACCACGGCGAGTGGAACAAGAGCGCCGCGCTCGTGCGCAACCTCGACAAGCTGCGCGAGCGCATCAAGGCGCTCGAAGCCGCGCTCGCCGCCCAGGGCGGCACCCACGCCTGAGCCCATCATGCGAGATCACGAACCGGGCACGGCCAGCGCAACCGGCCCGGTTTGCCAGACTGGGCCGCGCGGCGGCCCGCTTCAGCCTTTGCATCACCACCGCGCAGCCTCTGCGTGAGACGAACCATCATGAGCACTGAAAAAATCAATCTCGACATCCACAAGATCCTCACGCTGCTGCCGCATCGCTACCCGATTCTGCTCGTCGACCGCGTGCTCGAACTCGAACCGCACAAAGGGATCAAAGCGCTGAAGAACGTGTCGATCAACGAGCCGTTCTTCCAGGGGCATTTCCCGAAGCGGCCGGTGATGCCGGGCGTGCTGATCCTCGAGGCGCTCGCACAGGCCGCGGCGCTGCTGACGTTCGCGGAAGAGCAGCCGAAGGATCCGGAGAACACGCTGTACTACTTCGTCGGAATCGACGGTGCGCGCTTCAAGCGCGTGGTCGAACCGGGCGACCAGCTGATCCTGAACGTGACGTTCGAACGCTACATTCGCGGCATCTGGAAGTTCAAGGCGGTGGCGGAAGTCGACGGCAAGGTGGCGGCGGAAGCCGAGCTGATGTGCACGGTCAAGACGGCCGACGCGGCGCCCTGAGCGACGCGGCACGCATGGGCAACATAACGCGAGCAACGCGACACATCATATCGAGAGGCAACGGCGCATGACCAGGATTCATCCTACCGCGATCGTCGAGCCGGGCGCGCAGATCGACGAATCGGTCGAGATCGGCCCGTACGCGATCGTCGGCCCGCACGTCACGATCGGCGCGCGCACGACGATCGGCTCGCACAGCGTGATCGAAGGCCATACGACGCTCGGCGAGGACAACCGCATCGGCCATTACGCGTCGGTCGGCGGGCGTCCGCAGGACATGAAGTACAAGGACGAGCCGACGAAGCTCGTGATCGGCAACCGCAACACGATCCGCGAATTCACGACGATCCACACGGGCACCGTGCAGGACGTCGGCGTGACGACGCTCGGCGACGACAACTGGATCATGGCCTACGTGCACATCGGCCACGACTGCCGCGTCGGCAACAACGTGATCCTGTCGAGCAACGCGCAGATGGCCGGCCACGTCGAGATCGGCGACTTCGCGATCATCGGCGGCATGTCGGGCGTGCACCAGTTCGTGCGCATCGGCGCGCATTCGATGCTGGGCGGCGCGTCGGCGCTCGTGCAGGACATCCCGCCGTTCGTGATCGCGGCGGGCAACAAGGCCGAGCCGCACGGGATCAACGTCGAAGGGCTGCGCCGGCGCGGCTTCTCGGCCGACGCGATCTCGGCGCTGCGCAGCGCGTACCGCGTGCTGTACAAGAACAGCCTGTCGCTCGAGGAAGCGAAGGTGCAACTGCGCGAGCTCGCGGAAGCGGGCGGCGACGGCGATGCACCGGTGAAGGCGCTCGTCGAGTTCATCGACGCGTCGCAACGCGGCATCATCCGCTAAGCGATGCCGCTTCCGACCAACCAGCTCCGGCTCGCGATGGTGGCCGGCGAACCGTCGGGCGACCTCCTCGCGGCCTCGCTGCTCGGCGGCCTGCGCGAGCGGCTGCCCGAATCGGCCCAGTATTACGGGATCGGCGGGCCGCGCATGATCGCGCAGGGCTTCGACTCGCACTGGCAGATGGACAAGCTGACCGTGCGCGGCTATGTCGAGGCGCTGGGCCAGATTCCCGAGATCCTGCGGATTCGCGGCGAACTGAAGCGCCAACTGCTCGCCGAGCGGCCGGACGCGTTCATCGGCGTCGACGCGCCCGATTTCAACTTCAACGTCGAACAGGCCGCGCGCGACGCAGGCATCCCGTCGATCCACTTCGTGTGCCCGTCGATCTGGGCGTGGCGCGGCGGCCGGATCAAGAAGATCGCGAAATCCGTCGACCACATGCTGTGCCTGTTCCCGTTCGAACCGGCGATCCTCGACAAGGCCGGCGTCGCATCGACCTACGTCGGTCATCCGCTCGCCGACGAAATCCCGCTCGAACCCGATACGCACGGCGCGCGCATTGCGCTCGGCCTGCCGGCCGACGGCCCCGTGATCGCGGTGCTGCCGGGCAGCCGGCGCTCGGAGATCGCGCTGATCGGCCCGACGTTCTTCGCGGCGATGGCGCTGATGCAGCAGCGCGAGCCCGGCGTGCGATTCGTGATGCCGGCCGCGACGCCCGCGCTGCGCGAACTGCTGCAGCCGCTCGTCGACGCGCATCCGCAGCTCGCGTTGACGATCACCGACGGCCGTTCGCAGGTCGCGATGACGGCCGCCGACGCGATCCTCGTGAAGAGCGGCACCGTCACGCTGGAAGCCGCGCTGCTGAAAAAGCCGATGGTGATCTCGTACAAGGTGCCCTGGCTGACCGGGCAGATCATGCGCCGGCAGGGCTACCTGCCGTATGTCGGCCTGCCGAACATCCTGGCGGGGCGCTTCGTCGTGCCGGAGCTGCTGCAGCATTTCGCGACGCCCGAGGCGCTCGCCGATGCGACGCTCACGCAACTGCGCGACGACGCGAACCGCCGCACGCTGACCGAAGTGTTTACTGAAATGCATCTTTCGCTGCGGCAGAACACGGCCGCGAAGGCGGCCGAGGCCGTCGTGCGCGTGCTCGAACAACGCAAGGGGCGCGCATGACCGCAGTCCGTGCGCCACGTCGCAACCCGTCGGCCGACGTGCAGGGCGGTTTCGATTTCAGCCGCCCGGACGAGATCGTCTGCGGCGTCGACGAAGCCGGCCGCGGCCCGCTCGCGGGGCCGGTGGTGGCCGCCGCGGTGATCCTCGATCCGGCTCGGCCGATCGACGGGCTCGACGATTCGAAAGCGCTGTCCGCGAAGAAGCGCGACATGCTGTACGAGCTGATCGTCGCGCGTTCGCACGCGTATTGCGTCGCGTCGGCGAGTGTCGACGAGATCGATACGCTGAACATCCTGCACGCGACGATGCTCGCGATGAAGCGGGCCGTCGAGGGCCTGTCGGTGCTGCCGACGCTTGCGCAGATCGACGGCAACCGCTGCCCGACGCTGAGCGTGCGCGCCGAGGCGATCGTCAGCGGCGACGCGCTCGTGCCGAGCATCTCGGCCGCGTCGATCCTCGCGAAGGTCACGCGCGACCGCATGCTGGTCGACCTGCACGAACGCTTCCCGGTGTACGGCTTCAACGTGCACGCGGGCTACGGCACCGCGAAACATCTTGCCGCACTGAGCGAGCACGGCCCGTGCGAAGCGCACCGGCGCTCGTTCGCGCCGGTTCGTGCGGCGCTCGATCTGATTCGATGAAAAGCATCACTTCCCGCGACAACCCGCTGTACAAGCGCCTGAAGGCGCTCGCGGGTTCGACGCCCCAGCAGCGCCGCAGCGGCCAGGCGCTGCTCGAAGGTTTCCATCTCGCGAGCGCGTACCTCGATACGGGCGCGACGCCGGAGTTGTGCGTCACGACCGAAGGTGCGCTCGGCCACGCGGAGGCGCAGGCGATCGTCGCGCGCATCGACGCGCAGCGGGTCGTCTCGCTGCCGGACGCGCTGTTCGGGCAGTTGTCGAACGTCGTCAACGGCGTCGGCTTCCTGCTGCTGGTCGACCGGCCGGCGCACCCGCTGCCCGCGCGCGTGACGCATACGTCGATCGTGCTCGACGGCGTGCAGGATGCCGGCAACGTCGGCTCGATCCTGCGCAGCGCGGCGGCGGCCGGCGTGCGTCACGTGTTCTGCGCGCCGGGGACGGCCTATGCGTGGTCGTCGAAGGTGCTGCGCTCGGGCATGGGCGCGCATTTCCTGTTGTCGATCCATGAGGACGTCGAAGCCGCGGCGCTTGCCGAACGCCTCGACGTACCGGTCGCGCTGACCGATTCGCACGGCGCGCGGGCGGTTTACGACTGCGATCTGTCGGGGCCCGTCGCATGGGTGTTCGGCAACGAAGGCGCCGGCGTGTCGGCATTCTGGCGCGACGCGGCCACGCATCGCGTGACGATTCCGCAGCCGGGCGGGATGGAGTCGCTGAACGTCGCGGCCGCCGCCGCGGTGTGCCTGTTCGAGCAGGTGCGGCAGCAGCGGCCCGCGTGACGCCGCACGCGCGCAATTGATTACCGTAAAACGAAACAAGGCCGCGTTCGACGCGGCCTTGTTGCTTTCGGCGGCGGCTGGACAGCCTCCCGCTCATCCGCGCTCAGTACGACTGCCGGTCGAGGCGGATTTCCTGCAGGATCGTCGTCGCGATTTCCTCGATCGACTTGTGCGTCGACGACAGCCATTTGATCCCTTCGCGGCGCATCATCGCCTCGGCCTCGTTGATCTCGTAGCGGCAGTTCTCGGGCGCCGCGTACTTGCTGCCGGGCCGGCGTTCGTTGCGGATCTCCGACAGGCGCTGCGGGTCGATCGACAGCCCGAACAGCTTCTCGCTGTACGGCGCCAGCGCCGACGGCAGCTTGCCGCGTTCGAAATCCTCCGGAATCAGCGGATAGTTGGCGGCCTTCACGCCGTACTGCATCGCGAGGTACAGGCTCGTCGGCGTCTTGCCGCTGCGCGACACGCCGACCAGGATCACGTCGGCCTCCGACAGGTTGCGGTTCGACTGGCCGTCGTCGTGCGCGAGCGAGAAGTTGATCGCCTCGATCCGCGTCTTGTATTCCTCGGTGTCCGCGTTCTGGTGGCCGCGGCCCATCGCGTGGCTCGACTTGAGCTCCAGTTCCTGCTCGAGCGGTTCGACGAAGCGCTGGAACATGTCGAGCACGAGCGCGTTCGAGCGTTTGACGATGTCGTTCGACTCGCTGTCCACGAGCGTCGTGAACACGATCGCGCGACGGCCGTCGTGCACGGCGGCCTCGTTGATCTTCTCGACGGTCGCGTAGGCCTTGTCGAGCGAGTCGACGAACGGCACGCGCACGAGGCGGAATTTCTGGTCGAACTGGGAGAGGATCGAGTGCGCGAAGGTTTCGGCAGTGATCCCGGTGCCGTCGGAGACGATGAATACGGTAGGCAGCATGAATCTGGACGTCGAGCGTGAAGGGCGGTTGCGCGGACCGCTGGAGGTTCGCCTCCACACGCAGTGACAAGGTCGCGCCACATCCGGCAGCCGGCACGGTAGAATAGCGGCAACCTGTTGGATAAGCAATTGCGGGGCGGGGCGCGAACGGCGGCCCGTAGCTGGGCCGCACGATTCCAGAATTCCCGGCAAGTCTGGCGATTTGTCTGCAAATATCGCCCTTCTGCCGGGATTTTTGCAAATCGGGTCGGAACATTTTCGCCGCTGCGAGTGCTTATCTAACAGGTTGCGCAAGACGCGCCGCGCCTTTTTGCAAGCGCCAGCGTTCGAGCCCACTTGCGCGATCGAGCATTTTTTTCACACTTAGGGGCTTGTATGACTAACGCAGCAAACGTCGCAAAGGACCAGGCGTATGTAATTCCGTTCGAGCAGTTGCGGATGACCGATGTGGAAATCGTGGGCGGCAAGAATGCGTCGCTCGGCGAGATGATCAGCCAGCTTTCCGAAGCAGGCGTTCGCGTACCCACCGGTTTCGCCACGACCGCGCTCGCATTCCGCGATTTCCTCAAGCACAACGACCTCACCGATCGCATCGCCAAGCGTCTCGAGTCGCTCGACATCGACGACGTGAAGGCGCTCGCCGAAGCCGGTGCCGAAATCCGCAAGTGGATCGTCGACGCGCCGCTGCAGCCGCGCCTCGAGCAGGAAATCCGCGCGCAGTTCGAAGTGCTGAAGAACGGCTCGCCGAGCGAGCTGTCGTTCGCCGTGCGCTCGTCGGCGACCGCGGAGGACCTGCCCGACGCATCGTTCGCGGGCCAGCAGGAGTCGTATCTGAACGTCGTCGGCATCGACGACGTGCTCGACCGCATGAAGCACGTGTTCGCGTCGCTGTATAACGACCGCGCGATCTCGTACCGCGTGCACAAGGGCTTCACGCACGCCGAAGTCGCGCTGTCGGCCGGCGTGCAGCGCATGGTCCGCTCGGACGTCGGCGCCGCCGGCGTGATGTTCACGATCGATACCGAATCGGGCTTCAAGGACGCCGTGTTCATCACGTCGAGCTACGGCCTGGGCGAAACCGTCGTGCAGGGCGCGGTGAACCCGGACGAGTTCTACGTGTTCAAGACGACGCTCGCGCAGGACAAGTATCCGATCATCCGCCGCTCGATCGGCTCGAAGCTGATCAAGATGGAATTCACGCAGCCGGGCGAGCCGGGCCGCGTGAAGACGGTCGACGTGCCGCACGAGCAGCGCAACCGCTACTCGATCACCGACGAAGACGTGATCGAGCTCGCGAAGTACGCGGTCATCATCGAGAAGCACTACCAGCGTCCGATGGACATCGAATGGGGCAAGGACGGCCGCGACGGCAAGATCTTCATCCTGCAGGCACGCCCGGAAACTGTGAAGAGCCAGGCATCCGGCAAGGCCGAGCAGCGCTTCAAGCTGAAGGGTCAGTCGCAGGTGCTCGCGACGGGCCGTGCGATCGGCCAGAAGATCGGTGCGGGCCCCGTGCGCGTGATCCAGGATCCGTCGGAAATGGAACGCGTGCAGCCGGGCGACGTGCTGGTGGCCGACATGACCGACCCGAACTGGGAGCCGGTGATGAAGCGCGCGGCGGCGATCGTCACGAACCGCGGCGGCCGCACCTGCCACGCGGCGATCATCGCGCGTGAGCTCGGCGTGCCGGCGGTGGTCGGCTGCGGCGATGCGACCGACATCCTGAAGGACGGCGCGCTCGTCACCGTGTCGTGCGCGGAAGGCGACGAAGGCAAGATCTACGACGGTCTGCTCGAGACGGAAGTCACGGAAGTGCAGCGCGGCGAACTGCCGGAAATCCCGGTCAAGATCATGATGAACGTCGGCAATCCGCAGCTCGCGTTCGACTTCTCGCAACTGCCGAACGGTGGTGTTGGCCTCGCGCGTCTCGAGTTCATCATCAACAACAACATCGGCGTGCACCCGAAGGCGATTCTCGAGTACCCGAACATCGACCAGGACCTGAAGAAGGCGGTCGAGAGCGTCGCGCGCGGCCACGCGTCGCCGCGTCAGTTCTACGTCGACAAGCTGACGGAAGGCGTCGCGACGATCGCGGCGGCGTTCTATCCGAAGCCCGTGATCGTGCGTCTGTCCGACTTCAAGTCGAACGAGTACAAGAAGCTGATCGGCGGTTCGCGCTACGAGCCGGACGAGGAAAACCCGATGCTGGGCTTCCGCGGCGCGTCGCGCTACATCGCCGACGACTTCGCGCAGGCGTTCGAGATGGAATGCCGTGCACTGAAGCGCGTGCGTGACGAGATGGGCCTGACCAACGTCGAGATCATGGTGCCGTTCGTGCGGACCGTGAAGCAGGCGGAGCGCGTCGTCGGCCTGCTCGAGAAGTTCGGCCTGAAGCGCGGCGAAAACGGCCTGCGCCTCGTGATGATGTGCGAAGTCCCGACCAACGCGATCCTCGCCGAAGAGTTCCTGGAACACTTCGACGGTTTCTCGATCGGCTCGAACGACCTCACGCAGCTCACGCTCGGCCTCGACCGCGATTCGGGCATGGAACTGCTCGCAGTCGACTTCGACGAACGCGACCCGGCCGTCAAGTTCCTGCTGAAGCGTGCGATCGATACCTGCCGCAAGATGGGCAAGTACGTCGGTATCTGCGGCCAGGGCCCGTCCGATCACCCGGATTTCGCGCAATGGCTGACCGACGAAGGCATCGCGTCGATCTCGCTGAACCCGGACACGATCATCGATACGTGGCAGGCGCTCGCCAACCGGAAGTAACGATCCGTCATGCGACTTCGGCGAAAGGGCGGTCCACCGCGCTTTCGTTGAAGGCAAAATGCAAGGTTCATGCTATAAACACCCCGGTAAGCACCGGGGTGTTTTTTTTCGTCGGTACGCGCCGGCCGCTTCGCCCAGTTGCGAGCGCGGCGAATATAGTGAGCATCGGGGGCGTTTTTCGGGAGACCACAATGATGTCGGGGCATCTGTTCTGGTGGGTCGCGGTGGGCGTGCTGGTCGTCGCCGAGTTGCTGACGGGCACGTTCTATCTGTTGATGATCGCACTCGGCTTTCTCGCGGGCGGCTTGCTGCAACTGGCCGGTTTCGCGCCGCACGTGCAGTTCGGCGCGGCGGCCGCGGTGGCGATCGTCGCGATGATCGTGCTGCGCCGGTCGGGGCTCGGCCGCAAGCAGAAGCGCGACACGTCGGCGAATCCCGACGTCAATCTCGATATCGGCTCGACCGTCACGATCGACGCGTGGCGTGACGGCCGCGCGCGCGTGCAGTATCGCGGCGCCGACTGGGACGTCGAGCTCGCGCACGGCGAGCGCGACGATGCGCACGTGTACCAGGTGAGCGCCGTGCGCGGCAATTGTCTCGTGGTCGTGGCGAAACCCGCGGGCTGATCGTCCGCCAATACAACAAGGAGGGAATATTTCATGGATTCGCTGATCATCTGGGTTGTCCTGCTCGTCATCGCGATCGTGATCGTGTCGAAGACGGTGAAGATCGTGCCGCAGCAGCATGCATGGGTGCTCGAGCGCTTCGGGCGCTATCACGCGACGCTGTCGCCCGGTCTCAATATCGTGCTGCCGTTCGTCGATCGCATCGCGTACCGGCACGTGCTGAAGGAAATTCCGCTCGACGTGCCCAGCCAGGTCTGTATCACGCGCGACAACACGCAGTTGCAGGTGGACGGCGTGCTGTACTTCCAGGTGACCGATCCGATGAAGGCGTCGTACGGGTCGAGCAACTTCGTGCTGGCGATCACGCAGCTCGCGCAAACCACGCTGCGCTCGGTGGTCGGCAAGCTCGAACTCGACAAGACGTTCGAGGAACGCGATTTCATCAACCACAACATCGTGTCGGCGCTCGATCAGGCCGCGGCGAACTGGGGCGTGAAGGTGCTGCGCTACGAGATCAAGGACCTGACGCCGCCGAAGGAAATCCTGCATGCGATGCAGGCGCAGATCACCGCCGAGCGCGAAAAGCGCGCGCTGATCGCCGCCTCCGAAGGCCGCAAGCAGGAACAGATCAACCTCGCGTCGGGTGCGCGCGAAGCAGCGATCCAGAAGTCCGAAGGCGAGCGGCAGGCCGCGATCAACCAGGCGCAGGGCGAAGCCGCCGCGATTCTGGCGGTGGCCGAGGCGAACGCGCAGGCGATCCAGAAGATCGCGAGCGCGATCCAGTCGCAAGGCGGGATGGATGCCGTGAACCTGAAGGTCGCCGAGCAGTATGTCGGCGCGTTCGCGAATCTCGCGAAGCAGGGCAACACGCTGATCGTGCCGTCGAACCTGTCGGATCTCGGCACCGCGATCTCGTCGGCGCTGACGATCGTCAAGAGCGCGGGCGCGGCGTCGGGTGCGAAGGGCTGAGCCGACATCGACGCGCGCGCGGTTGCCGCGTGCGCGTCGTCGTGCGGCGAATCGTCGCGCAGCCGCGCGACCGGCCGGTGCGATTCACCGCGTCCAAAGCAACACGGCCCGCTTCGAGCGGGCCGTGTCGTGTGCGATGAATGCGGTGGGCGTCAGGTGCCGGCGCGCATGATGCGTGCCTTCTCGCGTTCCCAGTCGCGCTTCTTCTCGGTTTCGCGCTTGTCGTGCAGCTTCTTGCCTTTCGCGAGTGCGATGTCGCACTTCACGCGGCCGCCCTTGTAGTGGAAGTTCAGCGGCACGAGCGTGTAGCCGCGCTGCTCGACCTTGCCGATCAGTTTCTTGATTTCCTCGCGGTGCAGCAGCAGCTTGCGCGTGCGAACCGGGTCGGGCTTGATGTGCGTCGAAGCCTCGGGCAGCGGGCTGATATGGGTCCCGATCAGAAAGATCTCGGCGTTCTTCACCACGACGTAGCCTTCCTTGATCTGGCCGCGTCCGGCGCGCAGCGCCTTGACTTCCCAGCCCTCCAGCACGAGCCCCGCTTCGTAGCGTTCCTCGATGTGATAATCGAAGTGCGCTTTCCTGTTGTCGATGATGCTCATGAAAGGATTGGGCCAACTCGTTTAAAATCACGATTTTAGCAAAGCGGGGCGGCAATTGCCCGGCTTGGCGTTTCCACTTTCAGCGATGCCGCGCGATTTATGGCAGATGTCCAGAAAACCGTATTGATTCGCCATTCGGCGGAACAGATGTTCGACCTCGTCACCGACGTGGCCGACTACCCCAATTTCCTGCCCTGGTGCGGCGGTGTCGAGATTCGCCGTCAGGACGAGAGCGGAATGGAAGCGCGCATCGACATCAACTTCAAGGGCATCAAGCAGCATTTCGCGACGCGCAACACGCAGCAGCGCCCGACCCGCATCGACATGGAGTTCGCGGACGGGCCGTTCAAGAAGTTCACGGGTTCGTGGCGCTTCATTCCGCTGCGCGCCGACGCGTGCAAGATCGAATTCGCGCTGCACTACGAATTTTCGAGCATCCTGCTCGAGAAGATCATCGGGCCGGTGTTCAGCCACATCGCGAACACGTTCGTCGATTCGTTCGTGAAGCGTGCGGACCAGCGGTACGGAAAGGGGTGACGCGATGCTGTCGATCGAAGTCTGCTACGCATTGCCGGACCGCCAGACGCTGATTCCGCTGTCGCTGCCCGAAGGGGCGACCGTGCGCTCGGCCATCGACGCGAGCGGCGTGCTCGCGCTGCACCCGGAGATCGATCTCGCGCACGCGAAGACGGGCGTCTACGGCAAGCTCGCGCCGCTCGATGCGCCGCTCGTCGATCACGACCGCGTCGAGATCTATCGTCCGCTGATCGTCGATCCGAAGCTCGCACGCCAGCGGCGTGTCGACAAATCGCGCCGCGACGGCTCGATCGAGGGCCGCAAGTGGATGCACAAGGACGCGCGCTGACGCGTCGTCCGCTCAGGTTGGTCCGATCAAACGCCGCGGCGCTCAGTGGGCCGCGGCGTTTGCGTTTGCGGGCGCGCCGCCCGGCGTGTCGCCGTGCCGTCGCACCGAGCCGTATACGCCCGCGAGCAGCAGCACGAGCGCGGCGACCTCGAGTGCGCGCGGCATCCGCTGGTCGTACACGAACGCATACAGCATCGCGAACACGGTTTCGAACACGATCAACTGGCCCGACAGCGTGAGCGGCAGCCGCTTCGACGCGGCATTCCACAGTCCGTTACCGAGCCACGACGCACCGATCGCAAGCACGAGGTTCAGCAGCCAGAACAATTGCCAGCGCGAGGCGGGGACGGCCGCCTGTACCGTCCCGGCGGGCAGCGCGAGGATCGCCAGCCAGCAGAGCCCGCCGATCAGGCCCGTCACGACACCCCACAGCACCGACCATTCGTTGCCGCCGAAGCGGTGATGGCGCTGCAGGTAGCGTGTGTTCGCCACCGCATACCAGGTCCAGCTCGTGAGCGCGCCCGCCGCGCAGGCGATGCCCGCGAGCTTCTGGGCGAGCGTCGTCGCGTGCGCGGCTTCGGACGTAAACAGATCGACGTTGATGCAGACGATGCCCGCGATCACAAGCGCGAGCGGGGCGGCGAGCCGCCGCAGCGGCATTGCGCCGTGGTCGCCGAGGCCCGCGAGCGTGACGGTCACCGGCAGCACGCCGACGATCAGCGAACTGGGCGCGATGCCGATCAGGTGCACGGCGCCGGACAGCAGCATGTAATACGCGACGTTGCCGATGACGGCGAGCCTCACCAGTGCGACGAGATCCGCGCGGGTCAGCCGATCGAGCAGCGAGCGGGCGGCCGGCAGCGCGGCCGCGAGCGACACGAGGCCGTACATCGTGTAGCGGCCGGCGCTCAGCAGCAGCGGCGAGAAATCGGTCAGCAGCCGCGGAACGAGAAACACCATGCCCCACAGGGCGCCTGCCAGGACACCGTACACCACGCCGCGCTGCATCGACCGCTCCGAACGAATGACTGAGGTGCGCGCATCTTAGCGATGCCGTCGCGGCGGCGTCTTGTTCATTCCTGCACTCGCGGCCGGCTGCGGCCGTCACGCGGCTTCGGCGGGCGGCGAATCATTCGTCCGCCGAATCGGGGGTTGGCCGCGTGCCGTCGCCGGCAGCATCCGTGCGCGTCGGGCGGCGCACGGCACGCAGCTTGCCGCTGTTGCCGCCGCCGCAGTAGAAGCGGTCGCGGCCATCGGATTCGAGGCCCGACACGCCGACGCCGGGCGGCATGTCGACCTGCTCGAGCACTTCGCCCGTGCGCGGATCGATGCGCCGCAGGTCGCTGCGGTCGGCTTCCCACGTGCCGTGCCACAGCTCGCCGTCGACCCACGTCACGCCGGTGACGAAGCGGTTCGACTCGATCGTGCGCAGCACGGCGCCCGATTGCGGATCCACCTGATGAATCTTGCGCTCGCGGTACTGGCCGACCCACAGCGTGCCTTCCGCCCACGCGAGCCCCGAATCGGCGCCGCCGCCGGGCGCCGGAATCGTCGCGAGCACGCGGCCCGATTCGGGGTCGATCTTCTCGATGCGGTCCTCGACGATCTGGAACAGGTGGCGGCCGTCGAACGCCGTGCCCGCGTGCGCGGCGACGTCGAGCGAGCGGACGATCGTGCCGCGCTCGGGGTCGAGCGCATTCAGCTTGTCGCCGGACGCGTACCACACGTGCCGCCCGTCGAACGTGACGCCGTGCACGCCGTCGACGCCCGGAAACGGGCCGTACTCGTGAAGGATGTCTGCGGTGGAGCGCTTCATGTTCGTCACCTCGTCGTTCGATGGGGCCATCCTAATCGCCCGGCAGCGCAAGCGGGAGTAACAAGGTCGTCGCGAATCCGGGCAGCGGCGGCGTGAGCCAGCGGCGCGCGCGTCCGCGGCCGAGTGTCTGCACCTTGCCGGTTTGCGCGAGCGCATCGAGCGCGCGCTGCACGGTGCGCTGGCTGGCGCCGAGCGCGAGCGCCAGCGCGGAGCTCGACCACGCTTCGCCGTCGGCGAGCAGCGCGAGCACGGCCGCGTGCCGATCGTCGACCGGCCGCGCGAGGACGACGGTTTCGCGCACGCCGAGCGGTTCGAGCGCGAAGCCGCGCGGCGTCGCGACGACGTTCGCGAGCGGGCGCAGCACCGCGCGCAGCCGGCCGATCTCGACACGCAGCCGCGCGCGGTGCGATTCGTCGGCATGTTTCGCGCGGAACGCGGCGGCGACGAGCGCATTTCTCGACACGTCGGCCGGCCAGGCCTCGCCGAGTGCACGGGCGAGCACGAAAAGCACCGGGCGCCGCGCGAGCGACACGCTCGTGCGCGCATCGCGCACCGTGTGGCGGCACGCGTCGACGACGAGCGCATTCGACTCGAACAGCGTCTCGACTTCGTCGAGCGGCACGAGCCGCGACGTGCCGCGCGCGATGAGCCGCGCGGCCGGTGCGTCGAGCACGCGCGCCGCGGTGTCGACCTCGGCCGCCAGCGCGGCGATGCCGGCGGCGCGGGCGGCTGTCCGTGCGCGGTCGAGCGCCGCGCGGGCCGCGTGCGTGCGGATGCGGCGCATCGCGATGCCGGCCGCGATCAATTCATGGGCGGCGCGCGACGCGGGCGGCAGCGGCGCGGGGTCGAGATGCGCGAGCAGCCGCTCGGCCTCGTCGAGATGGCCGATCAGCAGCAAGCGGCGGACGCCGAGATAGCGGCCATGCGCGG
The DNA here is from genome assembly GCF_030504405.1 of Burkholderia sp. AU44665. Lineage (NCBI taxonomy): Bacteria > Pseudomonadati > Pseudomonadota > Betaproteobacteria > Burkholderiales > Burkholderiaceae > Burkholderia > Burkholderia sp. AU44665. The sequence continues at coordinate 130,860 of NZ_JAUJRI010000005.1, read as the reverse complement.
CGTTCGCGCGGTCGCCATGCGCGTCGAGCGTCGCGCAGGCCGCGTCGAGCGCGCGCGTCGGCCAGCGCAGGTCGCGCGACGCGAGCGCGATTTCCGCTTCCGCGACGACGCAGCGCGCCCGTGCGACCGCTTCCTTCGCGCCGAATGCGCGTGCGGCGCCGCGCACGAGCGACCGTGCACGTTCGAAATCGCCGAGCTGCGCCAGCGCGATCCCGCGCAGCGCGAGTGCCGGCGCATCGTCGCGCAGCGCGACGCGGTTCAGCGCGCCGAGCGCGTCACCGGCCGCGAGCGCGTGCGCGGCCGCCGTGATCAGCGAATCCATTCGAATCCCGACACACTTGTCACTCCCTTCGGTCCGATGCCCGCCACTAATCTAGCACCACGCACACGGCCCGTACGCCGTGCCCGGACACCCATCGGAAGGAGGACCCCACCATGACGACCCATCTCACCGGCACCCGCGACGAATGGCTGGCCGCGCGCCGCGCGCTGCTCGACGCGGAAAAGGCGCTGACGCGGCACAGCGACGAACTCGCGCGGCAGCGCCAGGCGCTGCCGTGGGTGCGCGTCGACAAGACCTACCGGTTCGACACCGAAGCAGGGCAGGCGACGCTCGACGACCTGTTTGGCGGCCGTTCGCAACTGCTCGTCTATCACTTCATGTTCGGCCCCGACTACAAGGCGGGCTGCCCGTCGTGCTCCGCGCTCGCCGACGGCTTCGACGGCTTTGCCGTGCATCTGGCGCATCACGACGTGACGCTCGCGGCCGTGTCGCGCGCGCCGCTCGCGAAACTGCTCGCGTACCGGCAGCGGATGGGGTGGACGTTCCCGTGGGCGTCGTCGGTCGGCAGCGATTTCAACTTCGACTTCAACGTGTCGTTCACCGAAGCGCAGCAGCGCGCGGGCGACGTCGAATACAACTATGCAAAGGCTGGACACGCGATGGACATGGATCCGCCGCCGGCGCCCGTCGTGCAGTTCGCGGCCACGTGCGGCACCGATCCGGTCACGTATGCGCTCGATCGGCCGGGGATGAGCGCGTTCGTGCGCGAGGACGGCGCCGTCTATCACACGTATTCGACCTACGCGCGCGGCCTCGACGGATTGTGGGGGATGTACCAGTGGCTCGATCGCGCGCCGCGCGGACGCAACGAGGCCGGCCCGTGGTGGCGCCGTCACGACGAATACGCGCGTGGCTGAGCGGGCCGGCCACGGGCGGGAGCGCGCGATGACGCGAACGGCAACCGGCGAGGCGGCCCCCGGTCCGTGGGCATTCGGCGTGGCGGCCACCGCCGTGTTCGCGCTCGCCGCGATGGCGACGTTGGCGCAGCACGCGTCGATGAGTGCGATGGGCGGCGAACCGATGCCCGGCGGCTGGATGGCTTCGGCCGTATGGCTGCGACCGTGCGGCCAGGGCGCCGGCCGCGCATTCGCGGCGTTCGCCGGAATGTGGGGCGCGATGACGGTGACGATGATGCTGCCGGTGCTCGCGCCGCAGCTCTGGCATTACCGGTGGCGCATCGGCCCGCAGGCGGCGGCGCGGTCGGCCTGGCTCGTCGTCGTCGCGGGGGCGGGATATTTCTCGGTCTGGATGGCGCTCGGGGCGCTCGTGTTGCCGGCCGGCGCTGCGCTGACGGCGGCCGCTGCCCGTCTGCCGGCGCTCGTCGGGGCGATGCCGTTCGTGGCCGGCGCCGTCGTGCTGGCCGCGGGCACGTTGCAATTCACCGAATGGAAGGCGCGGCGGCTCGCGTGCTGCCGCCACCCGACGGCGCACGACGTGCATCGGCCACGGGCAGCGGGCGTCACGGCATGGCGGTACGGCGTGCACGCCGCGATCCGATGCGGCGCATGTTGCGGGAATCTGATGGCGGTCGCGCTGGCGGCCGGCATGATGGACCTGCGCGTGATGGCCGCCGTGACGGTCGCGATCGCCGCCGAACGCGTTGCGCCTGCCGGCTGGCGCGTGTGGCGGATCGTCGGTTGCGGGACGGTGGCGGGCGGCATCGCGATGATCGCCCGTGCGGCCGGTCTGGCGTGAGGTCGGGCAGGCAAGCCGCTTCGGCGTGCGGGTCGCCGGCCGTGCGCGGCCGCCGCCGTCGCGCACGTGTCGCCTCGCCGCGACACGCGCACGTGCCGTCCGGCCGCCGGCTGCGCGAATGGCTCGACGCAGCGGTGAAACGAAAGTCGATCGAAAACGAACCGAACGGCGATCCGAACGATTCGGCCCCCGAACCGCCGAAACCGGCTAAGCCGTTGTTCGTGTTGTGAAAAATCACGGCGCTTCGCGTATAATTCGCTTTTGCGCCCATAGGATTTGCCATGCGTCTGATCCAAAAAGCACTCACTTTCGATGACGTGCTCCTCGTTCCCGCCTTCTCCGACGTTCTCCCGCGCGACACCAGCCTCAAGACCAAGCTGACCCGCAACATCTCCCTGAACATGCCGCTCGTGTCCGCCGCGATGGACACGGTCACCGAAGGTCGCCTCGCGATCGCGATGGCGCAGCAGGGGGGCGTCGGTATCGTCCACAAGAACCTCACGCCGGCCGAGCAGGCCCGCGAAGTCGCGAAGGTCAAGCGTTTCGAGTCGGGCGTCGTCCGCGACCCGATCACGGTGCCGCCGCAAATGAAGGTGCGCGACGTGATCGCGCTGTCGCGCCAGCATGGCATCTCGGGCTTCCCGGTCGTCGAAGGCCCGCAGCTCGTCGGCATCGTCACGAACCGCGACCTGCGTTTCGAAACGCGCCTCGACGAGCCGGTCAAGTCGATCATGACGCCGCGCGAGCGCCTCGTCACGGTCAAGGAAGGCACGCCGCTCGCCGAAGCGAAGGCGCTGATGCACAGCCACCGCCTCGAGCGCGTGCTGGTCGTCAACGACGCGTTCGAGCTGCGCGGCCTGATGACCGTCAAGGACATCACGAAGCAGACCGAGCACCCGGACGCGTGCAAGGACGAACACGGCAAGCTGCGCGCAGGCGCGGCGGTCGGCGTCGGCCCGGACAACGAAGAGCGTGTCGAACTGCTGGTGCAGGCCGGCGTCGACGTGATCGTCGTCGATACCGCGCACGGCCACAGCAAGGGCGTGCTCGAGCGCGTGCGCTGGGTCAAGCAGAACTTTCCGCACGTCGAGGTGATCGGCGGCAACATCGCGACGGCCGCCGCCGCGAAGGCGCTCGTCGAATACGGCGCGGACGCGGTCAAGGTCGGTATCGGCCCGGGCTCGATCTGCACGACGCGGATCGTCGCGGGTGTCGGCGTGCCGCAGATCAGCGCGATCGCGAACGTCGCGGAGGCGCTGAAGGGCACCGGCGTGCCGTGCATCGCCGACGGCGGCGTGCGCTTCTCGGGCGACGTGTCGAAGGCGCTCGCGGCCGGCGCGAACGCGGTGATGATGGGCAGCATGTTCGCGGGCACGGAAGAGGCGCCGGGCGACGTGTTCCTGTACCAGGGCCGCCAGTACAAGTCGTACCGCGGCATGGGTTCGGTCGGTGCGATGAAGGACGGCGCGGCTGACCGCTACTTCCAGGACAACTCGGCGAACATCGACAAGCTCGTGCCGGAAGGCATCGAAGGCCGCGTCGCGTACAAGGGTTCGGTCAACGCGATCCTGTTCCAGCTGGTCGGCGGCGTGCGCGCGAGCATGGGCTACTGCGGCTGCCGCACGATCGACGAGCTGCACGAGAAGGCGGAATTCGTCCAGATCACCGCGGCGGGCATGCGCGAGTCGCACGTGCACGACGTGCAGATCACGAAGGAAGCACCGAACTACCACGTGGACTGATCGCCGATGAAACCGCTGCTGCGAGCCGTGCTGATCGTCGATGCCGTACTGCTGCTGGCGTTCGGCGCGCTGTTCGTGCTGACGCCCTGGCAGGCGCTGTTCAATGCGCTGCAACTGGCGAACATCCAGCCCGCGATGCTCGGCCAGGCGTTCGGCATCGCGCTGCTCGGGCTCGCGTGGCTCGCGTTTCATGCGGCGTTCAACGGCGATCTCACGGCGCCCGTCGCGCGCCCGGTCGGCCACGTGTACTGGCTGACCGGCGTGCTGACGGTCGTGTGGTCGATCGGCGCCGGCAGCGGGCCGGCGCTCGCGGCCGCCGGCCGGGTGCTGTCGGCCGTGGCCGGCGTCGCGCTGATCGTGCTCGGCCTCGGCGGCGTGCGGCTCGCATCGGCCGTGCGCCGGCGCGAAAGGGCCGACAAGGCGCAGGCGCTCGAGGGCCGCGATGCGAAGCGTCCGGTCGAACCGGCGCCGGCCTCCGTGGCGCAGCCGCGAGTCGAGCCGGTCGTCAGCCGTCCGGTGGCGCCTGCGGCGCCGGCCGCGGCTACCCCGTCGGCCGCATCCGACCGTGCGTCAGGCAGCGTCGCGTTCGACGCGCGCCCGCCGTCGCAGGATTGACCGGCGATGCGTCGCGCGAGCCGCCTGCCGCCCGACGCCGCTGTCCATGTTTTTGACGCAGCGCTCGATGCGCTGCTTTTCTTATTCTCTTCATCCCGTCCGCAGCCATGCACGACAAAATCCTGATTCTCGACTTCGGTTCGCAAGTCACCCAACTGATCGCGCGCCGCGTGCGCGAAGCGCACGTCTACTGCGAAATTCACCCGAACGACGTGTCCGACGACTTCGTCCGCGAGTTCGCGCCGAAGGCGGTGATCCTGTCGGGCAGCCACGCGAGCACGTATGAAGACCACCAGCTGCGTGCGCCGCAGGCCGTGTGGGATCTCGGCGTGCCGGTGCTCGGCATCTGCTACGGGATGCAGACGATGGCCGTGCAGCTCGGCGGCAAGGTCGAGTGGAGCGACCATCGCGAATTCGGTTATGCGGAAATGCGTGCGCACGGCCATACGCGCCTGCTCGACGGCATCGAGGATTTCACGACGGCCGAAGGCCACGGGATGCTGAAGGTCTGGATGAGCCACGGCGACAAGGTGGCCGAGCTGCCGCCGGGCTTCGCGCTGATGGCGTCGACGCCGAGCTGCCCGATCGCCGGTATGGCCGACGAGGCGCGCGGCTACTACGCGGTGCAGTTCCACCCGGAAGTCACGCACACGGTGAAGGGCCGGCAGATCATCGAACGCTTCGTGCTGCAGATCGCCGGCGCGAAGCCCGACTGGATCATGAAGAACCACATCGAGGAAGCCGTCGCGAAGATCCGCGAGCAGGTCGGTGACGAGGAAGTGATTCTCGGCCTGTCGGGCGGCGTCGATTCGAGCGTCGCGGCCGCGCTGATCCATCGTGCGATCGGCGATCAACTGACGTGCGTGTTCGTCGACCACGGCCTGCTGCGCCTGAACGAAGGCAAGATGGTGCTCGACATGTTCGAGGGCCGCCTGCATGCGAAGGTCGTGCACGTCGACGCGTCCGACCAGTTCCTCGGCCATCTGGCCGGCGTGACCGATCCGGAAGCGAAGCGCAAGATCATCGGCCGCGAGTTCGTCGAGGTGTTCCAGGCGGAAGCGAAGAAGCTGTCGAAGGCGAAGTGGCTCGCGCAGGGCACGATCTACCCGGACGTGGTCGAATCGGGCGGCACGAAGACGAAGAAGGCGACGACGATCAAGAGCCACCACAACGTCGGCGGCCTGCCGGAAACGCTCGGCCTGAAGCTGCTCGAACCGCTGCGCGACCTGTTCAAGGACGAAGTGCGCGAGCTGGGCGTCGCGCTCGGCCTGCCGCCGGAGATGGTGTACCGCCATCCGTTCCCGGGCCCGGGCCTCGGCGTGCGGATTCTCGGCGAAGTGAAGCGCGAGTACGCGGATCTGCTGCGCCGCGCGGATGCGATCTTCATCGAGGAACTGCGCGGCACGGTCGCGACCGCGCAGGATGCGGCGGCCGGCCTGTGCGGCGACGCCGACGTCGGCAAGAGCTGGTACGACCTGACGAGCCAGGCGTTCGCGGTGTTCCTGCCGGTGAAGTCGGTCGGCGTGATGGGCGATGGGCGGACGTATGACTATGTGACGTCGTTGCGGGCGGTGCAGACGACCGACTTCATGACCGCGCATTGGGCGCATCTGCCGTATGCGCTGCTCGGCCGCGCGTCGAACCGGATCATCAATGAAGTGCGCGGGATCAACCGGGTCGTGTACGACATCTCGGGGAAGCCGCCGGCGACGATTGAGTGGGAGTGATTCAAACTCGGCTCACGTCGTCTCAAGCGGTATCAAAAATCGGCCGTGAGCCTTTTAGATCAAGGGTTTGAGTGATTCAGGGAGTGTCACCCCGTATCACTCAATCTCGGTCATTCGGGCGGTACGAATGACGGTACGGCATGAGACGGCTGGAAAAGCCACACGAAGTACCGTCAGACGGTCTGACGGTATCGTGCGGCAAACCAGACCGGAGGCCGATTTTGCTGACAGACAGAGAACTGGGCACCCTCAAGCCCAGGGATAAAACCTTCAAGGTGACCGACCGTGACGGCATGTATGCCGCCGTCCTTCCCACCGGCACCATTTCCTTTCGCTACGACTATCGCCTGAACGGGCGCCGCGAAACGCTGGCCATCGGTCGGTACGATGCCGACCTGGCGCGCGCGCCGACCCGCGAGCCGGACGCGCTCGAATACGGTATGGACATGTCGCTGCGCGAGGCGCGCACGCTGCTTGACCGTGCCAGGCGCGACGTGGAGCGGGGCGCATCGCCGTCACGCGCCAAGGTGGAAAAGCGCACGGCAGCGGCCGACGCGCTTACGTTCGGCGGCTGGGCCGAAAGCTATTTCACCCACAAGGCGGACCCAAAGAGTGGCGCCGAGCAACTGGCGGACAGCACCCTGGCGTTCCGGCGCTCCACCTATCGCCGCGTTATCGAACCGGAGTTCGGCAAACTTCGCCTGGAGGAAGTGACGCCCCAACGGCTGAAGCGCCTGTGTGACGGCACGAAAGAGCGACGCGGGCCTGCCGTGGCGGTGCACGTTCGTGAGGTTGTGCAGGCGGTATTCCGGCATGCACAAGGCAGCGGCCAGGCGGTGAGCAATCCGGCAGAAGCCATCCGCGCCAGCACAATCGCCACGTTTGAGCCGCGCGACCGCGCATTGTCTCCGGCCGAAATTCGCACGTTCCTGACGGCGCTGGAGCAGGTGGCCACGACGCCAACACTGCGCCTGGCGCTGAAGTTCGTTTTGCTGACTGGCGTGCGGAAAAGCGAGTTCATCGACGCCGTGTGGGCCGAAGTCGATTTCGACGCCGAACGCTGGACCATCCCGGCCGAACGCATGAAAGCCGGGAAGGCGCATGTCATCCCGCTGAGTGAACAGGCGCTGGATATTCTGGTAGCGCTACGGTCCTGCTTTGGCGCGAGTAACTACCTGCATCCAGGCCGCTACGACCACGACTTGCCAATCAGCAACGCGACGCTAAATCGTGTCATCGATGCAGCCGTGGAGCGCATTCGAAAGGATGACCCGGAATTCCAGACTTTTGGCGTGCACGACCTGCGGCGGACATTCTCCACCGGTCTGAACCGTGCGAAGTTTGACGAGCGCTGGATTGAAATGTCGCTGGCGCACGCACCGCGAAACCGGATTGCCGCCGTCTACAACGTGAACCGCTACCTGTCGGAACGGAAAATCATGCTGCAGTGCTGGGCGGACATGATTGACGCCTGGATGCGCGGTGAGTCTGCGCGCGAGCTAATTGCCGATGCAAAGCGACGGGCGGCCGAAGTCCACGAAGATGACCTGGATGACGACCTGTAAAGCAGTGCGCTCACATGAGAACCCGGCTTCGGCCGGGTTTTTTTATGCGGCGGCTTTTCGGAAGTGAATGGGCGTGACGGCGGATGAAGCTTAGACAAATCCCACCTGGGGAATTGAGCAGCACGGATCAAGAGAATTGGTTCCATGCAATCTCACTTGGAGCCGCAACAAATGCTCAACGCAAAAAAGCTGGGTCTTGAGGTCTTTCTCCGCGAATCGCAATTGCTTGGCGAACGCTTCGTTCCGTTCACGAAGGCAACGCTCTGGCGGAAGGTCCGGGACAAGAGTTTTCCGCAGCCGGTGAAGCTTTCCGCAGGCGTAACCGCCTGGAAGCTGAGCGACATTCAAGAATGGCAGCGCGCGCAGTTGGAAGCTGCGAATGCGCAATAAAAAAGGGGCGCTCAATGAAGAACACCCCTGAAGTAAAAACTCTGCGTGAACCCAATAATAGCACTGACCAAATGCAAACAGCCGCCGATTTCAAAGCGTGGTACGTCGCCAACAACGCAGCCATCAAGGTCGAGCAAACCAGGATGCGAACCCTGGCGGCAGAAAAGGCGTTGAACTACCTGCAATCTCGCGTCCGTTTCGGTGCCAGCATCCAGGATGCAGGTGACGGATATTTCCGCGATTGCATGCGCCCGAAATACTGGCCGGCCGTCTACTCGGAAGTGGCGCGCGAACTGTTCCGCGAACTTGGCTGGGTTGACCGCAAGGGGGCGAAATGACCTTTGCGGAAAACGCTAATCTGGATGCTGAATTCAAGCGCCTGGCCGGTATTGATACGCCGCCAGTTGTGGCCGCACCGAAGCCGAAGAAGAAGCCGACGCCGCCGCGTACTCCGAAGCCCGAAGCGCTGCTGGAGTGGGAGAGGCAGCAGCGGGAAGCGCGCGACGAAGAACGGCGCCGCCGGCAACGAGAGGAAAACGCTCGCATCCAGGACGATCCCGCTAGCGTTTTGCCGCCTGTCATGACCGTGGAAGATATGCTGGCAGACTGCGTATGGATTGCGGCGGGCAGCCAGGTAGGCCGACTGAGCGCGCCGAAGACGGTTTTGTCGTTCGGGGAGTTTTGCGATTGGACGGCGTGCAACACCACCGAAGTGAGCGACCCGGACAGCAAGGCGAAGCCGCGTCAGGTGCCGAACGCGGTGCTGTGGAAGAAGGACGCGGCCCGCAAGACGGTGCACGCGCGCACGTTCCACGCTGGCGCTGGCGAAATCTGCCGCGACCCTGATGGCGAACAGGCAATCAATTCCTGGCGGCCTATCGAACGTCGGCCGGCGGCGTCTGATATCGGTCTATTCCTGGAGCAGATTGAATATCTGGTCGAGGACGCGACTGAGCGCGCGGCGTTCCTGGATTGGCTGGCCCACATCGAGCAGCGCCCTGGCGTGCTGCCGCACTATGGCTGGCTGCACATCGCCAAGAACACCGGCACTGGCCGTAACTGGCTGGCTTCCGTCCTGGCGCGTGTGTGGCGCGGCTATGTTGCGCCTAACGTAGACCTGCCGGCACTGCTGGAAAGCCAGTTCAACGGCGCGCTGGCTGGCCGCGTGCTGGCGATGGTTGACGAAGTGCAGGAAGGCGGCGGCGAAAACCAATTCCGCCACGCAAACCGGCTGAAGTCGCTGGTCAACGCCGAAGAACGGATCATCAACCCAAAATTCGGCCGCCAGTTCAAGGAACACAATTCCTGCCGTTGGCTGGTGTTCAGCAACCACGACAACGCGCTGCCGCTGAACGACACTGACCGCCGCTGGCGCGTGGTTCGCCACAACGCCGCGCCGCGCTCGCCAGAGACGTATGCGAAGCTTTACGCCATGCTGGACGATGACGAATTCATCAACGCGGTGGGCGTGTATCTGCGTGAGCGCGATATCGGCGCGTTCAATCCTGGCGAACGGCCGCCTATGAGCGAGGCGAAGCGCGCCGCCCTGGATGCGTCGAAATCCATCATCCAGCGCAACGCGGAAGAATTGATTGCGCACTGGCCCGCTGACGTGGTGATGAACGATGACATTGTGGCCGTGCTGGGGGACGGCGCGGAAAAGAGCGTGACGGCCGCAATGCGACGGGTGCTTGATGAACTGGGCGCGCTAGCAGTCGGCCGCACCATCAAAACCCGATACAAGCCGACGAAGTGCTGGATCCTCAGGAACGCGGACAAATGGATCGACGCGAAGTCGTTTGAACTGGCCGCAGAGATTGCGCGTGCCAGGCCGGATGGATGGGAATCCGCAATGGATGTGCTGTCTGCACCGGAGCGCGAAGAACGGCCATTCTGAATGCCTCCAGGCAACGACGACACAACCCGCCACGGCGGGTTTTTTGTTGGGGGCGCAGATTACGTGGAATTGAAGCGAGTTGCGCTGCGTGACATTCCGTGGCCCTGCGTTGAGGTAACGGTAACGGTAGGTAACGCTCTTTCCAGTTAGACCAGAAAAAAGGTGTATTCACGAATGTGAACATGTTGTTTTTGGGAAGGCTATAGAGAGCCCCGTTATCAACCGTTACCCGTTACCTCGCGAATGTCCAAACGAACAGCACTGCACCGTGTCCTGGATGACATGCGCCACCTGTCATTCGCTCTGCTTAGAGAGCGCCGGTTTGCGTCGAACGCGGGTGATGTGCTGCTGCTGGTTGGCGTGGCCATTGGCGACCTGGAGGCAAAGCCGTTCACCGCGTACAAGCTGGCGGCGTATGTGGGCATGCCATACGGAACAGTGGTGCGCAGGCTTGCGCTACTGGTGCGTGCTGGGCTGGTGGCGAGGGATGGCAGACGCAGGTACATGCTGACCGATGAAGGGCGCAGGCGGGCTGCCAAGGCGGCTGGCAGGGCTATGTGACGTAGCGGGTCCTTCCAGAAGGGGTGCGGCCTACGGGAGCAGCGGTCCCGCCGCTTCTGACATCTGCGTGGGTTTTTTAAGCGCATTTCCGTTTCTCATAATGTGGAATCGGCATGGCATCCGGGACCGTCAACCGTGATGCAGCGTGAGGCTTCGTGCAATTCCACCTGAGGAAACGTGTTCGCTAGCGGAGGATGATTCAGGAACGGCGCAACAACAGCGCGTAATTCCTGAACCGAAACCGAGCGACAACATGCCCGACCTGAACCACTACACGACGCAGCAAAACCCCATCGCCCACGCCGCTGCCGAAGCGCGCCACGCCATGGGCTTCCGTGAACACCACACGCCAGGCTTTGACGAGCCGAAGCGCATCCCAGCGCCTGCCGTTGCCAGCAGCAGCATGGACCTGTCGCGTGCCCTGACGCTGGGTGCCACTCCCGAGGGCGTGTACGGCCTGAACATGGTGCCGGCCGGCGAAACGACCGACCTGGACCCGCGCAGCGTCATCGAAGCGAATAGCCGCGTGGTGACGGCTGGTGCGCGCGTCATCATTGCGCACCCGAAGCCTGCGCCGACTTTCGACGGTCAGCCGGCGTTCTATCGTGACGCCGCCCTGGTGCGCGTAGTTGACCCGGCGGCCTTCGCTACTGTGGTTGATGGCGCCGATGCGACGCTTTCCGCGATGCCGATCCACGACGCAGCCTTTGGCTGGGGGACCACGCCGCACCAGGCATTCCGCGCAAAGATCACGCGTGCAGACCACCGTGCTATCGGCGGCGACCAATTGCATGACGCTTTCATGATTTCGGTGCTGCGTGGTTTGGGCGAACTGGCCGACAAGCTGCTGCTTACCGCGATCCTGGCAGCCACCCCGGCCGCGTTCACGTTTGGCGCCGCCGCTGCGCGCCACGCAAAGATTGACGAACTTCGCGCCCTGGTTGGCACGGCTGGCAACGGTGCGGAAATCGCTGGTGATGGTTCGTTCCGCGCTGCCGGCGTTTTCGCAGAACTGACCGCCGCGACCGACAAGACCGTGGTCGGCCTGTTTAATCGCGCCGCCATTGCGTTCCGGCCGGAACTGTCGGTGCATGTCAAGCGGCTGAACGCCAACGGCGACAGCGAACTGACCGTGTTCGCAAATGCGCAGGCCGTGTTGCCGAACGCCGCCGACTTCTGGACGGTGAGCGCGTAATGTTCGGCCGCCTCAGCGCCCTGGTGGGCGGCCAACAGCCCACCGCAACGCCCACCGACATGCTGCCGCCGGAACTGCAGACCGTCATTGCATCGGCCCGCGTCATGGAGCGGGAGGGTGCCGACGAGAACAGCCCGCGCATCCTGGTGCAAACCGCGCGCGGCAGCTTCTGGCGCGACGACAAGCAACCACGCGCCTGGCTTGCGGCGAACTGGGCGGAATTGAGCGAAGCGCAGACCATCCGCGCCCTTCAGTTGCTGGATGCGCGCGTTCTGGAAGCCCAGCGCGAGCATGCAGCGATAGCCGCTGCAGAACGTCGCGGCTATCGCTGGAAGGACTGGTCGCCGCTTGAACGTCTTTGACCTGGAAGCATGACATGCAACGCGAAAAAGTATCCATCACGCTGCCCGCTGCGCTGCGGGCGCAGCTTGAAGCCCAACGCCGCACCATGAGCGAACGCACGGGATGCGACCTGACGCTGAGCCAGACCGCGCAAGCGTTGCTGCAGCGCGCGCTGACGACGCAAACCGATCTGTCCCCGGCCGCTGGGTAAGCGGACAAGGCTACTCGCGCTGCCTTGGTTGAGAAAGCGCGCGAGCCTGGGAGTTTGCCGCACCAGGACGTTTGATGCCTACGCGGCTGTATCCGCGCTGGCAGACCGCCGGAAATAGTCTGCCACCCCTCACAGACCAGAAGCCCAATGAGAACCACAGAATTTGCAACCCGTTTAAACAGCGCCATCGAGCACCTAAAGGTGCGCCGAAATGTGCTGGCCACCGCTGATCTGCTGAGCCAAGCGGCGGTGGATTCAGTCGCAGAAATTCGCGCTGTAGTCACCGAACTAGAAGTGCTGGCAATCGACCTGGCGAACACCCAGCGCGAGGCAGCAAGAAGCCACCGTTCCACCTTGGAGTGTTGATCCATGCTGAAAATGATTTTGAAGCTCATCCGTGCCCGCCAGGGCAACGAGGACACAGCGCCTACTGCACCGTCAATCACTCCGTTGGCACTTGCCGACACCAAGCCGCGACAGGACCGCAGGAAGCTGAAACGCGTCAAACGCCGCGCATCGCCTGGTACTCGCAAGATCGATCCGAACGGCCCCTGGCTGGAACAAGCACGTGGAGCAAAAAATGGTCGATGAAAAAAATCTGTTTGCGTTGATTACTACGGCTGCAAGCACCGCTGCCGAGATTGCCAAAGACACGCGCCAAACGGCGGCGGATCGCGAAAAGGCGAGGCTCATCGGCGAGGCGATGAAAACATGGCGGGGCGCATCGTTCGCCTTCCGCGACTGGACGCCAGCACCGACGCCGACCCCCACCAAGCCCGACGAGAAAGCCGCATGAACGATTTCGCAATGACCGCGCTGGAACTGGCGAAGATGTTCGGACTTACGCCACGCCGCATCGGCCAATACCGCGACGACCAATTGCTGCCGACCGTCGAGCGCGGCAAGTTTGACGTTGCCTGGCTGCTGAACCTGCGCGTGGGTGAGAAGCGCGCGAGCAACCTGCGCAAGCGCCCCGACCGCGACACGCTGATGGCACTGGGCTGGCTGTCCGGCACAAACGACAATCCCAGCGAAGACGACCTGGCCGCGTTCGGCCGGCTGTTCGAACGCAACGGATTGACGCGTGACGCTGCGCTGCTGGCCGTTGGCCGCGCCTTGCAACTGGTGGCGCGATGAAGGGCCAAGCCTACCGCGCGCCCACGGCTGTGCTGATGACGGACGCGGAATTGTGGGATACGGCGGTGGCTGGGCTACTAGGCCCGGTGGTGACGCAGCGCGACCGTGAGCAGCGGCGCACCAATGCGCTGGCTCTGGCTGCCGCAGCCCTACGCGCCGCTGGGGAAGGGCAAATGGCGGCGGACCTGTTGGTAAGTTGAGGGGGCAGTCCGCCAAAACTAGCGGCTGCAGGCACCAGGCATTACATTAGCTCCTGTCTTGGGACTTGGGGGCTACTATGCCTGGGGTTATGCGGCTCCGCGTTTGGGACGTGGAGCACGGCGCTTGCGCCATGATTCAGCATGTCACGCCGACACCTACTGGCGATGTCGGCGGGAAGCTGGCGATGATCGATTCCGGGGATTCCGGTACATGGTCGCCCAGCGCCTACATTCGGTATGTCCTGGGCAGGACGACACTCGACTACCTGTTCATCACGAACGCGGACCAGGACCACATGAGCGACCTGCGCGGCCTGGAACGGGCTGGCGTGACCGTCGATACGCTCATCCGCAACACCTCTTACACTGGCGCCGCAATGCGCGCGATCAAACTAGGCGGCGGCCCATTGACTGGGGACGCTGAATGGTACGTGGGGGCGTGCGATAGCTACAGTGTGCCCACCCAGGCCCCGTTCAATCAGTGCATGAACGGGATCACCTACGAGGTATTCAGCAATCCGTTTCCGAGATTCACGGATACCAACAATCTAAGCCTGGTGGTGTTCATCCGTTATGCAGGCACGACTTTTCTTTTCCCAGGCGACTTGGAGCGTGACGGATGGCTTGCGCTGCTGCAGCGGCCAGATTTCCGCGTCCGCCTGGGTGACGTAGGCGTCCTGATGGCATCACACCACGGACGGGAAAACGGGTTCTGTCAGGAAGTATTCGACCACTGCTGGCCGCATGCTGTCGTCATTTCCGACAAGCCAATTGTCCATGACACGCAGCGCACTGTGCCGGACTATCGGGCCGTCGTGCGCGACAGCGGCGTGATAGTGAGAACGACCGGCAAGCGACGCCATGTTTTGACCACCAGGCGAGATGGCTGGATTCAGTTCGAAGTGGATGACAACGGCGTCTGTTTCATCGATACGGAGTGCCAAGGATGAAAGCCCGCTCGAATGTCCTGAAGGACGCGAACATTAAGTGGCTGGTTATGCTGGCCATCCTGGACGCGGCTGTGGTGCTTCTTTTCATTGCGCCTGAGTTGGTGGACGCCAGCAAGATGGCGATGCTCCGCGCCAGTGCAGCGCCGCTGTTGCCCGTGGTGATTCTGTTGCTGACAGGTCTTCTGTCGCACGATGCTAAGGCGCGGCTTGTGTACTGGAGGATCAAAAATCCGCTGCCAGGTAGCCAGGCGTTCACGAAGTACGCACCGGCAGATGCCCGCATCGACATGAAGGCGCTGGCAAAGAATGTCGGTGCCTTGCCGACCGATCCAGGCGAACAGAATGCGAAGTGGTACAAGCTCTATCGCCTGGTGGGCGATGACCCAGCCGTGTCGCACGCACACAAGCTCTACCTGATGTATCGGGACATGGCGGCCATGTCGTTGCTGTTAATCCCGCTGGTGCCAGCCGCGCTTTGGTACGCTGGGGCGCCGTCCACAAGCCGATGGATCGCTGGCGGGCTGTTTGGCCTGCAGTACCTTGTGTGCGCCATTGGAGCGCGTAACAGCGGCACGCGCTTTGTGTGCAACGTGTTGGCGGTTCACTCGACCACGAAGGTGAAGGCCGCTCTCGCTGGACGTGGCACAGCAATGCAGTAGCACCGAGTATTCACGTTCGTGAACTAAGCGTATGATTTTTAACGGATTTCTTGCGCTGGACTGCACCAAGCGGTATCATGCCGTCTCAATGGGACAACGTGGACCGAGCCATGCAATTGCCTGCCAGCGTGCAAGAAATAGCGGACGTGATAGGGCGTGAACGCGCGTTGTATCTGATTGGCCAACTGCCGCGATACGTTGGCGGCGTGAGTGGCAAGCAATCGTCGCGGGTCATCCTGTACGTGCCGACGCCGCAGCGCCTGCGGGACGATCATGACCTGGTGCGCATCTTGGGCCGCGCCGACGCCGAAGCGCTTTGCCGCGAGTTCGGCGGCCTAAATCTGAACCCACCAAACTGCAGCGAGATTTACCGCCGATACCGCGACCAGCAAATGGCGCGCATGGTTGGCGAGATGGTGGGCGAGGGATTGCCGAACGGGTACGCCGTCGCGCAGGTAGCAAGCCTGTTCGATGTGTCAGGCCGCACGGTGCGGAATGCATGTGCAGCCTGACGGTATCCGCGACGGTACGGCGAATGCAGCGAGTCTTGAAAGCCAATGCCCGTAAGGGTTTGGCCGGCTTGTTGACAATCGAGTGGGAGTGAGCATTTCGGCTAAATCGGCGTTCGATTCCGCTTGTGTCGTGGCGCATCGCTTGATGTCGCGATAGTTCGCAAGCGGATGACCGATTCGGTTGGCTTGCTGCCCCGGCTCACGCAGGGGCAAGAAGCGGCCTGGCAATGGATTGCCAGGCCGTTTTGCGTTAACGCATGAAATCGGCGAGCGTGGCGTTTTCCGTTCCGGGACCGGATACGTCACACATGCGCCCGCCCGAGCGACCGCAGATACATCGGCACTTTCGCCTTGGTCGTCGCCTGAACCCGTGACATCAGCGCATGATCGATGCGATCCAGCCCATAAGTCCGCGAAATGTCCTGCTGCAACCGGCACCACAGATGGCCAGCCATCTCCGCATCGACCATCGCGCGGTGCGCACGGCCCGATTGCGGCAGCCGCAGCATCTCGGCCAGGCTCGACAGGCGGTGACTGCGCGCGTCCGGGTAGATCCGTCGCGCCACCAGCATCGTGCACGCAAATGCATGGTCGGCCGACATGCCGAGCATCCCGAGTTCCGACTGCCAGAAGCGCTTGTCGAAACCGGCGTTGTGGGCCACGACCGCATGCTGGCCGACGAACGCCGCCGCTTCCTTCATGACTTCGGAAGCCGGGGGCGCCGCCGCGATCATGTCGTTCGTGATGCCCGTGAGCGCGACGACGTCGGACGGGATGCGTCGGCCTGCATTCATCAAACTCTGGAAACGGTCGACGACCTGCCCGTCGCGCAGCAGGATGACGGCAATTTCGGTTGCACGGTCGCCCAGATTCGGCGACAGCCCGGTTGTTTCGAAGTCCAGTACCGCGACGGTTTGCATGGTTGAATTCGGGTGCTTCATTAGAAGATGTCGAGTGTGGCCGAGAGGGTAGCATCTTCGGGCGCGCGAACGGCGGGTTCGTCGAGCGGCGAGTGGGCAGGCTGCCGATTGACGATAATGAAAATCTCAGCCCGTCGGGATGATTTTCAGTCTCGACCGCACCCGCGATAACGAAGGTGAATCAGCGGATAAGGCCGCCCTTGTCCATCCAGCTCCGATCGCCCGCAGCGCTCGAATCCGAGCCGTTCATAGAATCGTGCCGCCGCTTCGTTCTGTTCGTTGACGTCGGTCGACAGGTCGGGATGGCGCTTGATCGCCTCTTCGACGAGCAGCCGCCCGACCCCCGCGCGATGGTGGGCGGGATCGACGAACAGCGCTTCCATGTGGCTGCCGTCGAGCAGCATGAAGCCGATCGGGCGATCGGTTTCGTCGACGGCCAGATCGAGCGGTGCGCTCGGCAGGAACGCGACGACTTCGGATTCGATCGCGCGACGATCGTCTTCGCTCAGGAAGTGATGCGTGGCATCGACGGCTTGGCGCCAGATGTCCAGTACGCGTGTGCCGTCGGCCTCGGTGGATTGTCGAATTTTGATCATGGTTTGATATGGGATGACTTGGCGCTCGGCTGGGGCCGCCTCGGTGACGGAGCGAACGCGTCGCGGTAATGCACAAGCGACAGCGAAGTGTCACGCGGATGGCTGCCGCGCGTGCTCCAGCACCGCCGCCCGCTCGATCGCCCGTCGCGCGACATCGCGCACGCCCGCGCTCATCGGCAAATCGTCGCGGTCGAGTTCGTCGAGGCCGAACCAGCGCGCGTCGAGCGCGTCGTCGCCGGCGGCTGGCGTGCCGCGCAGCCATCTGCACAGCACCGCGACCATGATGAAATGCTGGCGCACGGCGCCGTGCGCATCGTAATCGAACGCGTCCAGCGCGGTAAAGGCGTCGAGCGCCTCCACGTCGATCGTCGTTTCTTCCGCGATCTCGCGCACGACCGCCTCGGCAAGCGGCTCGCCGGGCTCGATCTTGCCGCCGGGGAAGCCCCAGCAGCCGGCATCGGGCGGGTTCGCGCGGCGCACGAGCAGCACGTCGCGCTCGCGCAGCACGATGCCGATCACGGCGGGAACGGGGCGCAACGGTGCAGCGTTGCCGGTTGCGGACGTGCCGGTTGCGGACATGGTTGTGCCTACCTGCCGCTGCGAACGAATAGGTGAGTGTGCACGCCGCTCATCGCATGTCCCCGGTACGCCGTTCGATCGCGCGGATCACGGCGACCATGTCGGCCGCGCCATGTCCGGCCTGTTCGGTTTCGCCGTAAAGCGCATGGCAGATGTCGAGCAGCGGCGACGCGATGCCGATGCCGCGCGCGGACTCGGCGACGAGGCGCGCGTTTTTCAGCACGTCGCTGATCGCGGCCTGCACCGAGAAATCTTCCGTGACGAACTTGCCGAGCTTCACGCGCGACACGTCGCTCGCCATCGGGCCGGCATTCAGCACGTCGGCGAAGCGCGCGAGGTCGATGCCGTGACGTTGCGCGAAGTGCGTGGCTTCGGCGAGACCGGTGACCATCGTGATCAGGAACAGGTTGACCGCGAGTTTCATCGTCAGCGCCGCCGGCACTTCGCCGCACACGAAGCTGTCGCGGCACAGCGGCTTCACGAGCGTGCGGATGGCATCGACATCGTCCGGCGCGCCGGCCAGCATCACGACGAGCTGACCGGCTTCGGCCGGCTTGCGCGAGCCCGATACCGGCGCCTCGACGTAGCGGCCCGACGCGGCGGCGACGTCGTCGGCGAGCGCGCGAGAATACTCGGGCGCATTCGTGCCCATGTTGACGATCGTGTGTCCACCGACCCGCGCGGCAAAAGCACGTGTGCCGCGGGCGAGAGCGGCATCGATGGCCGCGTCGTTCGCGAGCATCAGGATCACGGTGCGGCAGGACGCGAATACGTCGTCGATGCCGTCGGCCACCCGTGCGCCGGCGTCGCGCAGTGCATCGTCGCTGCCGTGCGAACGACTCCACACGACGAGCGGCGTGCCGGCCCGCGCGAGATTGAGCGCCATCGGCGTGCCCATCACGCCGAGGCCGATGAATCCGACTGCGGTTTGCATGATGCTGCTCCCACGGTGAGTGATGCGATCGTGGGCGTCAGTATCGCAGCGTTTGCGCATGCCTGCCATCCGGCCCGCGCGACCGCGGCAGCCGGGTCATCGCCGCGACGCGATCTCCGCCAGGTACGGCCACGGATAGATGCCGCGTGCATGGCCGTCGCCGAACAGGAAGCGCACGCCGTAGCCGAGCGCTTCCACGCCGTCCAACGTCAGGCTGGCCCGCGCGTCGATATGGCCGCCATCGAAGCGGATTCTCCGGCATTGCGCACACGGGCAATCGCCGCGCAACCGCGCATAGCCGATGCGTTGCGTGACGCCGCCGGGCCAGTGCAACGTCAGTGCATGCGCGGGGTGATCGAGTGCAATTTCGGTCGGCGCGATCATCGCGACGCCTCGTCGATCTGTCCGATCGCGATCCGTGCGGCCTTGCGTACTTCGGGGTCGCGATCGTCGAGTGCGCCGTGCAGCGCCGGCAGCGTTTCCCGGTTGCGCAATTCGCCGAGCGCGAGTGCGGCTTCCTTGCGCAGATTGCTGATCGCATGCGAGAGCAGCGCGACGACGGCCGATGCCGCGGCCGCATCGCGCAATTGGCCGAGTGCGCGGACGGCGCGCACGCGCACTTGCCAGTAATCGTCGTCGAGCGCGGCGACGAGCGGGTCGCGCGCAACGGCGGCGCGCAGCTTGCCGAGCGTGGCAGCGGCTTCCTCGCGTACCTGCCATGCGGCGTCGCGCAGCGCGGCGAGCAATGCGGTGACGACGGCCGCATCGCTCGCCGAAGCAAATCCGATTGCGCCGACCGCGGCGCGCCGCACGTCCACATCGGTGTCCGTGGTCGCGACGCGCGCGAGCGGCGGCAGCGCGCGGCCGTCCTTGAGCCAGCCGAGCACGACGACCGCCTCGGCGCGGACGTCCGCATCGCTTGCATCGAGCGCGCGCAGCGCCGGCGCGAACGCATCGGGGTCGCGCAACTCGCGCAAGCCGCGCAGCACGGCGGCGCGCACGAACGGCTCGGGCCGGTCGGCCCAGCGGCACAGCACGGCGCCCGATGCCGCGCTCTTCAGTTCGGACAGGCTTTGCGCGGCGGTCGCGCGCACGCCGCCGTCCGGATCGAGCAGCGCGTGGCACAGCGCGTCGACGACATCGGGCTGCTCCCACGCGTCGAGCACGCGTGCAGCCTCGCGGCGCACATCGGCCGACGCATCGTCGCGCAGCGCCGCGACGAACGACGGCACGAGTTCGGGCGCTTCGAGATCGGCGAGTTCGAGCAGCGCGATGCGGCGCACCGATGCATCGGCTGCGGCAAGGCGCGCGACGAGCGCGGCGTGATCGGCGTGATCGGCGTGATCGCCGGCCGGCACGCCCGGAAGCGGAAAAGCGGAGGAAGAAGCGGTCATGGATAAAGTCGGTGCGGTGAACGGGCCGGCATGCGTACTGATGCGACGCTCGCGCAATAGCGCGAGACAGCGGCGCTCGATGTCGACGAAAGCCGGCTCGGTCGTGCCGTCGCCGGTGCGGGGCCGCGCGCCGTGTCAGCGCAGCAGGTAAGGGATGTCGACCCTGACCGCGCCGGTCGGGCAATCGCGTTCGCACGGCATGCAGTACCAGCATTCGTCGAACTGCATGTAGGCCTTGCCCTTGGTGACGTCGATCGCGAGCAGGTCGAGCGGGCATACGTCGACGCACACGGTGCAGCCCTTGTCGGCGATGCACAGCGACTCGTCGATCGTCACGGGCGCGCTGCTGCGCTGGAAGATGTCGTGCGGGGTATGCGGCATGGCAAGGCTCCTCAAAGGGCGGCCGCGAGCGCGGCCGGTTCGCGGATGCGCAATTGCGCGTAGGCGCCGCGTTCGTCGTCGGCAAGCGGCACGACGTACGGCTCGACCGGCCGCTTCTCGCTGCGCATCGCGCCCGCGGCATCCTTGCGCAGCCAGGTGTGGCAGAACCATTCGGCATCGTTGCGATGCGGAAAATCGACGCGATGGTGGTACAGCCCCCAGCGGCTTTCGGTGCGGAACAGCGATGCACGTGCGGCCATTTCCGCGCAGTCGCGGATCGCGCGCACTTCGGCCGCGCGCATCAGCTCGTGCGGATGGTTTGCTTTGATCTCTTCGATATCCTCGGTAATGGCGTCAAAGCGTTGCAGCCCGATTTCCATCTTGCGCGTCACCTTCGGCGGTTGCAGGTAGTCGTTCACCATGCGGCGCAGCTTGTACTCGACCTGCGCCGGCGCGAGGCCGCGCTCGCGCAGCAGCGGTGCGAGCACGCGGGTGCGCTCGGCGTCGACCTGTTCGTCGTCCACCGGCGCATGGTCGCGGCCGGCCACGTAATCGGCCGCGTTCTGCCCGGCGAACCAGCCGTACGTAAACGCCCCGAGCATGTAGTTGTGCGGGACGGCCGCCATGTCGCCCGCTGCGTAAAGCCCCGGCACGGTCGTCTCCGCGCGTGCATTCACGTACACGCCGGATGCGCTGTGGCCGCTGCAGAAGCCGATTTCGGAGATGTGCATCTCGACCATCTGGCGGCGGTAGTCGGTGCCGCGCCCCGCATGGAAGCGGCCGCGGCTCGGCCGTTCGTTCGTATGCAGGATCTGTTCGATGGTTTGGATCGTTTCTTCCGCGAGATGGTCGAGCTTCAGGAATACCGGGCCGTTGCCGCTTTGCAGTTCCTGGTAGAACTCCCACATCATCTGGCCGCTCCAGTAGTCGCATTCGATGAAGCGTTCGCCCTTGCCGTTCGCGGTGAATCCGCCCAGGGGCCCCGTCACGTACGCGCACGCCGGACCGTTGTAGTCCTTGATCAGCGGATTGATCTGGAAGCATTCGAGATTCGCGAGCGCCGCGCCCGCGTGATAGGCCATCGCGTAGCCGTCGCCCGCGTTGGTCGGGTTCTCGTACGTGCCCATCAGGTAGCCCGACGCCGGCAGGCCCAGGCGGCCGGCCGCGCCGCAGCACAGGATCACGGCCTTCGCGCGGATCGCGTGGAACTCGGCGGTGCGGCAGTCGAAGCCGAGCACGCCGCTCGCGCGGCCCTGCGCGTCGGTCAGCACGCGCGTCGCGACGATCCGGTTCGTGATCGCGATGCGTGCGCGCTTCAGTTGCCGGTACAGCACCTTCTTGATGTCGTGTCCTTCCGGCATCGGCAGCACGTATGAGCCCATGTGGTGGACCTTCTTCACCGCGTAGTCGCCGGTGCCGTCCTTCTCGAACTTCACGCCCCAGCGATCGAGCTGCTCGATCGTCGTGAAGCTGTGCGCCGCGTACGCGTACACGGCCGCTTGATCGACGATCCCGTCGTTGGCGATCGTGATCTCGCGCGTGTACTGCTCGGGCGTCGCATGGCCGGGAATCACCGCGTTGTTCAGGCCGTCCATCCCCATCGAGATCGCGCCGCTGCGTTTGACATTGGCCTTCTCGAGCAGCAGCACGCGCAGCGACGGATCGCGCTCCTTCGCCTTGATGGCCGCCATCGGCCCGGCCGTGCCGCCGCCGACCACGACGATGTCGTATTCGTGCACATGGGTGTTCATCGTGGGTTCCTTGCAGGTTTGCGCGCCTTCTGCCGGTCGACGCGCAACCGGTACTGGAAGGCGTCGCCGCGGAAGTACAGGTGTTCGTAGTCGATCGGCGCCCCCGACGCGTCGTGCGTGAGGCGCTCGATGCGCAGCACGGGGCTGCTTTCCTCGACGTGCAGTGCGTCGACGATGTCGTCGTCGGCGAGGATCGCGTCGATCGACACGTCGGCGTGGCCGAGCGGGATGCCGCAGTCGTTCTCCAGGATCAGGAAGATGTCGCGGGTCGCGAGATCGGCACCCGCGAGCCGCTTGCCGAGCGCCTCCGGCACCCAGGTCTGTTCGAGCGACACGGGTTCGCGGTTCAGCAGCCGCACGCGATGGATCTCGACGAGCGGCGCGCCTTCCGGCACGTTCAGCTTCGTCGCGAGATGGCGATCGGCCTTCACGGTGCGCAGGCTGCGCAACTGGTTGACGATCTCGTAGCCCATCGACGACATCGCCTCGGCGAACCCTTGCAGCGACGTCACGTTCTGGAAGGCCTTCGGCTTCGACACGAACGTGCCCTTGCCGTGCAGCTTGAACAGCAGGCCTTCCTTCTGCAGGTCGCCGAGCGCCTGGCGCACCGTGATGCGGCTGACGTCGAACATCGCGCACAGTTCGTGCTCGGACGGCATCCGGCTGTGCGGCGCATAGGTGCCGTCGAGAATGCGCGCGCGCAGCGTGTCCTTGATCTGCACGTAGAGCGGGGCCGCTGACAGCGGCACGACGTTGGGTGGGGGCATCGGTCAACTTGTTATGACAAGATGAGGCGAGTGTAGCCAGCGCAAGGGCGCGCCCCAACCAAGCATTTCTGATTTCGATTTCCCGTGGCGGAAAAAGGGGGCGGCGACGTGAGCGGGTGAACCGACCCTTGCGAGGCGAGCGGGATCGCCGACAATAAAAAAACGTGGCCCGATGCGCGCCGCATGTCGATTCCCGGATGCGTCGCCCGTCGTATCGATATCGACCGGGCAGTGCGCCGCGCCATGCGGCCGGCACCCCGGTTTTCCGCGAATGGCGCAACGAACGAGGAGAGACCCCATGACACGCCACATGCCGGATTCCCGATACCGCTGGGTCATTGTCGCCGCGGGCGGCCTGATGGGCTGCGTCGCGATCGGCGCGATGTTTTCGTTGCCGGTGTTCCTGCGGTCCATCGCGCACGATACGGGCTGGTCGATGACCGGTATTTCCGCGGCGATGACGCTCGGCTTCATCGCGATGGCGTTTGCGAGCATGGCGTGGGGCAGCCTGTCGGACCGCGTCGGCACGCGGCCCGTCGTCATCGCGGGGGCCGTGCTGTTGTCGGCCAGCCTGGCGCTCGCGAGCCGCGCGCCGTCGCTGCTGGTGTTCCAACTTACCTTCGGGCTGGCCGTCGGCAGCGCGACGGCCGCGATATTCGCACCGATGATGGCGTGCGTGACCGGCTGGTTCGACACGCACCGCAGCCTCGCGGTGTCGCTCGTGTCGGCCGGCATGGGAATGGCGCCGATGACGATGGCGCCGCTGGCCGCGTGGCTCGTGTCGGTGCGAGACTGGCGCATGTCGATGCTGCTGATCGCCGTGCTGGCGGCCGTCGTGATGATTCCGGTGTCGCTGCTGGTGCGCCGGGCGCCCGCGCTCGAGTACGCGCCCGCGCAGGCGGCGGCCGAGTCGGCGCCTGCCGGCGCGCCGGCCCCGACGATGTCGGTCGCGGATGCGCTGCGCTCGCCGCAGTTCATGGTGCTGGTGCTGACCAACTTCTTCTGTTGCGCGACGCATTCGGGCCCGATCTTCCATACGGTCAGCTACGCGGTGACCTGCGGGATTCCGCTGATCGTCGCCGTGTCGATCTACAGCGTCGAAGGGCTGGCCGGCATGGGCGGCCGGATCGCGTTCGGGATACTCGGCGACCGCCTCGGCGCCAAGCGCATGCTGGTCGCCGGACTGCTCGCGCAGGCATTCGGCGCGCTCGGCTACTACTTCGTGCGCACGCTCGACGGCTTCTACGCGGTCGCGACGCTGTTCGGCTTCATCTATGCGGGCGTGATGCCGCTGTATTCGGTGCTCGCGCGCGAGAATTTCCCGCTGCGCATGATGGGCACGGTGATTGGCGGCTGTGCGATGGCCGGCAGCCTGGGGATGGCCGCGGGCCCGGTGGCCGGCGGGCTGATCGTCGATGCGCTCGGCAGCTACGGCTGGCTGTACCTCGGCTCGTTCGCGATCGGGATCGGCGCGTTCCTGATCGCGACGCTGTTCCGCCCGTTCGCGAAAGCGCGACAGGAAACGGTGGCTGCGTAATCGGGCTGGGAGTGGGGCGCCTCGCGTTTTCTCGGGGTGGGCAGCGGCCACCGCCCTGGCGCTATAAAAAATGGGTCGGACATCGCGCCCGGTCGGACGCGGCCGAACGGCGCTCGGCCTGCTGCGGCGCAGCAGCGCGGCAAGTGGCTGCGATCGGCGCGCATGCGCTGCGATTCGGCCCCTAAAAGCACAATATCGAGCATGTATTCGAAGGGCCTGTCATACCGGCGTCACCCTGATAGAATTCGGCCTGCCGCATTGTTCCGATTGACTGATGAGATTGCTTGACGCTCTGGTCGAACAACGTATTGCCGCCGCCGCCGCGCGGGGCGAGTTCGACGATTTGCCGGGTACCGGCGCGCCGCAGGCGCTGGATGACGACCTGCTCGTGCCCGAGGAGGTGCGGGTGGCCAACCGTATCCTGAAGAATGCGGGCTTCGTGCCGCCGGCCGTCGAACAACTGCGCGCGCTGCGCAACCTGCACGACGAGGTGCAGGCGGTCAGCGACCGCGCCGCGCGCTGCCGGCTGCAAGCGAAGATCCTCGCGCTCGACATGGCGCTCGAATCGCTGCGCGGCGGCCCGATGGTGATGCCGCGCGACTACTGCCGGCGTATCGCGGAACGCCTGTGCGAGCGCGGGCTCGACGAAGCGCCCGCCGAAGCGGGGCCGATGTGACGTCCGGCGCGCTGCCCGACGCAGCCCCTGCTGGCCTTGCGGCACCCGCCTCGGGCGCCGAACCCGCCGCCGATTCTCCCGTTCTGGAAGCCGCGCCCATCTCGGCGCGCGATCTGCATTTCATGCGTCTTGCGCAGGCCGCCGCCGAAGAGGCGCGCGCGGCCGGCGAAGTGCCGGTCGGCGCGGTGCTCGTGCGCGGCGACGAAGTGATCGCGCGCGGCTTCAACCATCCGATCGGCGGGCACGACCCGTCCGCGCATGCCGAAATGGCCGCGCTGCGCATGGCCGCGCAGCACCTGCGGAATTACCGGATGCCCGGCTGCGAGCTGTATGTGACGCTCGAGCCGTGCCTGATGTGTGCGGGCGCGATCATGCATGCCCGCATCGCGCGGGTCGTCTATGGCGCGGCCGACCCGAAGACGGGCGCGTGCGGCAGCGTGATCGACGCATTCGCGAATCCGCAACTGAACCACCACACCGAAGTGACGGGCGGCGTGCTCGCCGACGAATGCGGCGCCGCGCTGAAGTCGTTCTTCGCCGAGCGCCGACGCGCGCTGCGCGAAGCACGGCTTGCCCGCGACGCCGAATCCGGCGCGTCATAGGCGCGTCGCCGCCGCGCCCGTCGTTGTGGGCGCGCATGGTTTCGTGAACCGCCCACGGTTCGGACCCTCTAAGCAGCTTTGACGACCTCCGACACCTTCCGCCATGTCCTTCCAGCCCGCCGCGTCCTATACCATCCGCCTGCTGGCGCCGTCCGGCTATCCGCACGACCCCGACGCGATCAACCGCGCGCTCGAGCGCCTGAGCACCGCGCAGCAGCGCATCGAGAACATCGAGGCGACGCAGCGTCGCTTCCAGCGTTTCGGCGGCACCGACGGCGAGCGGGCAGGCGACCTGAACCGCCTCGCCGATCCCGCACGGCCGTTGCCGGACATCGGGCTCGCGGTGCGCGGCGGCTACGGCGCCGCGCGCATCCTGCACGGGCTCGACTATCGCGGGCTCGAACGCCGGCTGCGCGACCAGCCGGTCGCGCTCGTCGGTCACAGCGACTTCACGGCGATCCAGTTGGCGTTGTACGCGAAGGCGCGCATCAAGACGTTCGGCGGCCCGATGCTGTCGGCCGATTTCGGCGCGGAAACGCCGAGCGACTTCACGATGCAGCATTTCTGGCAGACGCTCACGCAGCCGAGCACGACGATCGTGGCCGACGCCCCGCAGGTGCAGGCGGTGAACGTGACGGGCACGCTGTGGGGTGGCAACCTCGCGATCCTCACGTCGCTGGTCGGCACGCCATACATGCCCGACATCGAGGGCGGCATCCTGTTCATCGAAGACGTCAACGAGCAGCCGTTCCGGATCGAGCGGATGATCTATCAACTGCACCTGTCGGGGCTGCTCGCGCGCCAGCAGGCGCTCGTGCTCGGCCAGTTCACCGGCGCGCGGCCGTTCGAGTACGACAACGGCTACGACATGCAGGCGATGATCGACCAGGTACGGGCGGTGGTCGGGATTCCGGTCGTCACGGGGCTCCAGTTCGGCCATGTGCCCGACCTGTTGACGCTGCCGTTCGGCGCACAGGCACAACTGGTCGCGAATGCGCACGGGTTCCGGCTCACGCTGTCGGACTATCCGCATCTCGGCTGACGCCGGCGATGCCGGCGCGATCGATCGAAAGGCGGGCTTCCGCCTTTTTCTTTATGCAAATACGCAACTAACCGTCGATATTTTTCATTGACGCCGACCTGAGTTTCGCCCGGTTTTGCACCATTTTTGTCAACAAAATGGCCGCACGGGTATACGACGAGAAGGGCCTCCGTCTTGCCTGTGAGGCGTGATATGCATGGATTTCGTGCGCATTGCACCGAATGCAGGCACGCCGGCGCACGCCGATTGTGCGAAATCCTTCAAAAGAATTGTTGACAATCTTTATGTCCACCCTAGGATGAGGACCATCACACGATGCCGATCATGAACGAGCCCGATTCCCCTCCGTCCGGTGCGGCCAGCCCTGAAGCGATCGCCGAGCGGATCCGCACCGCGATCCTCGAGCATCGGCTCGCGCCCGGCGCGAAGCTGACGGAGGCGCAGCTCTGCGACGTGTTCGGCGTGAAGCGCGGAACGATCCGCCAGGCGCTCGCGCAGCTCGCGACCGACAAGCTGGTCGACCTGGAGCCGAACCGCGGCGCGTTCGTCGCGAGCCCGACGCTGCAGGACGTGCACGAAGTGTTCGAGATGCGCCGGATCATCGAGCTGGCCGTGGTCGAGCGGCTCGCGACCGGCCCCGGCGCCAGGCGGCTGAAGGGCGTCGCCGCGCTGATCGACAAGGAACGCAAGGCGTTCGAGCGGCACGACTTCGCGGCGTGGATCCGGCTGTCGGGCGAATTCCATACGGCGCTTGCCGCGCTGATGGGCAATGCGACGCTCAGCGAGTGCCTCGAAGGGCTCGTCGCACGCTCGACGCTGATGTCGGCGCTGTACGAATCGCACGGGCGCAGCCCGTGCTCGTGCGACGACCACGACGAGATCCTCGCCGCGCTGGAGGCGGGCGATCCGAAGCAGGCGGTGACGCTGATGGCGCGCCACCTGCAGCATGTCGAACTGAAGATGCTGGACCGGCCCGCGCAAGGGCAGGTCGATTTGCGCGAAGTGTTCGGCGGCGCCTGAGCGGCGACGCGAACCCGGCCGCGCGCCACAGAACGAGCGAAATGCAGGCCCGCGGCGTTTGCCGCGGGCCGCTGGTCCGACTCCGGGCGACGATCCGGGGCGATATCGATGACGGTGGAGCGGCCTTGCGGCCGCGTCAAGGAGAAGTCATGGCTCAGTTCAGTGTGGCGCACGACAGCGCCTATCCGGCGGAAGAAGGCGGCGAGGGCGGTGGTTCGGCACTGCCGGATGGTTACAGCGAACGTCTGTATAACGAAGATTTGGCACCCCTTAAGAATCAGACATGGGGCGCGTACAACATCTTCGCGTTCTGGATGTCGGACGTCCACAGCGTCGGCGGTTACGTGTTCGCGGGCAGCCTGTTCGCGCTCGGGCTGACGAGCTGGCAGGTGCTGATCGCGCTGATCGTCGGCATCGGCCTCGTGAACGCGCTGTGCAACCTGATCGCGCGGCCGAGCCAGCAGATCGGCGTGCCGTATCCGGTCGCGTGCCGCGCGACGTTCGGCGTGCTCGGCGCGAACGTGCCGGCCGTGATCCGCGGGTTGATCGCGATCGCGTGGTACGGGATCCAGACGTATCTGGCGTCGAGCGCGCTCGTGATCGTCGTGCTGAAATTCTTCCCGCAATGGCTGCCGTACGCGGACGTCCATCGCTACGGCTTTCTCGGGCTGTCGGCGGTCGGCTGGGCCGGCTTCATGCTGCTGTGGGTGCTCCAGGCGTTCGTGTTCTGGAACGGGATGGAGACGATCAAGAAGTTCATCGATTTCGCGGGCCCGGCCGTCTACGTCGTGATGTTCATCCTCGCCGGCTACATGGTGTGGCGCGCGGGCTGGCGCAACATCGGCATCAACCTCGGCGGCGTCAAGTATCACGGCGCGGAAGTGATTCCGGTGATGATCACCGCCGTGTCGCTCGTCGTGTCGTACTTCTCCGGGCCGATGCTGAACTTCGGCGATTTCTCGCGCTACTGCCGCTCGTTCGGCGACGTGAAGCGCGGCAATTTCTGGGGGCTGCCGGTCAACTTCCTCGCGTTCTCGCTCGTCACGGTGATCACCACCGCCGCGACGCTGCCGGTGTTCGGCCAGCTCATCACGGACCCGGTCGAGACGGTCGGCCGCATCGACCATCCGACCGCGGTGATCCTGGGCGCGCTGACGTTCACGATCGCGACGATCGGCATCAACATCGTCGCGAACTTCGTGTCGCCCGCGTTCGATTTCTCGAACGTCGCGCCGCGCCTGATCAGCTGGCGCGCGGGCGGGATGCTCGCCGCCGTCGCGTCGATCTTCATCACGCCGTGGAACCTGTTCAACAACCCGGCCGTGATCCACTACACGCTCGACGTGCTTGGCGCGTTCATCGGCCCGCTGTACGGCGTGCTGATCGCCGACTTCTACCTCGTCAAGCGCGGCCGCCTCGTGCGCGACGACCTGTACACGATGTCGGAAAGCGGCGCCTACTGGTATACGGGCGGCGTGAATCGCCGCGCGCTTGCCGCGCTGCTGCCGGCCGCGGTGATCGCGGTCGCCTGCGTGATGGTGCCGGGTTGGGAGGGCGTCGCGAATTTCTCGTGGTTCATCGGCGCGGGGCTCGGCTTCGTGTTCTACCGGATGCTCGCGAGTGCGAAGGCGTAAGGAGCGGGCGATGAAGATCCGACTGATCAATCCGAATACGACGCAGCGGATGACCGACGCGATGGGCCGCTGCGCGCGCGAGGTCGCGGCCGCCGGCACGGAGATCGTGGCCGTGAGCCCGCCGATGGGTCCGCCGTCGATCGAAGGGTATTACGACGAGGCGCTCGCGACGCCGGGGCTGCTTGCCGAGATCGCGCAAGGCGAGCGCGACGGTTGCGACGCGTACGTGATCGCGTGTTTCGGCGATCCGGGCCTGTATGCGGCGCGTGAGCTCGCGCGCGGGCCGGTGATCGGCATCGCCGAGGCCGCGATGCATGCGGCGAGTGTGCTGGCGCCGGGATTTTCGGTCGTGACGACGCTCGCGCGCACCTGCGGGATGGCGTGGCACCTCGCGGAACGCTACGGGATGAAGCGGTTCTGCCGCAACGTGCGCGCGACCGACGTCGCGGTGCTCGAACTCGACCGGCCCGGCTCGGCCGCGCGCCGGATCATCGCCGACGAATGCCGGCGCGCGCTCGACGAGGACGGCGCCGACGCGATCGTGCTCGGCTGCGCGGGCATGGCCGAATTCGCGCACGAGATCGAGCAGCAGATCGGCGCGCCGGTGGTCGAGGGCGTCACGGCGGCCGTGAAGTGGGCCGAGGCGCTCGTCGCGCTGCGCCTCGCGACCGCGAAGCGCGGCGACTACGCGCGCCCGCTGCCGAAGCGCTACGACGGCGCGTTCGCCCGCTTCAGCCCGCCGGATGGCGAAGCGGCGGAGCCGGGCCCGAATTTGCCGCAACCGCACATACACACCGTCTGACACGCACTATCTGCGCCGCTGTATGGGCGCGTATGAGCGTTTTCGCTACACTGGGCCGTCATCGCATCGGCTCGTGCGGCCGGCCTCGGGCGCCGTGCAGCCGATGCGAACCCATTACTTCAGCAAGGCTTTCGCCGCACCTCGAACCCATGCCACTCGATCCCAATTATCCTCGCGACCTGATCGGCTACGGCCGCCATCCCGTGCAGGCGAACTGGCCGGGGCGCGCCCGCGTCGCCGTGCAATTCGTGCTGAACTACGAGGAGGGCGGCGAGAACTGCGTGCTGCACGGCGATCCGGGCTCCGAGCAGTTCCTGTCCGAAATCGTCGGCGCGGCCGCGTACCCGGACCGCCACATGAGCATGGAGTCGATCTACGAATACGGGTCGCGGGCCGGCGTGTGGCGCATCCTGCGCGAGTTCGAGAAGCGCGGATTGCCGCTGACGGTATTCGGCGTCGGCATGGCGATCGAGCGTCATCCGGAGCTTGCGCGCGCATTCGTCGAGCTCGGCCATGAAATCGCGTGCCACGGCTGGCGCTGGATCCACTACCAGAGCATGACGCCGGAGCTCGAAGCCGAGCACATGCGCCTCGGGATGGAGGCGATCGAGCGCGTGACGGGCGAGCGTCCGCTCGGCTGGTATACGGGCCGCGACAGCCCCAATACGCACCGCCTGGTCGCCGAATACGGCGGCTTCCTGTACGACTCCGACAACTACGGCGACGACCTGCCGTTCTGGATGGACGTCGAGGTGTCGGGCGGCCGCACGTCGCCGCAACTGATCGTGCCGTACACGCTCGACACGAACGACATGCGTTTCGCGACGCCGCAGGGCTTCAACACCGGCGACCACTTCTTCCAGTACCTGCGCGACGCCTTCGACGTGCTGTACGCGGAGGGCGACGAGGCGCCGAAGATGCTGTCGATCGGCATGCACTGCCGGCTACTCGGCCGGCCGGGCCGGTTCCGCGGGCTGCAGCGTTTTCTCGACCACATCGAGCAGCACGATCGCGTATGGGTGACGCGCCGTGTCGATATCGCGCGTCACTGGCGTGAACATCATCCGTATCAGCCCAATCATCGAAACGAAGGGAAAGCATGAAGGCGATGCGTTACACGTTGGAGCAACTGAACACGATGGCGCCCGGCGCATTCGTCGCGGCGCTGTCGGGCATCTTCGAACATTCGCCGTGGGTGGCCGAGGTCGCCGCGGGCAAGCGGCCGTTCGCGAGCATCGACGCGCTGCACGAGACGATGTCGGATGCGGTGGAAACCGGCGGCGAAGCGCGCCAGCTGGCACTGATCAACGCCCACCCGGAGCTGGCCGGCAAGGCCGCCGTGCGCGGCGAGCTGACGGCCGAGTCGACCCGCGA
Source organism: Burkholderia sp. AU44665 (assembly GCF_030504405.1). Classification (NCBI taxonomy): domain Bacteria; kingdom Pseudomonadati; phylum Pseudomonadota; class Betaproteobacteria; order Burkholderiales; family Burkholderiaceae; genus Burkholderia; species Burkholderia sp. AU44665. Next base: position 99,110 of record NZ_JAUJRI010000005.1, on the reverse strand, counting down.
GCAGAGCGGCGCGGGCCTCGACCAGTGCACGCAGGAAGAATTCGACAAGCTGCTGACGCTGAACCGCACGTATCGCGAGAAATTCGGCTTCCCGTTCATCCTCGCGGTGCGCGGCTATGACCGGCACGGCATCATCGCGAACTTCGAGTCGCGCGTGAATCATTCGCGCGACGAGGAGCTGCGCGCGAGCCTCGACCAGATCTACCGGATCGCGCGCTTTCGCCTCGACGACCTGATCGACGCCTGACGTCGACGCCTGACACCGCACTCTGGGCCGCCGCGTCGCGGCGGCCCGATCGCTTCACTGAAACAAGGAAACATCATGGCTGTTCCGCTTCTCGATCCGAACGCACCCGATTTCACGCGGCGCTACGTGAACCTTGCCGACCCGCGTCTCGGTGCGCAGGCGCTCGAGGCCAGCGACGATTTCTTCGCGCCGAAGGAGCGGATGCTGAACCCCGAGCCGGCCGTCTTCATTCCCGGCAAGTACGACGATCACGGCAAGTGGATGGACGGCTGGGAAACGCGCCGCAAGCGTACGACCGGCTACGACTGGTGCATCGTCAAGCTCGCGCGGCCGGGCGTGATCAAGGGCTTCGACATCGACACGAGCCACTTCACCGGCAACTTCCCGCCGGCCGCGTCGATCGAGGCCGCGTTCGTGGCCGACGGCGCGCCGACGCAGGCGACCGACTGGGTCGAGATCGTGCCGTCGACGACGCTGCAGGGCAACAGCCACCACTACGTCGAAGCGAGCGACGCGCGTGCGTTCACGCACCTGCGCGTGAACATCTACCCGGACGGCGGCATCGCGCGCCTGCGCGTGTACGGCCAGCCGCGGCTCGACTGGGCCGGCGCGAGCGCGACCGAGCAGTTCGATCTCGCGGCGATGGAAAACGGCGGCTACGTGGTGGCCGCGAACAACCAGCACTTCGGCGTCGCGTCGAACCTGCTGCTGCCGGGCCGCGGCGTGAACATGGGCGACGGCTGGGAAACCCGCCGCCGCCGCGAACCGGGCAACGACTGGGCGATCATCGCGCTCGCGCAGCCGGGCGTGATCCGCAAGATCGAAGTCGATACCGCGTTCTTCAAGGGCAACTACCCGGACCGCTGCTCGATCCAGGCCGCGTACGTGTCGGGCGGCACCGACAGCTCGCTGATCACGCAGTCGATGTTCTGGCCGGTGCTGCTCGGCGAGCAGAAGCTGCAGATGGACAAGCAGCACTACTTCGAACATGAGATCGCGTCGCTCGGCCCGGTCACGCACGTGCGGCTGAACATCATTCCGGACGGCGGCGTGTCGCGCCTGCGCCTGTGGGGGACGCTCGACAAATGAAGACGCTTGCCATCGAACCGCTGACCAGGGAAGCCTTCGCGCCGTTCGGCGACGTGATCGAAACGGAAGGGGCGAAGCAGATCCCGATCAACCTCGGCACGACGATCCGCTTTCACGATCTCGCGAAAGTCGACGTGGCCGACGAAGGCGGCCGCCCGCTCGTCAACCTGTTTCGCGGCCAGCCGCGCACGCTGCCGTTCGAAGTGAAGATGCTGGAGCGGCACCCGCTCGGCAGCCAGGCGTTCGTGCCGCTGAACGACCGGCCGTATCTCGTCGTCGTCGCGCCGGCGGGCGATCTCGATCCGGCGAAGATCCGCGCGTTCGTCACGAGCGGTTGGCAGGGCGTGAATTATGCGAAGGGCGTGTGGCATCACCCGCTGATCGCGCTCGGCGGCGTCAGCGACTTCATCGTCGTCGATCGCGGCGGCGACGGCCTGAACCTGAACGAGCAGGATCTGCCGGAATCGCTGTGGCTCACCGACGACGCGCTGCATGCGTTGACGGCCTGAGTCGGGCCGATCGTCCGTCGATCGAAACCCGCGCCATTCGCGCGGGTTTTTTCATGCGCGTTGTTTTCAGGCGAATCAGGCCGCCGTGCCCTTGCGCGTATCGCGCGCACCCTGACCGCGGCGGCGGCTCGCGACCGGCGCATGCCGCGCCATCAGCTCGGCCACCCAGTCGACGAATACGCGCAGCTTCGCGCTGACGTGCCGATTCGGCGGGAAGGCGACATACATCGGCATCGGTTCGAGTTGCCACTGCTCGAACAGCGGCACCAGCTCGCCGCTCGCGCGATGCGCGGCGGCCATGTAGTCCGGCAGCCACAGGATGCCGAGCCCCGCGAGGCCGGCTTCGAGGTACGCATTGCCGTCGTCGACCGCGAGCACGTAGCGCCCGCGCACGTTGACCTGCTCGCCGTCGCGTGCCATCGCGAACGGCAGCGTCTTGCCGGTGCGCGCCGACAGAAAGCCGACGACCCGGTGATGCGTATCCTCGAGTTCATCTGGATGCGATGGCGTGCCGGCGCGCGCGAGATAGGCGGGCGATGCGTACATGCCGAGCCGCAGGTCGCCGATGTGGCGTGCGACCAGCGCGCCGTCGGTCGGCTCGCCGCCGCGCACGACGCAATCGACGTTCTCGCCGATCACGTCGACCACGCGGTCGCTCACGCCCATGTCGAGCTGGATGTCCGGATGGCGCGCATGAAACGCGGGAAGCGCCGGGATCAGGATCAGGCGCGCGAACGGGGTCGGCACGTCCACTCGCCCGGCTGACGCGCGAAGCGCATTCACCCCCGCGCGGGCAAAAAAACGGGCCCGTCACCGGGCCCGAGAACGAGAGGCTGGCGCCGGCGAATGATTTCCGGCGCCCGGCGGGCGGCTTACTTGACCGCGCCGCCCTCGAACCACGCGGCGAGCTTCGTCCGCTCGTCGTCGGTCATGTGCGTGACGTTGCCGATCGGCATTGCCTTCAGGCGCACGGCCTGGTCGTAGATGCGCTGCGCGTTCTTCGACACTTCGTCGGGCGTGTCGAACATCACGCCGGCGGGCGCGCTGCCCATCAGCGTCGGCTTGGCCGAGTGGCACGCGACGCAGCGCTGCTGCAGGATCGGCATGATGTCGTTGATCACGATCTTCGGTGCGTTGGCCGCTTGCGCTTCCGGCGCGACCGGCTTCGGCATCGTCCACACCAGCGCGCCCGCCAGAAGCGCGACGCCGCCGATCGGCAGGTACCACAGCTGCTTGCCGCGGTGGCGCATCACGAAGAACTGGCGAATCAGCGCACCGGCCAGCATGATCAGCACGAGCACGACCCAGTTGAACTTGTTCGTGTACGTCATCGCATAGTGGTTCGACAGCATCGCGAACACGACCGGCAGCGTGAAGTACGTGTTGTGCACCGAGCGCTGCTTGCCGCGCTTGCCGTAGATGGGGTTCGGCTCCTCGCCCTTGAGCATCTTGTCGACCATCTTGCGCTGGCCCGGGATGATCACGAAGAACACGTTCGCCGACATGATCGTCGCGAGCATCGCGCCGACGATCAGGTAGGCGGCCCGGCCCGAGAAGATGTGGCATGCGAGGTACGCGGCGGCGACGACGTAGAGGCCCACGCAGATGCCGAGCACGCGGTCGTTGGTGCCGAGGATGCGGCACAGCGAGTCGTAGACGATCCAGCCGGCCGCGAGGAAGCCGAGCGCGGAGGCGACGGCGACGACCGGGCCCATGTCGAGCACGTTCTTGTCGATCAGGTACGTGTTCGGGGCGAGCAGGTACAGCACGAAGAACAGCGTGAAGCCCGACAGCCACGTCGTGTACGACGGCCACTTCGACCAGTGCAGGTCGTCCGGCATTTCCGGCGGGGCGACCGTGTACTTCTGCATGTTGTAGAAACCGCCGCCGTGGACGTGCCACAGCTCGCCGAACACGCCGCGCTTGCGCTGGTTCGCGTCGGTCGGCGGTTTCAGGCTGTTGTCGAGCGCGACGAAATAGAACGACTCGCCGATCCACGCGATGGCGACGATGACGTGCAGCCATCGCAGCGCGAGGTTCAGCCAGTCGGTGATGAAGCCTTCCATGAAACTCCTCCAGACTCAGATCGTTTGTCTTGATGCAGGCGCTGATTCGTGTGTCAGCTGCCGCGATAGGTGCTGTACGACCACGGCGACACGAGCAGCGGCACGTGGTAGTGCGCGCCGGTGTCGGCGATGCCGAAGCGCAGCACGACGCGGTCGACGAAGCGGGGTTCGGGCACCTTCACGCCGAGCGACGCGAAGTAGTCGCCGGCATGGAACACGAGTTCGTATTCGCCGGCGGCGAGCGCGGCGCCTTCGAGCAGCGGTTCGTCGCAGCGGCCGTCGCTATTGGTCAGCACGGTCTTGATCGCGCGGCGCGATTCGCCGTCCAGCGCGTAGAGGTCGACCTTGATGGCCGCGCCGGGACGGCCGTGCGCCGTATCGAGTACGTGGGTAGTGAGCTTTCCCATTCGTTGTGTCCTTGTGTGAATGCGAGGTTCGGCGGCGACCCGATCCATGACTGTGCGGCGGATCGAGGCTCCACGTCACGTGGCTACATACCCGTCGGCGAGCGTGAAGCGAGCGCCGTGCAGGCATTGTAAAAAGGTTCCCCGTGCAAATACGTGCGCGATATCGAAGATAATGCGCCGCGCATGAGCGGCTGTCGACGGCCCGCCCGACAGGGCTTCGCGCGTGGATGCCGGGCGCCCGGCGGGGTGGCGGGCGGCGTACCATACCGAATCCCTGAAGGACGGTATTCGGGATCGCGCATTGTGCGCGGCGCGCGCTTGGGCGATCCTCCCGCCGTGCGCGTCGGCCCGTGGCCCGCGCGTACCCCGAAGACGGCGAGCACGCCGGGTAACCGGGCCAGGGCGTTCGAACGGACGCAGGCACCGGGGCGTGCCGCGATTCAGCGTTCGAACGGCTGTGTGACCGCCTCCAGGGCAACCCGGGAGGCAGACCGACGCGGAGAACGCATGAATCTCGAGCAGCACGCTGGCGCACGCGCGCCGAACCCCACCTCATCCCGCCCGACGACCCTGTTGGTCAAGCACGCCGACGTGCTCGTGACCATGGACGACACGCGCCGCGAGCTGCGCGACGCGGGACTCTACATCGAAGACAACCGGATCGTCGCGGTCGGCCCGAGCGCCGAGCTGCCCGACACGGCCGACGAAGTGCTCGACCTGCGCGGCCACCTCGTGATCCCGGGGCTCGTGAACACGCATCACCACATGTACCAGAGCCTCACGCGCGCGGTGCCGGCCGCGCAGAACGCCGAACTGTTCGGCTGGCTCACGAACCTGTACCGGATCTGGGGGCACCTGACGCCCGAGATGATCGAGGTGTCGACGCTCACCGCGATGGCCGAGCTGCTGCAGTCGGGCTGCACGACGTCGAGCGACCATCTGTACATCTATCCGAACGGCAGCCGGCTCGACGACAGCATCGGCGCCGCGCGGCGGATCGGCATGCGCTTTCACGCGAGCCGCGGCGCGATGAGCGTCGGCCAGCGCGACGGCGGGCTGCCGCCCGATTCGGTCGTCGAGCGCGAACCGGATATCCTGCGCGACACGCAGCGCCTGATCGAGACCTATCACGACGAAGGGCGCTACGCGATGCTGCGCGTGGTGGTCGCGCCGTGCTCGCCGTTCTCGGTGAGCCGCGAGTTGATGCGCGACGCGGCCGTGCTCGCGCGCGAATACGGCGTGTCGCTGCATACGCACCTCGCGGAGAACGTCAACGACATCGCGTACAGCCGCGAGAAGTTCGGGATGACGCCCGCCGAATACGCGGAAGACCTCGGCTGGGTCGGCCACGACGTGTGGCATGCGCACTGCGTGCAGCTCGACGATGCGGGCATCGGCCTGTTCGCGCGCACCGGCACGGGTGTCGCGCACTGTCCTTGTTCGAACATGCGGCTCGCGTCCGGCATCGCGCCGGTGAAGAAGATGCGACTCGCGGGCGTGCCGGTGGGGCTCGGCGTCGACGGTTCCGCATCGAACGACGGCGCGCAGATGGTCGCCGAGGTACGCCAGGCGCTGCTGTTGCAGCGCGTCGGCTTCGGGCCCGACGCGATGACCGCGCGCGAGGCGCTCGAGATCGCGACGCTCGGCGGCGCGAAGGTGCTCAACCGCGACGACATCGGCGCGCTGAAGCCCGGCATGGCCGCAGATTTCGCCGCGTTCGACCTGCGTCAGCCGTTGTTCGCGGGCGCGCTGCACGATCCGGTCGCGGCGCTCGTGTTCTGCGCGCCGTCGCAGACGGCGTACACGGTGGTGAACGGCAAGGTGGTGGTGCGCGAAGGGCGGCTGGCCACGCTCGATCTGCCGCCCGTGATCGAGCGCCACAACGCGCTCGCGCACGCGCTCGTGGAAGCGTCGCGCTGACGCGTCGGCGCGGAGATCGCGCAGCACGTTGCGGATCGGTTGCGCGGCCGTGGCGGCCACCGCCCGCCGCGCAACCCGCCGCGGCCACGCACAACGGCGTGACCGGCGCGCGCGCGGGGCGCGCCCTGTGCGCCTACGCCTCGATCAGCGTGCGGGTGGCTTCGGCGACGAGGCTGCGCAGCCAGCGCACTTCGTCGGAGTAATGGCAGCGCTCGTGCCACAGCTGGTAATACTGCATCGGCGGGAAGTCGAGCGGCGCCGGCACGACCGACAGCGGCAGAAACTTCGCGTAGTGATCGGCGAACAGCCGCGTGGTCGTGAAGATCAGGTCCGACTTCACGAGCACGTAAGGCGCGAGGTTGAAGTACGGCAGCGTGACGACCACGTGGCGCTTGAGCCGTTCGCGCGCGAGATGCACGTCGATCGCGCCGCGCTGGCCGACCGAGTACGGCGTCGGCGCGAGATGCGGCGCGTTCAGGTACTGGTCGAGCGTGAGCCCGCCGCGCTTCGCGAACGGGTGCGTGTTGCTCATCAGGCAGACGATTTCGTCGACGAACAGGTTCGACAGGTGCAGTTGCTCGGGCGGCTCGGGCCAGTTGCCGACGACGATGTCGAGCTTGCCGTCTTCCAGCGCGAGCTCGTAGTCGAACGCGGGGCCGAGCGAGTGGAACTCGAGCGTCGCATTCGGCGCGGCCAGGCGAAAGCGTTCGACGACGGTCGGCACGAACAGCACGTTCAGGTAGTCGGGGCAGCCGATCCGGTAGCAGCGGATCGACGTGGCCGGGTCGAAGTTGTGCTGCTGGAACTTGATGCGCTCGATTTCGCGCAGCGCGTTCTGCACGGGCTCGAGCAGGCGCAGCCCGTATTCGGTCGGCACCATGCCGGACTTGCCGCGCACCAGCAGCGGATCGCCGGTGATGTCGCGCAGGCGCCGCAGCGCGGCGCTGATTGCCGGTTGCGACTGGTTCAGTTTGACGGCCGCGCGCGTGACGCTGCGCTCCATCAACAAGGTGTGCAAGACGCGCAAGAGGTACGTGTCGATCGCCTCGCGTTGCTGACTCATGTTATCTCCGGGTTATATGGCTGGGCTGATCGAGGAGTGGGTGGGGTATATCGTTTTTAATATGAACGAAAATCAGCGTCAAGAGATGGATACCCGCAGGTATCCGCCGGCCGGGCCGCGACAAGGGGCCTGAACGGATGGGCGCGCGGCGCCGCGCGGATCCGTATTGCGCGGATCCGGACCGCGGCGCGGCGGGTGGCGACGGGTGCGTCAGTCGTCGATGCGCATGCCGACCTTCAGCGTGACCTGCCAGTGCACGACCTGATCGCCTTCGATGTGGCCGCGGGTTTCGGTCACCTGGAACCAGTGCAGGTTGTGCAGCGTCTTGCCGGCTTTCGAGATCGCGTTGCGAATCGCGTCGTCGCTCGATTGCCGCGACGAACCGGTCAGCTCGATCATCTTGTACACGTGGTCGCTCATGATGCCTCCCTGGGATATCGATCTGTTTTGCCGGTGCAAGGCGCGGTCCCGAGGCGGTCCCGCTTCGGTCCCGCTACGGTCCCGCTACGGTTCCGGTGCGTGCCCGGCTTCTTGAGTGATAGGTATGATGGGCGGCAACTGCAACCCATATCGGAGACGACGAACGTGGAAGTCGGATTTTGCGGACCGGGATTGATGGGCGCGCCGATGATTCGGCATTTGCTGGCGGCCGGGCATCGCGTGAGCGTGTGGAACCGCTCGCGCGAGAAGGCCGAGGCGCTGGTGAAGGACGGCGCGCAGGTGGTCGGCACGCCGCGCGAGCTGGCCGAGCGCGTCGAGACGGCGTTCGTGTGCGTGCTCGACGGCCGGGCAGTCGGCGACGTCGTGTTCGGCGAGCACGGGCTGCTTTCCGGTGACGCGAGCGCGCGTCGCGTGCGGCGCATCGTCGATCATTCGAGCATTCCGCCCGCCGTCACGCGCGACTATGCGGCGCGTGCGGCCGCGCTCGGCGTCGGCTGGGTCGATGCGCCGGTGTCCGGCGGCGTGCCGGGCGCGCAGGCCGGCACGCTCGCGGTGATGGCCGGCGGCCGCGCGGCCGATCTCGACGCGGTGCGCCCGTTGATCGATACGTACGCGTCGCGCATCACGCACATGGGCGACGCGGGGGCGGGCCAGACGGCGAAACTGTGCAACCAGGCGATCGTCACCGCGACGGTCACCGCGATCGCCGAGGCTGTGGGCCTCGCGCAGGCGAGCGGCATTGATGCCGCGCGTCTGGCCGAGGCGCTGGCCGGCGGATGGGCCGATTCGGTGCTGCTGCAGACGTTCGTGCCGCGCATGACGTCGGGCGGCCATCCTGCGATCGGCGCGCTGAGTACGTTTCAAAAGGATGTCGATGCCATCGCGGACGCCGCGCGCGACACGGGCGCGGTGATGCCCGTGTCGGCCACCGTGCAGCAGGTGCTGAGGCTCGGCGCCGCGCAGGGGCTGGCCGGTGCCGATTTCGCCGCGTTCATCGACATCGTGCGGCCGGGCAACGGTCGCCGGCAGGCGTCGTGACGGGCAAGCAGGGCGTGTGAATGGCAGATGGGCCGCCCGGAGGCGGCCCATCGAATGACTGGGGGATCAGCCGAGCGAGCGGGGTGTCGTATCGCCGGCGTTCTGGCGGCCGAGGCCGCCGCGCAGGCTCGCTTTCGTGCCCGCACCAAACTCGGGCAGGATGCGCGCACGCGCGCGGCTGGCGAACACGAGGAAGCCGAAGCCGTTCGCTTCGTACCAGTAACCACCGTTCTCGAGGCCGTCGAGCGGTTGCTCGAGCGCGTTGGCGATCGATTCGATGCAGCGCTTGCGCAGCTCGGCGATGGCCGGATAGGGCGGCTGCGCGCCGCGCACGCTGCACAGGAGCACGTCGAGGCCGGGCAGCACGTGCGCATAGAGGACGGGCTCGTCCTGCGCGCGGGCGCGGGCAATCTTGGTGTCGAGCTGGGCAAACGGCTTCGAGTGGCGCAAGACCGCGAGGAACGACTCCTGGCCATCCTGCGGCGCACGCCGACGTTTTTTCGGGAAGGACATAAACACTCGCCTCAAAAACAATTGCAAGAAATGCGGCACTTTCATGCGACCCACTCCCGGCTATGTACGCCGCATGTCGATCCTTTATAGCACACGAAAATGCTGCATTCGTGCAGTACGACGATCAATGTCTCCCGTCGACCTGCTCGCCATGATCGACACAGCCAGCGTCTTGGCGCCCGTACTGTCGTTTAGTCTCCATCATAGACCTGCTTTTCCCGCGCGTGCATTCGCCCGTCACAAAAAAGTGAGATGGGCCGCATGCGGCGGTGCATCGCATGCGCAATAAAAAGGCCCGCACGGGGCGGGCCTGGCACGCGAAACGCGGCGCGATCAGCGCTGCTTGAGCGAATCGCGGATCTCGCGCAGCAGCACGATGTCTTCCGGCGTCGCGGCCGGCGCGGCTTCTTCCGGCTTGCGCAGCTTGTTGATGAATTTCACCATCAGGAAAATGATGAACGCGAGGATCACGAAATTGATCGCCACGGTGATGAACGAGCCGTAGCCGAATGCGGCGACGCCCGCGGCCTGCAGGTCCTTGAACGAATCGGGATTACCCTTGAACGACGGGGGGATGGTGCCGAGCAGAATGAACTTGTTCGAGAAATCCAGGCCGCCGGTCAGCACGCCGATGACCGGCATGATGAGATCCTTCACGACCGAGTCGACGATCTTCGAGAACGCGCCGCCGATGATCACGCCGACGGCGAGATCCATCACGTTGCCCTTGACGGCGAACTCCTTGAATTCCTTGATGATGCTCATGAGCGGCTTTCTCCTGTTTGGGGCGGGGGAGGCGTGCCGCGACGCGCAGGATTGCCTTGCGTCGAATGAGGGTCGGTGGCACGCCGATGGCCGCATGATAGCGAACGTGCCCCATTGCCGGTAGTCCATCTTGAAATGATTGACAAATCCGCGCGTCGGCAGCGGGCGGCCATGCGGCAGCGCGCGGCGTGCGCGGCCGGGCGTCGAGACGGACGTCGACGCCTGGCCGTCGGTGCTTCAGGTGTTGTCGTCGGTCCAACCGTCGTCGTTGCTGCCGAGGTCCATGCCCCCACCGCCACCATTGCCGTCGCTCCAGCTCGAATCGTCGCCGCGGCCGAGGTCGAAGCCCGGGTCGGCCTCCTGCCGGTGGCGTTCGCCGTCGACGATCACGTCGCGTTCGACCACGCGCTCGCGGCCGCCCGACATCGCTTCGCCGAGCAGCACGCCGGTCAGGAGCCCGCCCATCCCGCCGCCGAAACCGCCGCCTTGCTGAATCACGACGGGCGGCTGCTGTTGCGGATAGGGCTGTTGCGGCGGGTAGGGCTGCTGCTGATACGGCTGGCCCTGGGCGCCCGTCATGCGGTCGGCTTCCTGCGCGTACACGGAGCCGCTGCCGTTCGCCGGCGCCGCGGGCTGCGCCGCCGGGTCGGGACGGCCTTCGACGCGCGCCTTCACGCTGGCGTGGCGCTGTTCGAGTTCATCGACGCGATACGGCGGCACCGGATTCTTGCCGCTCGAGAGCGTCTCGACGAGCGTGCGCGCGTCGTTCTCGATCGCTTCGAGCTCGCCGGTCAGCGCCGCGGCGCCGGGCGCCGTCGACAGCTTCGCATCGAGCTTCAGCGGCCGGATGTCGTTCAGCACGTCGGTCGCGCGCTTGAGCTGCGTGCGGCGTTCGTCGTCGGCGCGGCCGTCGTCGGCCGTGCGCGCGCGTTGCAGCGTCCAGCGCAGCACCAGCGCGATCACGGCGACGATCAGCCCGAGGCCGATCCACATGCCGGTCGACGGGCCGTGTTTTTCGGCCGGCGCGACGGCGGGAGCGAGCCCCGGCTGCAGGGTGCCCGCCTGCGCGGCCGACGGCGCGTTGCCGCTCACGCGCGCGGCATCGGCGCGAATGCGCGACTCCGTCTGCGCGAAGCGCGACGCGTCGGTGAACTTCAGTTGCGGATCGAGCGATTTCGCGCGCTGCAGTTGCGCGAGCGCGTCGGACGCGCGGCCTTCGCGGTCCAGCACCTGCGCATACAGGTAGCGCGCGTGCGCGTTGTTCGGATGGGCGTCGATGACTTGCGACAGTTGCGTGTCGGCTTGCTGCCAGTTGCGCTGCGCGATCGATTGCTCGACCTGCTGCAGCGACGGGACCGCAAACGCGGCGGACGACAGCAACATCAGCGAGAGGCCGAGTGCGGCGAGAGATTTCTTCATGGTCGAACCGGGCGCGACGCGCCCGTCTCCTGACGATCGGTTCGCGCCGCGCGCCCGGGCCGGGGCGCGACGCGGGGGCTCGCGGCGGCGGTTACTGCGCGGGCGTATCGAGCTGCTTCTTCAGCGCGGCGAGACGATCTTCGACCGACGGGCCCTTGTTCAACGCGGCGAGCTTGTCCTCGAGCGCCTTGCCGCTCGACGTGTCGGCGGAATTGAGGCGCGCGTCCGAGCGGGCATTCTGCAGCGCGACCTTGTCCTCGAGCTTCTGGAAATCCTCGGACAGGTTCTTGCCGCCGATGCCGCCCAGCGCGCTGGCGGCCACGTCCTTCGCCTGCGCGATTTCCTGCTTGGCCTGCAGGATGTTCGAGCGCGCGTTGAGGTCGTTGCGGCGCTGGCGCATGTCGGCGATCTGCCCCTTCAGCTTGTCGACCGACGGCTCGAGCGTCGCCAGTTCGGCCGCGAGCGCATCGCGCTCGGCTTCCGCGTTGGACTGTGCGGCGAGCGCCTCGCGGGCGAGCGCTTCGTCGCCGGCCTGCAGCGCACGCTTCGCGCCGTCCTCGTACTTCTTCACCTTGTCGTCGGCCGCATCGCGCTTGCTGCGCTGGGTGGCGACCTGTGCCTCGATTTCGATCAGCGAATTCTCGGCACGGCCGATGCTGTCGTCGAGCTCCCGCACGATCTGCCGTGCGTCGCGCGACGGATCCTGTACCGAATCGGCCGCATCGTTCAGCAGGCCTTTGATCGTGCGCGAAATAGAGTCGAAAAGCGACATGAAATCCTCCGTGGTTGAAAGGCGCCGCGTGACCGCGGCAATGCCCGCTGCGAGCTGGTCCCGCTACGGTCCCGCTTCGGTCCCGCTACGGTTCCGGCCCGCGTGAGCCGGCGGATATTACACCACCGGTTCACTTAAATACGGCTTAAACGCGCGAGTTCAAGCGGCTCGTGCATCAGGACGCCCAACCTTTCGCGGCTGAAAGAAACGCGTGCGCACGCGCCGTGTCGCGTGTCCATCATAGGCCGAGGATGCCGACAATACGTGCCGCAAATCACGCCATTGCGGGAATTTTTACAAAAAATCGCGAAGGCCCCCGGTCGATTTCATTAAAATGCGCTGTCACGTCGCGGGAACGGATCGCCGCGCGGCGGGGTCTGTCGACGTGACAGCCGCATCTCGATGCACCCACTCTGATTCATCCGCTTGCATTTCCGCATGCGTCCGAGGGCGCCACGACCGCCCGCCATTCCGACATGCCAATTATCAAACGACCGCCTTCTTCTTCCGACAGGAACGAACCCCACTACACGCTGCGCCGTTCGCCGTCCGGAGCCTATTACCCCGATGACGACGATCGCGACGACGGCCGCCGTGCGCAGCAGCGCGGTGGCGGAGGCGGAGGGCGCCGCCGCACGTTCGGCTCGCGCGTCGCGCTGTGGTTCGTCGGCCTCATCGCGACGCTTGCGGTGGTCGGCGCGCTGATCGTCGGTTACGCGCTCGTCGTGATGGCGCCGCAACTGCCGTCGCTCGATGCGCTGACGAATTACCAGCCGAAGGTGCCGCTGCGCGTGTTCACGGCCGACCACGTGCTGATCGGCGAGTTCGGCGAGGAGCGCCGCAGCCTCGTGCGCTTCCAGGACATTCCCGACGTGATGAAGAAGGCCGTGCTCGCGATCGAGGACTACCGCTTCTACGAGCACGGCGGCGTCGATTTCCTCGGCATCCTGCGCGCGGGCGTGGCCGACCTGATGCACGGCGGCGCGCGTCAGGGCGCGAGTACGATCACGATGCAGGTCGCGCGCAACTTCTTCCTGTCGAGCGAGAAGACCTACACGCGCAAGATCTACGAAATGCTGCTCGCGTACAAGATCGAGAAGGCCTTGACGAAGGACCAGATCCTCGAGCTGTACATGAACCAGATCTATCTCGGCCAGCGTTCGTACGGCTTCGCGGCCGCCGCGCGCGTGTACTTCGGCAAGGACCTGAAGGACATCACGCTCGCGGAAGCGGCGATGCTCGCGGGGCTGCCGAAGGCGCCGTCCGCGTACAACCCGGTCGTCAATCCGAAGCGCGCGAAGGTGCGTCAGGAATACATCCTGAAGCGCATGCTCGACATCGGCTACATCACGCAGCCGCAGTACGACGCAGCGATCAAGGAAGAGATTCACGTGCGCACGCCGGGCAATCAATACGCGGTGCACGGCGAGTACGTCGCCGAGATGGTGCGGCAGATGATGTACGAGCAATACAAGGACGAAACCTACACGCGCGGGCTGACCGTCACGACGACGATCAATTCGGCTGACCAGGAAGCCGCATACCAGGCCGTGCGTCGCGGGATTCTCGACTACGAGCGCCGCCACGGCTATCGCGGCCCCGAAGCGTCGATCAACCTGCCTGCGGCCGGCGACGAGCGCGACGAGGCGATCGACGACGCGCTCGCCGATCACCCGGACAACGGCGACCTGCAATCGGCGGTCGTGCTGTCGGCGTCGCCGAATGCGGTCGAGGTGCAGTTCGTCGGCGGGGCGACCACGACGATCGGCCCGGCCGGGCTGCGTTTCGTGTCGGCCGCGCTGGGCCCGCGCGCGAACAACGCGCTGCGCATCAAGCCGGGCTCGGTCGTGCGCGTGCTGAAGGACGGCAAGGCGGGCTGGCAGGTCGTGCAGTTGCCGCAGGTCGAAGGCGCGCTCGTCGCGATCGCGCCGCAGGACGGCGCGATCCGCTCGCTCGTCGGCGGCTTCGACTTCAACAAGAGCAAGTTCAACCACGTGACGCAGGCGTGGCGGCAGCCGGGCTCGTCGTTCAAGCCGTTCATCTACTCGGCGTCGCTCGACAAGGGGCTCGGGCCGGCGACGATGATCAACGACGCGCCGCTGTACTTCCCGCCGAGCGTGCCGGGCGGCACCGCGTGGGAGCCGAAGGACGACGACCAGCCGGACGGCCCGATGACGATGCGCACCGGCCTGCAGCGTTCGAAGAACCTCGTGTCGATCCGGATCCTCGCGTCGATCGGCACGCAGTACGCGCAGCAGTACGTGACGCAGCGCTTCGGCTTCGATCCGGCGAAGACGCCGCCGTACCTGCCGATGGCGCTCGGCGCGGGGCTCGTGACGCCGCTGCAGCTCGCGACCGGCTACGCGGTGTTCGCGAACGGCGGCTACAAGGTCGACCCGTACCTGATCGCCGAAGTCGACGACGCGCGCGGCCAGCCGATGCAGAAGTCGCAGCCGGTGGTCGCGGGCAGCACGGCGCCGCGCACGATCGAAGGCCGCAACGCGTACGTGATGAACAGCCTGCTGCATTCGGTCGCGACGGCCGGCACGGGCGCGGGCACCAACGCGCTGGGCCGCAACGACCTGCAGGGCAAGACGGGTACGACGAACGATGCGAAGGATGGCTGGTTCGCCGGCTACCAGCAGTCGCTCGTCGCGGTGGCTTGGATGGGCTTCGACCAGCCGAAGAGCCTGGGCAGCCGCGAATTCGGCGCGCAGCTCGCGCTGCCGATCTGGGTGAACTACATGCGCACCGCGCTGAACGGCGTGCCCGAGCAGCAGATGCCGATGCCGGACGGCCTGACCACGATCGACGGCGAGCTGTACTACGCCGATCGCACGCCGGGCAACGGCTTCGTCGCGAACGTCGACATCAACCCGGCCGAGAACGCGATCAGCGCGAACGACGCCCTCGGTTCCGCCGGCGCGGCAGGGCTGGCGCCGCCGCCCGTCACGCCGCAGGAGAAGCAGCAGATCATGGACATGTTCGAGAGCAAGTAAGCGATACGCCGTTCTCCGCGCATGCGACGGGCGCCTTCGGGCGCCCGTTTTTTTTGCGTGCGGCCGGGCAGCAAAGACGGTGAATCAGAACGACGCGCAGGCCGGCACGACGGTCATGCCGACCGATTGCTGATGAAATCGCTCGACGTACGCTTGCCGGATCGCGGCGAGCCGCGTACGCGTGTCGGGCGTATCGTCGGCGATGATACGGATCACGAAACTGTCTTCGCGCGTGATCGCGCCGCTCGCGCGGTCGCGCCACTGGCCGTGCGTGTCCCAGTACGTGAGGCCGTCGGCGAAGCGTGGCGTGACCGTGTCGGCGAGGAATGCCGCGCGTTCGGCATCGGTGACGGGGCCGCGCCCGGCGATGTCGCGCCCGAACAGCAGGTCGGCCTGCAGCATGCGGCTTTCGCCCGGCCGCGCGCAGGACGCAGATTGCGCGGGGGAGGTGGACGAGGGTGGCGCCGCGCAACCGGCGAGCAGGGCGAGCACCGCAGCGCATGCGGCCAGCCGCCGCATCTGCCCATTTCGTGACGATCGACCTTCGCGCGCGCAAAACGCCGCCCGCTCAACCACTTGCGCGCTTGTCCGGCGGGTTATCAACAGGGCTGTCAACATAATCTGGGGATAACCCCGGGTCGGTTTGCGCACGCACGACGCGTGGTCAGTGCTGCAGTTGCGCGTGCGCGAGGTGCATGCCGAGCGTGGCGGGATCGGTGTTCGTGCCCGACAGCAGCACGCCGACGCGCTTGCCCTGCAGCGTTTCGCGCAGCGGGCCGAGGAGCGCCGCGAGCGCGGCCGCGCAGGCCGGCTCCACCGACAGTTTCAGGTGCGAGAACAGGAACAGCATCGCGGCGCGCAGTGCATCGTCGGAGACGGTGACGATGCGATCGAGATGGCGCCGGCACAGCTGATAGCTGTATTCCTCGGTATGCGGCGCCATCAGCGAATCGGCGATCGACTGCATCGCGCTCATCTTGATCGTGTGATTGGCCGCGAAGCTGCGGCTCATCGCGTCGGCGCCTTCCGGCTCGACGCCGTACACGTGCACGCGCGGATTCGCGAGCCGCAGCGCGGTCGCCATGCCGGCCGCGAGCCCGCCGCCGCCGATCGGCACGATCACCGCGTCGAGGTCCGGCGTCTGCGTCGCCCATTCGTAGCCGAGCGTCGCGGTGCCGAGAATCGTGTGATAGCCGTTGAACGGATGAATGAAGAAGCGGCCTTCCTCGGCCTCGATGCGCCGCACGAGGTCGAATGCCTGCGACGCGCTGCCCGCGAGCACGACTTCCGCGCGGTACTGCTTGCACTGCGCGATGCGCGTCGGGCTCGCGGTATGGAACATCACGACTTTCGCGCTGCTGCCGAGCCGCATCGCCGCGTACGCGACGGCCGCCGCGTGATTGCCGGCCGACACGCAGGTGACGCCCGCGTTCTTGCGGGCTTCGTCGAGCGCGAGCACGTGCGTGAACGCGCCGCGCGCCTTGAAGCTGCCGCTCGCCTGCAGCAGCTCGAACTTGAAGTTGACGTGCGTGCCTTCGAGGGAGGGCAGGTCGGCGCGCTCGAATACGGGCGTGCGCGCGACCCACGGCGACAACGCGAAATGCTGCGCGGCAATCTCGTCGAGCGTCGGAATCGGCTCGCCGTCGATCGTCGTATGGGCCGTGCCCTGTTGTTCAGTCGACATGACGTGGCGGGTGGCGGAGTGGGCCGGCCCGCGCACGCGGGCCGGCGTGGCGGGAGGCAGTCAGTGCGCGTCGACCGACATGCTGCGGATGAACTTGCGCAGGAATTGCTCGCAGCCGGCGAGCTGCGCGAGCTCGACATATTCGTTCGGCTTGTGCGCCTGCTCGATGTTGCCGGGCCCGCACACGACGCTCGGGATGCCCGCGCGGGCGAACAGCCCGGCCTCGGTGCCGTACGCGACCTTGCGCTTGTCCTGGTCGGCCGTCAGCGCGCGCACGAGCTGCGTGATCGCCGCCTGTTCGGTCGCGTCGAGGCCGGGCGCCGCGGCGATCTTCGAGAACTCGATCGCGGCGCCCGGATGCTCGCGCAGCATCTGCGGCAGCAGCGTTTCCTGCGCGTAGGCTTCGATGCGCGCGAAGATCTGTTCGGGATCGAGCGTCGGCAGGTTGCGGAATTCGAAGTCGAAGCGGCACTCGGCCGGCACGGTGTTGATCGCGTTGCCGCCCTGGATCGTGCTCGTCTGCGCGGTCGTGAACGGCACGTCGTACAGTTCGTCGAACGGGCCTTCGGCGCGAAAGCGCTCGGCGATGTCGCGGATGTGGCAGATGAGGCGCGCCGCATACTCGATCGCGTTGAGCCCCTTCGGCGTCAGCGACGAATGCGCGGCGTGGCCGCGCACGCAGCAGCGGTACGCGTTGATGCCCTTGTGCGCGATGATCGGCCGCATGCTGGTCGGCTCGCCGACGATGCAGCCGGACGGCTGCACGCCGCGCTTCACGAGATCCGCGATCATCAGCGGCGCGCCCGCGCAGCCGATTTCCTCGTCGTAGGACAGCGCGAAATGGATCGGCTTCGCGAGCTTCGTCGCCTGCATCTCGGGCAGCAGCGCGAGCGCCGCGCCGATGAAGCCCTTCATGTCGCAGGTGCCGCGGCCGTACAGGCGGCCGTCGCGGATTTCCGGCGCGAACGGGTTGCTGTCCCATTGCTGGCCGTCGACCGGCACGACGTCGGTATGGCCCGACAGCACGATGCCGCCGTTCGTCGAACCGTCGTGCGCGGGCACGGTGGCAAACAGGTTCGCCCAGCCGTCGCGCGGGTCGTGCGTGATCGTCGACGCGATGCCCTTCGCGGCGAGCGCGTCGCGCACCGTCTCGATCAGGCCGAGGTTCGGCACGCGGCTCGTCGTGTCCATCGACACGAGTTGCTTGACCCAGGGCAGGCTGACGAGCAATGCGTCGCCTTCGGTGGCGGCGGACGGCGCCGTCGCGTCGGGAGTGGACATGGCAAAACTCCGTCTGATGAATAGGAAATCATACTCAAAAACGCGCCCGGCCGCCTTCGCCGGGCGCGATGCGGTGCAGCAACGTCGCGCCCGTCAGGATCGCATCGGCGCCGCGTCGGCGCTGCATCAACGGGCCGCGACGGCCGCCCCCTGTTTCGGGGCGAGCGCGCGCAGCGTTTCCTTGATCGTCGACACGCGGATCGCGAGGTCGGGCGAGCGCGTCTCGATGCGCAGCTTGTCCTGGCCCGCGAGCTTGATGTGGCGATGCTTCTGCACCATCTCGATGATCCGCATCGGATCGATCGGCGGGTTCGGCTCGAACTGCAGTCCGATCGCGGCCTCGCTCGCGTCGATCTTCACGATGCCGAGCGGCTTCGCGGCGATCCGCAGCCGGTGCGTCTCGACGAGCGCGTGCGCCTGCGGCGGCAGCTTGCCGAAGCGGTCGATCAGTTCCTCCTGGATGCCGTCGATCGCGTCGCCGTGCTCGCAGTTCGCGAGCCGCTTGTACAGCGACAGTCGCTCCTGCACGTCCGCGCAGTAGTCGGCCGGCAGGATCGCGGGCGCATGCAGGTTGATTTCGGTCGTCGCGGCGAGCGGGGCGGTGAGGTCGGGTTCCTTGCCGTTCTTCAGCGCCTTCACCGCGTCGTTCAGCATGTCCGTATAGAGCTGGAAGCCGATCTCGTGGATTTCGCCCGACTGCTTGTCGCCGAGCACCTCGCCGGTGCCGCGGATCTCGAGGTCGTGCATCGCGAGATAGAAGCCCGAGCCCAGTTCCTCCATCTGCTGAATCGCTTCCAGCCGGCGCTGCGCCTGCTTGGTCAACGACTGCGGATCGTTGACCAGCAGGTACGCGTAGGCCTGGTGGTGCGAGCGGCCGACGCGGCCGCGCAACTGGTGAAGCTGCGCGAGGCCGAACTTGTCCGCGCGGTGCATGATGATCGTGTTCGCGCTCGGCACGTCGATGCCAGTCTCGATGATGGTCGTGCACAGCAGCACGTTCGCGCGCTGCGCGACGAAATCGCGCATCACGCGTTCGAGCTCGCGCTCGTGCATCTGGCCGTGCGCGATCACGATGCGCGCCTCGGGCACGAGCGCCTCGAGCATCGCCTTGCGGTTCTCGATCGTCTCGACCTCGTTGTGCAGGAAGTACACCTGGCCGCCGCGCTTCAGCTCGCGCAGCATCGCCTCGCGGATCACGCTTTCTTCCTCGCGGCGCACGAAGGTCTTGATCGCGAGCCGCTTCTGCGGCGCGGTCGCGATCACCGAGAAATCGCGCAGCCCTTCGAGCGCCATGCCGAGCGTACGCGGGATCGGCGTCGCGGTGAGCGTCAGCACGTCGACTTCCGCGCGCAGCGCCTTCAGCGCTTCCTTCTGGCGCACGCCGAAGCGGTGCTCCTCGTCGATGATCACGAGGCCGAGGCGCTTGAACTGCACGTCCGACGACAGCAGCTTGTGCGTGCCGATCACGATGTCGACGCTGCCTTCGTTGATCTGCGCGATCGCCGCGTTCACTTCCTTCGCGGTCTTGAAGCGCGATAGCTCGACGATGCGCACCGGCCAGTCCGCGAAGCGGTCGGCGAAGGTCTGCGTGTGCTGCTCGGCGAGCAGCGTCGTCGGCGACAGCAGCGCGACCTGCTTGCCGCCCATCACCGCGATGAACGCGGCGCGCAGCGCGACCTCGGTCTTGCCGAAGCCGACGTCGCCGCACACGAGGCGGTCCATCGGCTTGCCGCTCGTCATGTCGCCGATCACGGCCGCGATCGCCGCGGCCTGGTCGGGCGTTTCCTCGAAGCCGAAGCTTTCCGCGAATTTCACGTAGTCGCGCGGGTCGAGCGCGAACGCGTGGCCCTCGCGGGCCGCGCGGCGCGCGTACAGGTTCAGCAGCTCGGCGGCCGTGTCGCGGATCTGCTGCGCGGCCTTGCGCTTGGCGCGCTCCCACTGGCCGGAGCCGAGTGCGTGCAGCGGTGCGCTGTCGGGATCGGCGCCGCTGTAGCGCGAGATCACGTGCAGTTGCGCGACGGGCACGTAGAGCTTGCTGTCGCCCGAGTATTCGAGGTGCAGGAATTCGGTCTCGCCTTCGCCGAGATCCATCGACACGAGGCCCATGTAGCGGCCGATGCCGTGCTGCGCGTGCACGACCGGGTCGCCCACTTTCAGCTCGGACAGGTCGCGCACCATCGCGTCGACGTTGCTCGCCTGTTCCTGCCGGCGGCGGCCCGCGCGGCGGCCGAGCGCGCCGTACAGCTCGGTTTCGGTGACGATCGCGTAACCTTCGCCCGGCACCGCGAAACCGTTCGCGAGCGGCGCGACGCCGAGCGCGAAGCGCGCGTCGCTCGCGAGCCAGCTCGCGAAATCGTCGTTCGAGGATGGCCGCAGGTGATGTTCCGCGAGCAGTTGCAGGATCGTTTCCCGACGGCCGGCCGATTCGACGGTGAGCAGCACGCGCTTGCCCGACGATTCGACGAACGTGCGCAGCGACGCGAGCGGATCCTCCGCATGGCGGTCGACGGTGAGCTCGGGCAGCGCGGTCGCCCAGCCGCCGGCCGGCTGCGCGGGCAGCACGACGCGCGCGAACGGCTTCGCGAACGCGAAGAAATCCTCGTCGGACAGGAACAGCCGCTGCGGCTCGAGAATCGGCCGCTCGCGATCGTGCGCGAGGAACGCGTGACGCTGCTTCGTATCGGCCGTGAAGCGGCGGATCGACGCTTCGAGATCGCCGGTGAACACGAGGTGCGCGTCCTGCGGCAGGTAGTGGAACAGCGTGGCCGTCTCGTCGAAGAACAGCGGCAGGTAATACTCGATGCCGGCCGACGGCACGCCGTTGCCGATGTCCTTGTAGATCGGCGCGCGGCTCGGGTCGCCCTCGAAGGTTTCGCGCCAGCGGCTGCGGAAGGCCGTGCGCGCGGCCTCGTCGAACGGGAACTCGCGGCCGGGCAGCAGGCGCACGTCGCGCACCGGGTACAGGCTGCGCTGCGTGTCGGGGTCGAACGCGCGGATCGAGTCGACCTGGTCGTCGAACAGGTCGATCCGGTACGGCAGCGGCGAACCCATCGGGTACAGGTCGATCAGCGAGCCGCGCACGCAGTATTCGCCGGGCCGCACGACCTGGCTCACGTGCTCGTAGCCGGCCAGCGTGAGCTGCGATTTCAGCTTAGCCTCGTCGAGCCGCTCGCCCTGCGCGAACGCGAACGTGTACGCGGCCATGAACGACGCGGGCGGCATCCGGTACAGCGCGGTGGTCGCGGGCACCAGCAGGATGTCGCAGCGGCCCTCGCCGAGGTCGTGCAGCGTCGCCAGCCGCTCGGACACGAGGTCCTGGTGCGGCGAGAACGTGTCGTACGGCAGCGTTTCCCAGTCGGGCAGCAGGCGCACGCGCGCGTCGGGCGAGAAGTAGTGGATTTCCTGCGACAGCCGCTGCGCGTCGACCGCGTTCGCGCAGATCACCGCGAGGAGCGGCACGTCCTGGCGGTTGTCGGCGAGATAACGGGCGATGGCGAGCGCGTCGGCGGAGCCGTGCGCGCCGTCGAAGGCGAAACGCTGGCCGGGCTTGACGCGGGCAACGGGTGAAGCGGACGGGGTGGAAGCGTTATCTGGCATAGGGACGACAGGGGTGGCGTGCACGGGCGCATCGCGGTGCGCCGGTCGAGACGAAAGACCTATTATAAAATCCGCTTCTCGATTTCACCTTTCCGGCGTTTCCCTTCGTGACTCCCCGACTTTTCGCCCTGATTCCCTGTGCCGGCACGGGCAGCCGTTCCGGTTCGGCCGTGCCGAAGCAATACCGCACGCTGGCCGGCCGCGCGCTGCTGCACTACACGCTCGCCGCGTTCGACGCGTGCAGCGAGTTCGCGCAGACGCTCGTCGTGCTCGCGCCCGACGATACCCATTTCGACGCGCGCCGCTTCGCGGGCCTGCGCTTCGCGGTGCGTCGCTGCGGCGGCGGCTCGCGGCAGGCGTCGGTGCTCAACGGGCTGCTGGAGCTGGCGGAATTCGGCGCGACCGACCACGACTGGGTGCTCGTGCACGACGCCGCGCGCCCGGGCATCACGCCGGCGCTGATCCGCACGCTCGTCGCGACGCTGAAGGATGACCCGGTCGGCGGGATCGTCGCGCTGCCGGTGGCCGATACGCTCAAGCGCGTGCCGGCCGGCGGCGACGCGATCGCGCGCACGGAGCCGCGCGACGCGCTGTGGCAGGCGCAGACGCCGCAGATGTTCCGTATCGGCATGCTGCGCGAAGCGATCCTGCGCGCGCAGCGCGAAGGGCACGACCTGACCGACGAAGCGAGCGCGATCGAATGGGCCGGCCATACGCCGCGCGTCGTGCAGGGCAGCCTGCGCAACTTCAAGGTCACGTACCCGGAAGATTTCGCGCTCGCGGAGGCGATCCTCGCGCGCCCCGAAAACGCTTCCTGACTTTCACTCCTCTCAATCGGAACACGCATGGATTTCAGAATCGGACAAGGCTACGACGTGCACCAGCTCGTCGAAGGACGCCCCCTCATCATCGGCGGCGTGACGATTCCGTACGAGCGCGGCCTGCTCGGCCACTCGGACGCGGACGTGCTGCTGCACGCGATCACCGACGCGCTGTTCGGCGCGGCGGCGCTCGGCGACATCGGCCGCCATTTCTCCGACACCGACGCGGCGTTCAAGGGCGCCGACAGCCGCGTGCTGCTGCGCGCGTGCGCCGAGCGCGTGAAGGCGGCCGGCTTCGCGATCCAGAACGTCGACAGCACCGTGATCGCGCAGGCGCCGAAGCTCGCGCCGCATATCGACGGGATGCGCGCGAACATCGCCGCGGATCTCGGGCTGCCGCTCGAGCGCGTGAACGTGAAGGCGAAGACCAACGAGAAGCTCGGCTATCTCGGCCGCGGCGAGGGGATCGAGGCGCAGGCCGCCGCGCTGCTGGTGAAGCAGGGCGGCTGACGTCCGGCCGTGGCGGCGTGCGGTTCGCGCCGCACGCCGCGCCGCCGAAATGAAAAATGCCACGCGCATGCGTGGCATTTTCGTTGGAAGCGGGCGCCGCGTATGGCGAGCGCCGCGCAACCGCTCATTCGCTCATTCGCCTTCGGCGGCGATCACCTGCGCGGCGGCGTTGATCACCGACGCGATGCGGCCGACGTCGCGCAGTTGCGTGACGGTCATCCCTTGCTCGTTCTTCAGCAGCGCATAGTGCGACTTCACGCAGAAGTGGCACTTGCCGACGATCGACGCGGCAAGCGCGTACATCTCGAACTTGCGCTTGTCGACGCCGCCGTGCGTCGCATACGCACCCATCCGCAATTCGGCGCGCTGCGTCTTCAGGTCGGCGTCGTCGGCCATCTCGACATACGGATACCACGTGTTGTTCATCCCCATCAGCGCGGCCGCCGTCAGCACGGCGTTCGTCTCTTCGGGCGACAGCACGCCGGCTTCGCGGATCGTCTTCACGAGCACCGTGCTCTTCGCCGCGATGGCCGCCACCAGCGCCACGCCGACCGCGTCGGTGCCTTCGAGGGACGAGCGCGAGATCGTGCCGTCGAGGTTCAGGCGAATGTCCTTCGCGTAGTCGGGGATACGCGCCTTAATCGAGTCGATGAATTCCATTGATATCTCCTATGGGTTGGCCGTTAAAAAAGCCCGCAGGCAGGACGTGCGCCGCGGGCTTCGTGCATCGATGCGCTTACAGCGTTGCGCCGCCGACTGCACGGTTGCACGGGCACAGTTCGTCCGTTTGCAGGCCGTCCAGAATACGCAGGACTTCTTCCGGGCTGCGGCCGACGTTCAGGTTGTTCACCGAAACGTGCTGGATCGTGTTGTCCGGATCGACGATGAACGTCGCGCGCAGGGCCACGCCGGCTTCCTTGTCGCGCACGCCGAGCTGGTCGATCAGTTCGCCCTTGACGTCGCCGAACGAGTAGTGGTTCAGCTTGTCGAGATCCTTGTGCTCACGGCGCCATGCGAGCTTGACGAATTCGTTGTCCGAGCTGCCGCCGAGCAGGACGGCGTCGCGCTCTTCGAACTGCTTCGTGAGCTTCGCGAATTCGACGATTTCCGTCGGGCACACGAACGTGAAATCCTTCGGATAGAAGTAGATGATCTTCCACTTGCCCGGGAACGACGCTTCGGTGATCGTCTCGAACGCCGACTGGCCGTTTTCCTCATGATTGTTGAAGCCCGGCTTCGCGGCTACGACGGTGAATGCTTCGAGTTTATCGCCCACGGTTTTCATGCGGATACTCCTGTGTGAGTTGGGAAGAAGACTGAGTCAAGCTACCTCGGTGCTGCAACGATGATGTGACAGCATGCTGAGGACTATAACACTATTAATAAGGCACTTCAATAGATTTTGACTAACTACCCTCATAGCTTTTATCAACCGGGCCGATAGTGTGACGCGCAAGATGCGTGCGCGAGCGTGTCACGCGGTCGCACGCGCCTTGCCGGCGCCCGGGAACTCGAGCGTGACTTCCAGGCCCGCTTCGGGGTGGCGGTTGCGCAGGCGCAGCGCGCCGCGATAACGGCTGACGAGCCGCAGCACGATCGCCATCCCGAGGCCCGTGCCGTCCGCCTTGGTGCGCGCGGTGTCGACGCGGTAGAACGGCCGCATCACGAGCGGCAGTTGATCCTCGGGGATGCCGGGGCCTTCGTCGCTCACCGCCAGTTCGACACGCGCATGCGACACGCGCGTCTCGAGCGTGATGCGCGAGATGCCGTCCTGCTTGCTCTGGCCGTACTTGCGCGCGTTCTCGACGAGGTTGCCGATCACGCGACGCATGTCGGTCTCGTCGGCTTCGATGATCGCGCTCGGCGCGAGCCGCGTGCGGATCTCGACGCCGTCCTCGCCCGACACGCGCGCGGCGACTTCGTGCGCGATCGACGACAGGTCGACCGGTTCCGGCTTGCGCTGCGACGGGCGTGCGTAGTCGATGAAGGCCGCGATGATGCGGTCCATCTGCTCGATGTCGTCGACCATCGCATCCTTCGTCGCCTGATCGGACGGGCTCATCTCGGTTTCGAGCCGCAGCCGCGCGAGCGGCGTGCGCAGGTCGTGCGAGATGCCCGCGAGCATCAGCGCGCGATCGGCCTCGAGCTGTTCGAGGTCGCGCACCATCTGGTTGAAGCTCCGGTTGGTTTCGGCCGCGACGCCCATCCCGCGCTCGGGCAGCGGCTCGGGCGCCTGGCCCGAACCGACCTGGCGCGCGGCGAGCGCGAGCCGCGAGAACGGCCGGTTCACGAGGCTCGTGATGAACGCGGAGCCGAACAGCGACAGCGCGAGCGCGAACAGCCCCCAGCCGGCCCACTGCAGGCCCGTGACGTTGTCGAGCTGGTCGCGGTCGAGCGCGACCCAGTAATCGTCGTCGTCGATCTTGAAGCTGATCCATACGCCGGGAATGTCGTTGACCGACTGCGCGATCACGGTATCGTCGCCGAGGCGGCTGCGGATGTCGTGCTCGATCAGGCGGTTCAGCGATTCGTCGGGCTGCAGCTTGAACTTGTCGGTTTTCTCGCGCGGGTACACGCGCACGCCCTCGTTGCTCTCGAGATCCTGCAGCAGCGCGCGCCGCAAGTCGGGATCGGAATAGAGCAGGGCGGTGCGCGTGAGCTTCACGACCGCGACGAGCTGGAGCGCGACGCGCTGCGCACGCGGCTCGCGCTCGATCACGCGAAAACTCTGGAACCACGCGGCGAGACTGACCGAGATCAGCAGCGCGATCAGCAGGAAGGTGCGCCAGAACAGCCCGCCGAACGCGAGCTGCAGAAGGCGCCGGTCGATACGCATGGGACGGGCCGTGGGCGGGGCGAAACCGGGAAGAAAAAACTCAGGCGGCGCCGTCCGGGATGAACACGTAGCCGAGGCCCCAGACGGTCTGGATGAAGCGCGGGCTGCCCGGATCCGGTTCGATCAGCTTGCGCAGGCGCGAGATCTGCACGTCGAGGCTGCGGTCGAACACTTCGTATTCGCGGCCGCGCGCGAGCTCCATCAGCTTTTCGCGCGACAGCGGCTGGCGCGGATGACGCGCGAAGACTTTCAGCACCGAGAATTCGCCGGTGGTCAGCGGAATTTCCTGGCCGGACTTCGTCAGCGTGCGCGTGGCGAGGTTCAGCGAGAATTCGCCGAACTCGAACACCTCGGTGGTTTCCGACGGCGCGCCCGGCAGTTCGGCCGGCGCCTGGCGGCGCAGCACCGCGTGAATGCGCGCGACCAGCTCGCGCGGGTTGAACGGCTTCGGCAGGTAATCGTCGGCGCCCATCTCGAGGCCGACGATGCGATCGACGTCTTCGCCCTTCGCTGTGAGCATGATGATCGGCGTGCGGTCGTTGCTGCCGCGCAGGCGGCGGCAGATCGACAGGCCGTCTTCGCCGGGCAGCATCAGGTCGAGCACGAGCAGGTCGAAACGCTCGCGTACCCAGAGCTTGTTCATCGCGGTCGCGTTTTCCGCGACGTAGACGTTGAAACCCTGCTCGCCGAGGTAGCGGCGCAGCAGATCGCGCAGGCGAGGGTCGTCGTCGACGACGAGAATCTTGGAGGGGTTTTTCGTTTCCATGATCGGCATCTTATCGCGAATGGGAATTGACGCACGGCCGCGTATTTTCGTGCGTTACAGTCGGTTACAAAATTTACCCGTAGTGTCGCGCCGAGTAAAGGCAGGCTATATAGATTCCTTTACTCGAAGCCGAAATTCGGTAGATACTCCCCTGCACTCCATCTTTCATCTTTGCACACCCGAATTCCGCAGGGTTTTTCAAGTACCAGAGGTAGCCGGTTGCCGCGTGACGAAGGGAACAAATCGACCAAAGAAGCGAGGACGGTCATGCGATCTGCCCGGATTGCACTGATGCTGACGATCGCGCTTGCCGGTCCGTATGCGTCGAACTTCGCGTATGCGCAGCGCCCCGAGCAGGGCGCACCGTCGCGCAAGCTGCCGCGCGGCAAAGCGTCGCAACCCGATCGCGCCGCCGACATGACGGCCCGTTCCGCCGTGCCTCCCGATCTCGAACAGCGCCGCCGCGACGGGCACATGACGCCCGAAGAGCGGCACCTGTTGCGCCAACACATCGAAGACGCCGTTCGCGAGCTGTACAAGCGCTGATGCGTGCCGTCGTTTTTCCTGCGCGGAAATGCCCGCGCGGAAAGAATTCGTAGCACTTTTTCCGTCAACTTTCGGCCGCCGAATGCCGTTGTACGGGCATCCGCACCGCCGGTGCGTTCCGGGAGTCCATGACGATGAAAGCGAACGCTGCCGCACCGGCGCCGTCGCCTGCCATGCAGTCGCCGCTCGATGCCGACGACGCGCTGTTTTTCCTCAGCCGCACCGGTTTCTCTCCCGCACCCGCCGAGGTCGCGCGCATCGTCGGCATGACGCGTGCGCAGGTCGTGGCCGACACGCTCGGCAATGCGCGACGCGAGCCCGTCACGACGTGGCCCGACTGGCTCGCCGAGCCGCCGCCGACGCGCGCGCAGCGCCAGGCGCTCACGCCCGACATGCGGCGCGACGAGCAGCGCGAGCGCAATCGCCGCTACGATGCGTTGCGGGCGACCTGGATCAACGAGATGGTCGCGACGCCGTCGCCGCTCACCGAGCGCATGACGCTGTTCTGGCACGGGCACTTCACGTCGGGGCAGGACAAGGTGCCTTACCCGCAGACGATGGCCGCGCAGAACGCGCTGTTTCGCCGCGAGGCGCTCGGCAATTTCGGCACGCTGCTGCACGCGGTCGCGAAGGATCCGGCGATGCTGCAGTATCTCGACGGCGCGAGCAATCGCAAGGGGCGGCCGAACGAGAATTTCGCGCGCGAGGTGATGGAGCTGTTCACGCTCGGCGAAGGGCACTACACGCAACACGACGTGACCGAAGCCGCGCGCGCGATGACGGGCTGGACGGTCGATCCCGACACGCTGCGCTTCGCGGTGCGGCCCGACTGGCACGATGCCGGCGACAAGACGATCCTCGGCGAAACCGGGCCGTTCGACGGCGACGGCTTTCTCGACATCCTGCTGAAGCGGCCGGACACCGCGCGCTTCATCGCCGGCAAGCTGTGGCGCGAGTTCGTGTCCGATACGCCGGAGCCGGGTGCGCTCGATGCGGTGGCCGACCGGTTTCGCGCGAGCGGCTACGACATTCGCGCGGCGCTCGCCGCGCTGTGGTCGACCGACGCGTTCTGGGATCCGCGCAACCGCGGCGTGCTCGTCAAGTCGCCGGTGGAATTCGTCGTCGGCTCGGTGCGGCTGTTCGACGTCGCGTACGGCGATCCGCAGATGCTCGCGAACACCGTGCGCACGCTCGGGCAGAACCTGTTCTATCCGCCGAACGTGAAGGGCTGGCCGGGCGGCGCGCTGTGGATCAACAGCACCACGCTGCTGTCGCGCAAGCAGTTCGTCGAGCAACTGTTCCGCGCGACCGAGACGGCCGGCATGCGGCCGCCGGCCCGTGCGGTTCCGGCGCCGCCGAACGCGCGGGCACAGGCGATGCCGGTGGCCGACGCGGCGTCGGCCGGTATGCGCGGCACGCCCGCGAAGCCGGCGCGCAGCGGCCTGCGGTTCGATCTCGAGCGCTGGCTGGCCCAGTATCGTGCGCGGCCGCAGGCGATCGCGGGATTGTCGACCGAGCTGCAGTTGCAGCATGCGGTGCTGCAACTCTCGCCGGTCGCCGCGATCGACACGGATTCGACCGGCGGCGCGTATCTCGAGGCGCTGCTGATGGATCCGGCCTATCAACTGAAATGATGCGAACGATGACGAAGCGGGCAGCCGCCGCGGCCAAGGCGCCGGGCGGAGAACCGAAGGATGTGCGATGAACCGACGTGATTTTCTGACGCTGACCGGTGCCGCGGCCGCCGCCGGCGTGTCGATGTGGCAGGCGCCCGCGACGGCGGCTGGCGCGACGCCGGCCGAGCGAAAGCCGGCGGCCGGGTATGCGAACGTGCTGATTCTCGTTGAGCTCAAGGGCGGCAACGACGGCCTCAACACGGTCGTGCCGTACGCGGATCCGCTGTACTACCAGTGCCGACGCAGCATCGGCATCAAGCGCGACCAGGTGCTGCAGCTCGACGCGCGGACGGGGCTGCATCCGTCGCTCGCGCCGCTGATGCCGCTGTGGCGCGACGGTCAGGTCGCGGTCGTGCAGGGCGTCGGCTATCCGCAGCCGAACCTGTCGCATTTCCGCTCGATCGAGATCTGGGACACCGCGTCGCGCTCGGATCAGTACCTGCACGAAGGCTGGCTCACGCGCACGTTCGCGCAGGCGCCCGTGCCGCCCGGTTTCGCGGCGGACGGCGTCGTGCTCGGCAGCGCCGAGATGGGGCCGTTGTCGAACGGCGCGCGCGCGATCGCACTCGTCAATCCCGCGCAGTTCATCCGTGCGGCCCGGCTCGCCGAGCCGTCGTCGCTGCGCGAGCAGAACCCGGCGCTCGCGCACATCATCGACGTCGAGAACGACATCGTGAAAGCGGCCGACCGGCTGCGCCCGCGCGGCGGGATGCGTGAATTCAGGACGACCTTTCCGGCCGGCGCATTCGGCACGTCGGTGAAGACCGCGATGCAGGTGCTGGCCGCGTGCGAAGCGTCGGGGCCCGGCGTGCAGGACGGCGTCGCGGTGCTGCGCCTGACGCTCAACGGCTTCGACACGCACCAGAACCAGCCGGCGCAGCACGCCGCGCTGCTCAAGCAGTTCGCGGAAGGGATGAGCGCGATGCGCGCCGCGTTGATCGAACTCGGGCGCTGGAACGAGACGCTCGTGATGACGTATGCGGAATTCGGGCGGCGCGTGCGCGAGAACCAGAGCAACGGCACCGATCACGGCACGGCCGCGCCGCACTTCGTGATGGGCGGCCGCGTGGCCGGCGGGCTGTACGGCGCGCCGCCGGCGCTCGGGCGGCTCGACGGCAACGGCAACCTGCCGGTCGCGGTCGATTTCCGCCAGCTTTACGCCACCGTGCTTGGGTCCTGGTGGGGGCTCGATGCGACGCGCGTGCTGCAGCAGCGCTTCGACACGCTGCCGCTGCTGAAGGCGTGAGGCGCGCCGCTCAGCGGCGGCGCGCGGCGCGCCACGCGATCCACAGCTTGCGGATCGGCGTCAGCGCGATGCGCTGGTGCAGCACCTGGTAGCCGTCGCGCGCGATTTCGTCGAGCAGCGCGCCGGCCAGCGCGATCTGCGCGCGCAGCGTGCGTTGCGCGCGGCGTTCGGCGGCGGGGATCGCCGCATCGGCCGCCGCGAGCGCGTCGCGCGCACGGGTCGTCTGGAATTGCAGCAATTCGGTGAAGGCCGGGCTGTAGCGGCGGTTCAGCAGATCGGCCGCGGTTACGTTGTAGCGCTGCAGTTCGTCGATCGGCAGATAGATACGGCCGTGGCGCGCGTCGTTGCCGAGCTCCTGCACGAATTGCGCGAGCATCAGCGCGCGGCCGACGTCCGCGGCCCACGGTTGCGGTGCGGCCGGATTCGCCGAACTGGCGCGCGCGACCAGCGACGCGAAGGTGCCGCCGACCTGCGCGATATAGCGCTGCAGGTTCGCGAAGTCGAGGTAGCGCGCCTGTTCGAGATCCATCCCGTAACCGTTGACGAGCGTGCGCAACGCATCGGCTTCGGCGGCGATCGCCGGGTGATGCTGCGCGAGCGCCTTCGTGACGGGGTGCGACGGCTGCCCGTCGGCCAGTGCCGCGAGTTCCTTGTGCCACCAGGCGAGCTTCGTGTGGCCGACCGTCGGATCGCTGGTTTCCTTGACGGTTTCCTCGAGTTCGCGGCGCAGCGCGAACAGCGCGGTCAGGCGCGGCTGCGTGGCGAGCGGCGCCTGGCGCAGCGCGTAGTAGACGCTGGAGCCTGCGGGGGCGGCCTTTTGCTGACAGTAGTCGTCGAAGTTCACGGGCTGAATCGGGTGGGGCGGGTTCGGGGGACGCGCGGCGGCGCGTTGCCGAAACGTCGAGCGCGGCATTCTAGCACCGCGGCACGACGGGCGCCGGCAGGGCGAGACAAGACCGCAGGGATCGGGTAGAATCTCGCGCTCGCCTGATCGGGCGTGCCGGTTTTCGGGCCGGCGTGAAGTCCCGGGCGCGTGGAGCACGCATCTTGCGTGCCGCGCGGTCAGGCGACGGAATGCGCGTGAGTGGCGAAATTGGTAGACGCACCAGGTTTAGGTCCTGACGCCCGCAAGGGTGTGCCGGTTCGAGTCCGGCCTCACGCACCAGAAGTCGAACGTGTCCCGTCACGGGCCGTTCGCGAAAAAGCGCTGCCGGTCGGCTGACCGCAGCGCTTTTTTGTTGATGGCCCTCAGCGGCGATGATGCCGTTCGCGCAGGCACGGTAAATCGGCGATGTGTAATATGACGCAACCATTCATGCACGCGGGCTGTTCAACCGGGGACCGTCGATGACCAACACCGTACGCACGATCGGCGTTTTGGCGCTGATGCTGGCGATGCCGGCTGTCGCGGCCACGCCTGCCGACAACGTGGCGTGGAGCACGAGCCCCGGGCCGACCGCCCGGAAGCCGCTTGACTGCCCCACGTCCATTTCCACTTCCACTTCTGCGGGGTGGCGGATCGCAGGCGGCGAGCGTCCTTCCGCGGAGTCCGTGCTGAAATCGGTCGGTACGGTGCTGGCCGTGTCCGCGCTCAGTGTTGTATCGAAGGGCAGGCTGCAACAATCCGGAACCGCATGCCGGCCTGCAAATGGCTCGTAGATGAGCGCTGCGTCGTTCGACAAGCAAGCGCCGCGCGTCGCCCGAGCGCGCCGCTTCGTCGTTTCCGCCACGCCTATTCCCAGAAGCTGCGGATCGCGACGGCCACGATCACCGGCACCGAGAACACCAGCGGAATCGCGAAATACTGCGCTTCGCGATCGACGACCCAGCTATAGATCACCCACGCCGCACCGATCGCGAACGTGATCAGGCCGACCGTCACGGCGGCGATGTTCAGGGCCAGCTTCGACGGCTGGCGGCGCGTTTTGGTGTTGTCGTCGTGATCGCGCGGGGACGATTTCATCGGAAGAGTGCGGCCTCGTGCCGGAACAAGGGTAAAGGCACAGGAAACCCCATCCGCGCGGATCGCGCAAGGGCCGGCGCGGGCCGGCCCTTGCCACGTCCGTTCCCGCCCGTTACAACCCGAACGACGCGGCCAGTTCGTCGAGCAGTTCGCGCTGAAACGCGACGAACCGTTCGCCCGGCTGCTGCGCGATCGCGAGATCGAGCATCGGATCGGCGACCTCGGTGCGAATGCCGGCCAGTTCCTCGACGATCGCGAGCCCGCAGAACGGCACGTACGCCTCCGAATAGCCGCCTTCGTGAACGATCACGAGCCGCCCGCCGCAATGACGCTGCGCGGCGTCCTTCACCACGCGGGTCATGAACCGGTAGCTGTCGGTATGCAGTTGCATGCGCGCGAGCGGATCGACCGCGCTCGCGTCGAGGCCGCTCGCGACGACGATCAGCTCGGGGCGAAAACGGGCGAGCGCCGGCAGCACGATCCGATCGAATGCATACCGGTAGGCATCGTCGCCGCTGCCCGCGAGCAGCGGCACGTTCAGGTTCGAGCCGATGCCCGCGCCTTCGCCTCGGTCGTCCGCGCCGCTGTAGCCGGGCGGAAAGCAGCGATCCTGGTGCAGCGAGATCGTCAACGTATCCGGATCGTCGTAGTAGATCGACTGCGTGCCGTTGCCGTGATGCACGTCCCAGTCGATCACCGCGACGCGCTCGATGCCGTGCTTCGCGCGCGCGGCCTCGATCGCGATCGGGATGTTCGCGAGCAGGCAGAAGCCCATCGGGCGGTCGCGCAGGCAATGATGG
Source organism: Burkholderia sp. AU44665 (assembly GCF_030504405.1). Lineage (NCBI taxonomy): Bacteria > Pseudomonadati > Pseudomonadota > Betaproteobacteria > Burkholderiales > Burkholderiaceae > Burkholderia > Burkholderia sp. AU44665. The sequence goes on along the minus strand of NZ_JAUJRI010000005.1, from coordinate 66,136 downwards.
CCGGGCGGACGCGACAGCGAGAACGCATTCGCCGCGCGCTCGCCGACGACCGCGTCGACCGCCGCGATCGCGAGGCCGGCCGACAGCGCGGCGATCTCGTAGCTGCCCTTGCCGAATGGCGCGAGATCGCCGAGGTCGCCGCCGCTCGCGTCGCTCAGCGCGCGGAACGCGTCGAGATAGTGCGCCGGGTGAATGCGCAGCAGGTCGGCCGTCGTCGCGGGTGCCGCGCCGCGCAGGTCGAGCCGGGCGGCCAGCCCCGACGCCTGCACGAGCGACAGGAAGCGGCGCTTCGAATCGGGCGATTCCGCGTAGCCCGCGCTCGACGGCGGCTGGACCCAGCCGCCGACCGGGAGGAACAGCGCGTGCGTGCCGCCGGTGTGCCAGAAAGTGCGTTCGTCGGTGAAGAAGGCAGTGCGATTCATGGGTGCTTGACCTGTCACGGTTGGGAGGAAACGGAGGGGCGCGCGCGGCGATCGATGTGGCGCAGCGCGGCGAACGACACGATCGCGACGGCCGTCGCGGCCACGAACAGCGCGCGCATCGTGCCGCCGGCGTCGAGCATCAGGCCGGCCAGCAGCGGGCCCGCGGCGAGCCCCGCGCCGATCACGAAGTTGAGCGTCGCGACGAGCCGCCCAGACGTGTCGATCTGCGCGACCGTCGCGAGAATGAACGGCAGCACGAAGGTCCATGCGAACTTGAACGCGAAGATCGCCGCGCTGTAGCTGCCGCCGTGGCGCATCGCGGCGAGCGCGACGAGCGATGCCGCGAGCAGCGCGTAGCCGGCCGCGAGCATCGCGCGCCGCGCGAGCCGGCCGCCCGCGCACGATGCGAGCGCCGCGCCGGCGATGCCCATCACGCTCGAGATCGCGAGCACGTTGCCGGTCGACTGCGGATCGAGCCCGGCCTCGGCCGCCGCGCGGCTCGCGAACGTCCATACGCTGCCGATCGCGAGATAGAACGTCAGCACCGCGCCGATGGCGAGCACCACGAAGCTTCGGGGCGTGCGGGGCGCGTCGCCGTGCGCGGTGCGCGCGGATGCCGTTCGCATGCCGAGCGACGACGGAAACCCGCGCGACAGCGGCGCCGCGAGCAGCGCGAGCACGGCGAGCGCGACGTACAGCGCGCGTAGCCCGAACGCGGCGAACACGTGCGGCAGCACGAACAGGCCGATCGCGCCCGCGATCAACTGGCCGACGACCCACAGGCCGTACACGCGGTCGCTGTTTCCGCTCGTCGCGGCGCTCGTCATGCAGAGCACCATCAGCGAGCCGCCGCCGAGCGCGGTGACGGCGCGCAGCGCGAGCAGCGCGGCAAAACCGGGCATCCACAGCGCGGTCAGCAGGTTGCCCGCGCCGAACAGCGCGATGGCGAACGCGGCGACGCGGCGCGCGTCGACCCGGCCGAGCCACAGGTACGACGGCACGGTCGCGAGGCTGAACGCGCCGAGTTCGACGAAGAAGTAGGTGCCGATCTGCGATGCGGTCAAGCCGAGCTGCGTCGCGAGCTGGCCGGCGACGGCGGGCGCCACGAGCAGCAACAGCGGCGTGATGGCCGCGAACACGACGAGCGCGACGAGCGTCGAGCGTGCGAACGTCGACGCGCGGCCGTCGGGCGAGCGGGCGGCGTCCGGGGACAGGATTTTCATGGCGGGATCTCGTCGAGGGAATCAGAACAGGTGGTACATGCCGACCATCGCGCCGAACTGCGACGCGCCGGCAAGCGGTGTCGGGTCGTATTCGTAGACGGTCTGCGAGCTTTGCCCGCCGTTGCGCGCATAGCCGAGGTTCACGTAGGCGACGGTGCGTTTGGACAGCGCGTACGTGGTACTCGCGATGAACAGCGTCGGGTGGCCGATCGCCGGCGTGCGCGAATCGGTGTGGTAGACGCCGGCGTTCAGGCCAATCCCGTTCGACATCAGGTAACGCGCACCACCCCACACGATCGTGCGCGCCGCGTCGAGGTCGCCGGTCAGGCGTTCGACGCCTGCATGGGCGGTGAGCGGCAGCGCGGCGAACGCATAGCGTGCGGCGAGCGTGCCCAGTTCGCGACGCCGCGCGGATGCATCGCCGGCCGCCGATACGTCGCCGTGCGCCTGGTGCAGCACCGCGCCGACCGACAGGCCGTTGCTCGTGTACTGGCCGCCGAGCTCGAGCACGCGGCCGGCGCGCGTATTGCCGGCGACGCCGGAGGTCGCGGCGAGCACCTCGACGTCGAAGCCGGCAAAGGTCGGCGACTGGTATTTGACCGAGTGGTCGATGAAGTTCGCGTTCATCGGCACGAGCACGCCCTGGCCGCTGTACGACCCATACCAGAGCGGGTCGTAGAACAGCGTCTTGTCGAACAGCACGCTGAACTGGCGGCCGAGCGTGACGGTGCCGACTGGCCCCGCGATCCCCACGTATGCGCCGCGAAAGAACGCATAGCCGGGCACGGTCGCGGTGCCATCGTTGAGGTCGAGGCCCTGTTCGAGCTTGAACAGCGCACGCCAGCCGCCGCCGAGATCCTCGTGGCCCTTGATCCCGATCTGCGAAGGCAGGATGCCGTAGTTTTGCAATCGCACGGCCGACTGATGTCCGTCGGCGTGCGTCAGGTACTGCACGCCGGCGTCGAGCGCGCCGTACAGCGTGAGGGCGGACTGCGCGTGCGCGGCGCCGCCGCATGCGGCGAGCGTCGCGGCGGCCGCGGCCATGCGGATGAAGCGGGGTGTCGTCACGTGGGGTTCTCCATACCGTGCTGCATCGATTTGTCGTTGGTGTTGTCGCGACGCAGTGTCCGTAGCGGGAAAACCTTCGAACAGTCGTCCAGATGAACGGTGCGGAAAACCCGCGGTGCCCCGCATGAACGCCGTGCGATGCCGGCGCGCGCGGTGCTGCGCAGCAGCAATGCGCGGTGCACCGTTCAAATGGATGGGGTTGACGAGCGTTCCGGCACCGTGGCCCGCCAAAAAAGCGGCTCGCTATAATCGGCCGGTGTCGTTGCGCACATCAGCAGCCCGACCGGGCAGGGGAGCGGAAAGTGAGGATCACGACGGATATCGGGCAGGACCTCGACGCGCTGCGCGACGTGCCGGCCGCCATCGTGCTCGACGAATTCGCGTGGCCGACGCGGCCGTCCCGGCGCGCCGATTTCGACGGCGTCACGCGTGGCGACGCGCCGCAGCGCGAACTCGGCCTGATGCTGCTCGACCTGTACGCGGTGGCCGCGCAGTCCGCCATCGGCGAATTCGAGTACCGGTTCTTTTCGCTGCTGCAGGCCCTCATTCCGTTCGACGCCGCGTGGACGGGCGTCGCGACCCACGTGCCGACCGGCCCCGTGATGCACAACAGCTTTTTGTACCGGTTGCCGCACGCGTTCTTCACCGACTGGAAGCGTGTGCGCGATTGCGATCCGCTCGCGCACCGCACGCTGCACGGCGCGCACGGTCGCGCGGTGCGGCTGACGGTCATCGAGCCGGGGCTCGATGCACGATTTCGCGATTGGTGCGTGAAGTACGGGCTCGCGCAACTGATGTTCGTCTGTACGATCGATCGCCGCTTCGGCCTGACGACGTTCGTGTCGATTTACCGCCAGGGCCTGAATCGGCCGTTCGGCGACAACGACGCACATCGTTTCGAGGAACTCATTCCGCACCTCGCGGCGGCGTTGACGATCAATCGCGCCGCGCAGCTCACGCGCGAACGCGAGCGCGCCGACACGGTCGCCCCGGCCGCGCGAGCGTTGTGCGACAACTTCGGCGTGCTGCACCATGCCGACCCCGGTTTCGACGACGTGCTGCGCGCCGAGTGGCCGGCCTGGGCGGGCCCGCGCGTGCCGGAGGCGCTCGTCGCGCACCTGCGACGCCAGTCGGGCCAGCCGTTCGTCGGCGACGCGCTGCGCATCCAGTGCGTGCCCGTCGCCGGGTTGTTCCAGATCGAGGCACGGCCACGCTCGCTGCTCGACCGGCTCAGCCCGCGCGAGCTCGCGGCGATCCGCTATTACGGTGCCGGGCGCTCGCACAAGGAAGTCGCGCAGCAGATGGCGATCTCGCCGACGACCGTGCGCCATTACCTGCGCTGCGCGTACCGCAAGCTCGGCATGCACGACAAGAGCCAGATAGCCGGCGTGCTCGGTGCGACGACGGGCGGTACGGCCGACGACGAGGCGGTGGAAGCCGGCGGCATGCCGCGCTGACGCGCACGCATGACCGGGTGCCGCAGGGAGCGGCCGGCGTTGTCGGAATGGTTGTGCCCGCAACTATTGAGCGTTATGCTCGTCTGCTCTCGGAAGACGGAATCCCATCATGAACGACACGAATTCAGGGTCGGTGCGCGCGGCGGTGGTCGGGGTCGGCGCGATCGGCGGATTGCTCGCGGCCGCGTTGTCCAGAGCCGGCATGACCGTGAGCGCGTACGCACGCGGCGCGACGCTCGATGCGCTGAATACGCATGGCGTGCGCGTGATCGACGAGGCGGGCGCAACGTCGTCGGTGCCGGTGCGGGCAAGCGACGATGCGGCCGCGCTCGGCGTGCAGGACTACGTGGTGATCGCGCTGAAGGCGCAGGCGCTGCCGGCGCTGGCCGCGCGCATTGCGCCGCTGGTCGGGCCCGACACCGTGATCGTCGCGGCGATGAACGGGTTGCCGTGGTGGTTCACGCACGGGCTCGAAGGAGCGCTCGACGGCGTGCCGCTCGAGGCGGTCGATCCGGCCGGTGCGGTGTCGGCGGCATTGCCGCCCGCGCGGGCGATCGGCTGCGTCGTGCACTTGTCGTCGAGTACCGACGCGCCGGGCGTCGTGCGGCGCGGGCGCGGCAACCGGCTGATCGTGGGCACCCCCGATCCGCGGCTCGACGTGCCCACGGCGCGGTTCGCCGCGGCACTCTCGGCCGGCGGTTTCGACGTCGAGTCGACACCCGCGATCCGGACCGAGATCTGGACGAAGCTCTGGGGCAACATGAACATGAACCCGCTGAGCGCGTTGACCGGTTCAACGGCCGAGCAGTTGCTCGATGATCCGTTCACGCAGGATCTGGCGTTGCGGATGATGGAGGAGGCGGCCGCGATCGGCGCGAAGCTCGGCCTGTCCACCGGGATGAGCGGTCCCGAGCGGATCGCGGTCACGCGCAAGCTCGGCGCGTTCAAGACGTCGATGCTGCAGGATTTCGAAGCGGGGCGCCCGCTCGAGATCGGGCCGATTCTCGGCGTGTTTCCGGAACTCGGCCGCAAGCTTGGCGTGCCGACCCCGTACTGCGACGCAGTGCTCGGATTGTTGCGTCAGCGCGCGACGAACAGCGGGTTGTAGTGTGCGCCAGGCCGGCGCGAATGCGCGGCTGCCGGCAACGCGCGCTTCGCGCGAGATCGCCGCATGATGCAAAACCGGCCGCCCGGATCGCGTGTGACGCGACCCGCGCGGCCAGTCTGATTCATCGGATCAATGCGGCTCGCGGCAAGCGGCCGTCCGGCGATGCCGGGGCCGACGCGACGCTCAGTCGTCGCGCTCGGTCGCGTGCGCGACGACCTTGTCGAGCAGCCGCTCGAACGTCTGACGTTCGCTGTCGGACAGGCATGCGAGCAAGCCGTCGTTCCACTTGCGCACGATCGGCATGATCTTGCGATACAGCGCGCGGCCGTCGGCAGTCAGCGCGATCAGCACGATCCGGCCGTCCTCCTCGCTCGCGCCGCGCTCGAGCAGCCCCTGGCGCAGCAGCGCTTCGGCCGCGCGGCTCGCCTGGCTCTTGTCGAGATTGGTGTGGCGTGCGAGATCCATGATCGAGAACGGACCGAACGCGCCGACGGCGGCGATCACGCGCGCCTCGGGCAGCGAAATGTCGAGCTTGTGCCGGTACACCTCGCCGATTCCGCGGTCGGAGTGCTTCGTGAGCACATGGAGGCGATAGGTCAGAAACTGATCGAGCCCGGCTTGGCGGCCTTTCATGTCGAATCCTGAAGAAAAAGGGCGGGCCCGATTGTTCCTGTATCGCGCGCTCGGGTCAACGGTCAGTGTGCGCCGTACTTCAGCCGTGTCAACTGTTCTGCTTCGTTCGCGAGCAGATTCGCCGCATCGCGGATTGCGACGTCGAGCGTGATCGGCCCGGGAGCCGGCGAGAAGCAGCCGGAGAAATGCTCGGACAGGCGCGGCAGCGCGGCCGGATCGATCGCGCCCGACAGCAGCGACGCGGGGACGCCGGCGGCCCGCGCGTGCCGGCACGCGATGAACGGCGCCTTGCCGTGCAGCGTCTGCACGTCGGAGCGGCCTTCGCCGGTGATCAGCCAGTCGGCGCCGGCCAGTGCGGCGTCGAGCCCGACCTGGCGCGCGACGACTTCGGCGCCTGCCTCGAAGCGTGCGCCGAGCATGTGCAGCGCGAAACCGAGGCCGCCCGCGGCGCCCGCGCCCGGCAGATCGCGGCCGCGGCGGTCGAGCGCGGCCTCGAGCAGATCGGCGAAGCGGGCAAGGGCGGCATCGAGGGTCGCGACCTGCGTTGCCGTCACGCCCTTTTGCGGACCGAACACTGCGGTGGCGCCATGCGCGCCCGTCAGCGGATTGTCGACGTCGGACATGCCGATGAATTCGGTTTCCTTCAGTCGTGGATCGAGCCCCGACGCGTCGATGCGCGCGACGTCGGCGAGCCGCGACGGCACCGGCTCGACCGGCTGGCCGCTCGCGTCGAGGCACTGCAGGCCAAGGCCCGCGAGAAGCCCCGCGCCCGCGTCGTTGGTGCTGCTGCCGCCGAGCGCGACGAAGAAGCGGCGCACGCCTTCGTCGAGCAGCAGGCGGATCGCTTCGCCCATCCCGCGCGTGCTGCGCGCATCGACCGGCACGCTCATGCCGACCGGGTCGGTGATGCCGACGATCTCCGCCGTCTCGACGATCGCGGTGCGCGCGTCGATCACGCCGACCGCCGCATCGCGCGCCGCGAGCGACGCGCCGGCCACCCGCAGCGTGCGCCGCGTACCGCCGCCCGCCAGCATCGCGTCGAGCGTGCCTTCGCCGCCGTCGGCCATCGGGCAGCAGCGCACGACGGCGTCGGGCCGGGCACGGCGAATGCCGGTGGCGATCGCGTCCGCGACCTGCTCGGCGGAAAGCGAGCCTTTGAACGAATCGGGCGCGATGACGACGACAGGCGCGGACGGGCGGTGCGGCATGGTGTCTCCAAAAGGCGTGATTGGTATGAAGGTCGGGCCACGACGGTGGCTCGCACGTTATCGGAGCTTACAGGATGGCGGGGCCGGGGAGGATACGCCGTTCGGCATAGCGGCGATCCGCGTGCAGGGGCGTGCGACGGGCCGCAGACAGGGCCGGGACAACCTGTGTCGCGCCGATCTGGCGGTATGAGGAAAATTGTTTGCTAGAATAGTCGATTCTTCCGGCCAAAGCCGTGCTCCGAGCCGCTTGCGCTAGCCATCCGGCGCGTGCAGGGATGGCGTGGCGCCCCGGCGCGGCGTGTGAGTGTGCGCACCTCGCGCCGCAGGCAGGCACGGCAAGGAAAACCCGATTCGCTCGAATAATTTTAGGACGATTGAAGCCATGGCTAACGTTGTTGAGAACCTCGGCAAGCTTGAACGCCGTGTGACGATTTCTTTGCCGAAAGACACCGTGCAGAAGGAAATCGACGCCCGCATCCAGAAACTCGCGAAGAACGTGCGCATGCCGGGTTTCCGCCCGGGCAAGGTGCCGCTGAAGATGGTCGCGCAACAGTACGCGGGTCAGGTCGAGGCGGAAGTGCTGAGCGACAAGATCGGCCAGGAATTCTTCACGATCAGCCGCGCGGAAAACCTGCGCGTCGCCGGCCAGCCGAGCTTCGAGCCGAAGCAGGAGCAGGCCGAGGACGCATACGCGTTCGACGCGACGTTCGAGGTCTACCCGGAAGTGAAGATCGGCGATCTGGCGACGGCTGAAGTCGAGCGCTCGACCACGACGATCGGCGACGCCGAAATCGACCGCACGCTGGACATCCTGCGCAAGCAGCGCGTGCACTACCACGCACGCGGCGAAGCCGGCGAGCACGGCGACGGCGGCGCGGACACCGCGGCGAAGAACGGCGACCGCGTGACGGTCGACTTCGTCGGCAAGATCGACGACGTCGCGTTCCAGGGCGGCACGGCCGAAGATTTCCCGTTCGTGCTCGGCGAAGGCCGCATGCTGCCGGAATTCGAAACGGCGGCGCTCGGCCTGAAGGTCGGCGAACAGCGTACGTTCGACCTCAAGTTCCCGGACGACTACCACGGCAAGGACGTCGCCGGTAAAACGGCGCAGTTCACGGTCACGATGAAGAAGATCGAATGGCCGCACCTGCCGGAAATCGACGCGGAATTCGCGAAGTCGCTCGGCATCGAAGACGGCGATCTCACGAAGATGCGCGCCGAGATCAAGGAAAACCTCGAGCGCGAAGCGAAGCGCCGCACGCAGTCGATCGTCAAGAACCAGGTGATGGACGCGCTGCTGAAGATTTCCGAACTCGACGTGCCGAAGGCGCTGATCGAGCAGGACCAGCAACGTCTCGTCGAAATGGCTCGCCAGGATCTGGCGCAGCGCGGCGTGCCGAACGCGAAGGACGCACCGATCCCGGCCGAAATGTTCGCCGAGCAGGCCGAGCGCCGCGTGAAGCTGGGCCTCGTGCTGGCCGAGCTGGTGAAGGCGAACGGCCTCGAAGCGAAGCCGGAGCAGATCCGCGCGGAAGTCGACGAGTTCGCGAAGAGCTACGAAGACCCGAAGGAAGTGGTCCGCTGGTATTATTCCAACCAGCAGCGCCTCGCCGAGATGGAAGCGTTCGTCGTTGAAAGCAACGTCGTCGACTTCGTGCTGGGCAAGGCAAAGGTGACGGACAAGGAAGTGAGCTTCGAGGCACTCGCGAGCGCATCGGCGCAAGCGTAACTGTCGCTCTTGCGGCGTGCCGGCTGTCGGAGCGACGGCCCGCACGCCGTTTTTACGTCAAGCGCACGGTTGCCATTAATATGGCGATTGAGCGGGCGGCTTCCTTCCGTTCAATTTTCCAATCGAACAAGGTTCATTGAATGATCACTCGCGCTGAATTGCTGGACATGCTTGCTTCGAACGCGCCGCAGGGTTTCGAGGCGCAAGCGCTGGGGCTGGTGCCGATCGTCGTCGAAACGAGCGGCCGCGGCGAGCGTTCGTACGATATCTATTCGCGTCTCCTGAAGGAGCGCCTGGTGTTCATGGTCGGCGAAGTGAACGACCAGACCGCCAACCTCGTGGTCGCGCAATTGCTGTTCCTCGAGAGCGAGAATCCCGACAAGGACATCAGCCTCTACATCAACAGCCCGGGCGGCTCGGTGTCGGCCGGCATGGCGATCTACGACACGATGCAGTTCATCAAGCCGGACGTGTCGACCCTGTGCATGGGCCTCGCGGCCAGCATGGGCGCGTTCCTGCTCGCGTCGGGTGCGAAGGGCAAGCGCTTCGCGCTGCCGAATTCGCGCGTGATGATTCACCAGCCGCTCGGCGGCGCGCGCGGCCAGGCATCCGACATCGAGATCCAGGCACGCGAGATCCTCTACCTGAAGGAGCGGTTGAACAACCTGCTCGCGCAGCACACGGGCCAGGACGTCGAGCGCATCGCGCGCGACACCGACCGTGATAACTTCATGTCGAGCGAGGACGCGAAGGCGTACGGGCTGATCGATCAGGTGCTGCTGAAGCGCCCGTGAGCTTAAACGGGGTGCCGCCCCGATTCGGGCCGGCGCCCTCAAACGTCCCGAGTGCTCTGAGCATCTGCGGCAAGCGCATCCAGCCGGCTCCGGTCGCGCCCTAGGCGCGGCGTCCGGAGCAATCGGCGTATCATGTCATCTACCTGTCCGGAGGCTCTACATTCATGGCGGACAAAAAAGGTTCGAACAGCGAAAAGCTGTTGTATTGCTCGTTTTGCGGGAAGAGCCAGCATGAGGTGAAAAAACTCATTGCGGGCCCGTCGGTGTTCATCTGCGATGAATGTATCGACCTCTGCAACGAAATCATTCGCGACGAGGCGGCTGCCGCCGGCGTCGAGGCCAGCCTGTCCCGGTCGGATCTGCCGAGCCCGCAGGAAATTCGCGACATCCTCGATCAGTACGTGATCGGCCAGGAGCGCGCGAAGAAAATCCTCGCGGTGGCCGTGTACAACCACTACAAGCGCCTGAAGCACCTCGACAAGAAGGACGACGTCGAGCTGTCGAAGAGCAACATCCTGCTGATCGGCCCGACGGGCTCCGGCAAGACGCTGCTCGCTCAGACGCTCGCGCGGTTGCTCAACGTGCCGTTCGTGATCGCCGACGCGACGACGCTGACCGAAGCCGGCTACGTCGGCGAGGACGTCGAGAACATCATCCAGAAGCTGTTGCAGAATTGCAACTACGAGGTCGACAAGGCCCAGCGCGGGATCGTCTACATCGACGAAATCGACAAGATCAGCCGCAAGTCGGACAACCCGTCCATCACGCGCGACGTGTCGGGCGAGGGCGTCCAGCAGGCGCTGCTGAAGCTCGTCGAGGGCACGATGGCGTCGGTGCCGCCGCAGGGCGGCCGCAAGCACCCGAACCAGGATTTCATCCAGGTCGACACGACCAACATCCTGTTCATCTGCGGCGGCGCGTTCGACGGTCTCGAAAAGGTGATCACCGATCGTACCGAGAAAACCGGCATCGGCTTCGGCGCGACGGTCAAGAGCAAGCAGGAACGCGACGCGGGCGAGGTGCTGCGCGAAACGGAACCGGAAGACCTGATCAAATTCGGTCTGATCCCCGAATTGATCGGCCGCCTGCCGGTGGTCGCGACGCTCGGCAAGCTCGACGAAGCCGCGCTGATGAAGATCCTGGTCGAGCCGAAGAATGCGCTCGTCAAGCAGTATCACAAGCTGTTCGCAATGGAGCGCGTCGAGCTGGAAATCCGGCCGGGCGCGTTGCAGGCAGTCGCCCGCAAGGCGATCCGCCGCAAGACCGGCGCGCGCGGTTTGCGTTCGATCATCGAACAGGCGTTGCTCGACGTGATGTACGAGCTGCCGACGATGAAAGGGGTCAGCAAGGTCATCATCGACGAGAACGTCATCGATGGGGACGGCAAGCCCTTGCTGATCTACGAGGACACGCCGAAGGTGGCGGGTTCGAACTGACCGGCTTGCCGACGATGTCCATCGAAAAAGGCCGTTCATGAGTCCGTGGGCGGCTTTTTTTCGTTTATCTTGTGGGTAACTCTGACTCGACACGCGGTGGTTACTTTCTTACCGAATATTTCCCGCACTTGAAGGCTTGCAATTCGTTGTGGCGGCCTCAATTACCGAACAATTGATTCCACTCATGGGGAAATGAAATGTCAGGCACCCAACTTCTCCCGCCGGAACGCATCACGCTCCCGCTGCTGCCGCTGCGGGATGTCGTCGTTTTCCCGCACATGGTCATTCCGCTCTTCGTGGGCCGGCCGAAATCGATCAAGGCCCTCGAAGCAGCGATGGAAGGCGGCAAGCACATCATGCTCGTCGCCCAGAAAACCGCGGCCAAGGATGAACCGACCGAAAAGGACATGTACGAGGTCGGTTGTATTGCCAACATTCTGCAGATGCTGAAGCTGCCGGACGGCACCGTGAAGGTGCTCGTCGAAGGCCTGCAGCGCGCGAAGGCGTTGTCCATCGAGGAACAGGAGACGCAATTCTCCTGCGACGTGATGCCGCTCGAGCCCGATCACGCCGACAGCGCTGAAACGGAAGCGCTGCGCCGCGCGATCGTGTCGCAGTTCGACCAGTACGTGAAGCTGAACAAGAAGATCCCGCCGGAGATCCTCACGTCGCTGTCGGGCATCGACGAAGCGGGCCGTCTCGCCGACATGATCGCCGAGCGCCTGCCGCTCAAGCTCGACCAGAAGCAGCACATCCTCGAGATGTTCCCGGTCATCGAGCGCCTCGAGCATCTGCTCGCGCAGCTCGAAGCCGAGATCGACATCCTGCAGGTCGAAAAGCGCATCCGCGGGCGCGTGAAGCGCCAGATGGAAAAGAGCCAGCGCGAGTACTACCTGAACGAACAGGTCAAGGCGATCCAGAAGGAGCTGGGCGAGGGCGAGGAGGGCGCGGATCTCGAGGAACTCGAGAAGCGCATCAACGCCGCGCGCATGCCGAAGGAAGCCAAGAAGAAGGCCGACGCCGAGCTGAAGAAGCTGAAGCTGATGTCGCCGATGTCGGCGGAAGCGACCGTCGTGCGCAACTACATCGACACGCTGATCGGCCTGCCGTGGCGCAAGAAGAGCAAGGTCAACAACGACCTGTCGAACGCCGAGCAGGTGCTCGACGAGGATCACTTCGGCCTCGAGAAGGTCAAGGAACGGATCCTCGAGTATCTCGCGGTGCAACAGCGCGTGGACAAGGTGAAGGCGCCGATCCTGTGCCTCGTCGGGCCTCCGGGCGTCGGCAAGACCTCGCTCGGCCAGTCGATCGCGCGTGCGACGAACCGCAAGTTCGTCCGGATGGCGCTCGGCGGCGTGCGTGACGAAGCCGAGATCCGCGGTCACCGCCGCACGTACATCGGTTCGATGCCGGGCAAGATCCTGCAAAGCCTCGCGAAGGTCGGCGTGCGCAATCCGCTCTTCCTGCTCGACGAAGTCGACAAGATGGGCATGGATTTCCGCGGCGATCCGTCGTCGGCGCTGCTCGAAGTGCTCGATCCGGAACAGAACCACACGTTCGCCGACCACTACATCGAAGTCGATTTCGATCTGTCGGACGTGATGTTCGTCGCGACGTCGAACTCGCTGAACATCCCGCCGCCGCTGCTCGACCGGATGGAAGTGATCCGTCTGTCGGGCTACACGGAAGACGAGAAGGTCAGCATCGCCCAGCGTTACCTGCTGCCGAAGCAGAAGAAGAACAACGGGCTGAAGGAAGGCGAGGTCGAGGTCACCGAACAGGCGATCCGCGACATCATCCGCTACTACACGCGCGAAGCCGGTGTGCGTTCGCTCGAGCGGGAAGTGTCGAAGATCTGCCGCAAGGTCGTGAAGATGCTGCTGCTGAAGAAGGCATCGGGTGCGATCAAGGTCGATGGCGAGAACCTCGACACATTCCTCGGCGTGCGCAAGTACGACTTCGGCCTCGCGGCGAAGGAAAACCAGGTCGGTCAGGTGACGGGCCTCGCGTGGACGGAAGTCGGCGGCGACCTGCTGACGATCGAAGCCGCGGTGATGCCGGGCAAGGGCAACGTGATTCGTACGGGCTCGCTCGGCGACGTGATGAAGGAGTCGGTCGAGGCTGCGCGTTCGGTCGTGCGCTCGCGTTCGCGGCGTCTCGGCATCAAGGACGAAGCGTTCGAGAAGCAGGACATCCACATCCACGTGCCGGAAGGCGCGACGCCGAAGGACGGTCCGTCCGCCGGCGGTGCGATGACGACCGCGCTGGTGTCGGTGCTGACGGGTATTCCCGTGCGGGCCGACGTCGCGATGACGGGCGAAATCACGCTGCGTGGCGAAGTGCTGCCGATCGGCGGGCTGAAGGAGAAGCTGCTGGCGGCGCATCGCGGCGGCATCAAGCTCGTGCTGATTCCGGAAGAGAACGTGAAGGATCTCGCGGACATTCCGGACAACGTGAAGAACGCGATCGAGATCGTGCCGGTCCGCTGGATCGACAAGGTGCTGGAGCTCGCGCTCGAGCGTTCGCCGACTCCGTTGCCGCCGGAAGAAGAAGCGAAGGCAGCGGCGCCGGTCGGCGAGGCGGCGAAGGATGCCGGCTCGACGGAAGTCGTCAAGCACTGAGACCCTGACGACCGTCGTTGTTGACGGTTGTTCACGAAACCCGCGGCGATGCCCGCGGGTTTTTTTATGCGCGTCGGCATCGTGCGAGCGCGGGCGTTAAAAAAATTCACGCACGGGCTTGGCAAAATGATCGGGGATGAATTAAACTTGCGGGCTCGCTGATTGTTGATGCGGAAACGCAGATCGCAGTCGGAACGAATCGGAAGCGGGTGCTTAGCTCAGCTGGTAGAGCGGCGCCCTTACAAGGCGTAGGTCGGGGGTTCGAACCCCTCAGCACCCACCAGTTTCACGATTCAGCCAGACCAAGGAGCGGTAGTTCAGTCGGTTAGAATACCGGCCTGTCACGCCGGGGGTCGCGGGTTCGAGTCCCGTCCGCTCCGCCAAGCAAACAACAATGCCCGCCTCGTGCGGGCATTGTTGTTTGTGCGTTGTGGTTTTGCGCACGCTTGCGTGCGCGTGACTGCGGAGTGGAGGAAGCCGCCTGCGCGGCTTCCGGCGGGACTCGAAGGGCTGCGCTTGCAAGCGCAGCCGCGGCCTGCGGGATGTAGGCGAGTCCCGTCCGCTCCGCCAAACAAACAGCAATGCCCGCTTCGTGCGGGCATTGCTGTTTGTACGTTGTGGTTTTGCGCCCGCTGGCGGGCGCGTGACTGCGAAGCGGAGGAAGCCGCCTGCGTTTTATCCCGTCCCACCCCGTATGTTGTAATATCGGACGTTTTGTCCAATTTTCCCGTCACGCATGCTCGATTTCTTCCGTAATCACCAGCGCCTGATGATGGCGCTCCTGCTCCTGATCGTGTTGCCGGGGCTGGGTTTCGTCGGGATCCAAGGCTTCCGCGGCTTCTTCGACGACAGTGCGAACGTCGCGGAGGTCAACGGACACAAGATCACGCGGGTCGAATTCGACGGCGCGTTCCGTCAGCAGATCGACCAGGCGCGCCAGGCGCTCGGCGGGCAGTTCGACATCAAGATGTTCGATACGCCCGAGCATCGCAAGCAGGTGCTCGACGGCCTGATCCAGCAACGCGTGCTGGCCGACGAGACGCAACGCCTGCACCTGACCGCCTCCGACAATGCCGTGCGCGACGCGCTGATGAGCGACCCGATGATCGCGTCGCTGAAGAAGCCCGATGGCACGATCGACGTCGAACGCTATGCGCAACTGCTGTCGTTCCAGGGGATGACGCCCGAGCAGTACCAGGAGCGGGTGCGTTACAGCCTCGCGCTGCAGCAGATTCCCGCAAGCATCGTGTCGAGCGCGTTCACGCCGAAGAGCCTCGCGCAACGCCTGTCCGAACTCGCCGCCCAACAGCGCGAAGTGCAGGCGCTCGTGCTGAAGACGAGCGACTTCGCAGCGAAGGTCCAGCCGACCGACGCGCAGCTCGCCGCGTACTACGACGCGCACAAGCAGAGCTTCGCGACGCCGGAAACCGCGACGATCCAGTACCTCGTCTATTCGCCGGCAGCGGCGGCCGCGAGCGCGCAGCCGACCGAGGCGGACATCAAGAAGTTCTACGACGACAACCCGACGCACTTCCGTACCGAAGCGCAGGTGCGCGTGAGCCACATCTTCATCGCCGCGCCGGGCAACGCGAGCGCGGCCGACAAGGCAGCCGCGAAGGCGAAGGCCGAGCAACTGCTCGCCGACGTGAAGGCGCATCCGGACCAGTTCGCGCAGATCGCGCAGAAGAACTCGCAGGACGCACCGTCGGCGGCGAAGGGCGGCGACCTCGGCTTCATCACGCGCGGCTCGACCGCGGGCGGCAAGGCGTTCGACGATGCCGCGTTCTCGCTGAAGCAGGGCGACGTCAGCGGTATCGTGCAGTCGGATCTCGGTTTCCACATCCTGAAGGCGACCGAAGTGAAGCCGGCCGTCGTCAAGCCGTTCGCGGAAGTGAAGGACCAGATCGCGGTCGACCTGAAGCAGCAGTACGCATCGAAGGCGTTCTCGGACAACGCGGAAGGCTTCACGTCGACCGTCTACGAAAAGGCGAAGACGCTGCAGCCGGCCGCGGACAAGTACAAGCTGACGATCCAGACGGCCACGGTCACGCCGACGCCGAATCCGCAACTGCCGCCGACGAGCCCGTTGAACAATCCGAAGTTCCTGGCCGCCGTGTTCGCGAACGACGCGGTGAAGAACCAGAACAACACGCAGGCGATCGACGTCGGCAACAACACGCTGATCTCGGCGCGCGTGACCGAGCACAAGCCGGCCGCGGTGCCCGCGCTCGACGCGATCAAGGATGTCGTGCGCCAGAAGGTCATCGCCGAGCAGGCCGCGGAACTCGCGAAGAAGGACGGTGCGGCGAAGCTGGCCGAACTGCAGAAGTCGAAGTCGACGGACGGCTTTACGGCCGCGCAGAAGGTGTCGCGCACGCAGTCGCAGGGCCTGACGCCGGCTGCGCTGAGCGCCGTCTACAAGGTCGATGCGAAGACGCTGCCGGCTTACGTCGGTGTCGACCTCGGCGCGGACGGCTATGCGATCTATCGCGTGAACGCGGTCATTCCGGGTTCGGCGGTCGATCCGCAGCAACTGGCGGCCGCGCAGCAGCAGATGGCCCAGGTCGACGCGCAAAGCGAAGGCGAGGCGTACCTCGCCGCGCTGCGCGATCGCTCGAAGGTGAAGCTGTACGGCAGCACGACGGCCAGCCAGCAGCAGGACGGCGACAACTGAGCGTCGTTTCGCCCGCAACCATCGAAAAGCCCCGCTCGAAGCGGGGCTTTTCGTTTTCCGGTGCGTCGGCTGCGGTCAGCCGCGCGGCTTGCCGAGCAGCGGCTTCAATGTCGGCCACACGTTGTCGAGCAGAATGCCCTGGGCCTGCTGCGCGGGATGCATCTGGTCGGCCTGGAACATCTCGGGCTTGTTCTCGATGCCGGCCAGCAGGAACGGCACGAGCGGCACGCCGAGGTCCTTCGACAGCCGCGTATAGAGCGCGTGGAACTTCTGCGTGTAGTCGGGGCCGTAATTGGGCGGCACGTACATGCCGACCAGCACGACCTTTGCCTGTGCACGCCGTGCGCCGGCGATGATGTCGCGCAGGTTCTGCTCGGTCGTCGCGAGCGGTACGCCGCGCAGCGCGTCGTTCGAACCGAGTTCGACGACGACGATCGACGGCTTGAGCCGCTGCAGCACCGCCGGCAGCCGCGCACGGCCGCCGCTCGTGGTGTCGCCGCTGACGCTGGCGTTCGCGACGCTATAATCGATTCGCTCGGTGGTGAGCCGTTGCCGCAGCAGCGCCACCCAGCCAGTGTCGCGCGGTAATCCGTATTCGGCCGACAGGCTGTCGCCGAGCACGACGATCACGGGCGGGCTCGATGCCGGCGCCGTCGCGGCGCGTGCGGGTACGGTGACGGCCAGCAGCGTGCCCAGCAGCGCGGCGGCCGCCGCGCGTCTTTTCCAGCGAAATGTCGTGTCCATGTTCAAGATTACCGATCCGATCATCGAAGTCAATGACGTGTGCAAGCGGGTTGCCGATGCAACGGGCGAGCTGACGATCCTCGACGGCATCACGCTCGCCGTGCAGCCGGGCAGCAGCCTCGCGATCGTCGGCGCGTCGGGCTCGGGCAAATCGACGCTGCTCGGCCTGCTTGCGGGGTTGGACAGCGCGACGAGCGGCACGGTTCGCCTGCTCGGCCGCGCGCTCGACCCGCTCGACGAGGACGAACGCGCGGCGCTGCGCAACGGCGCGGTCGGGTTCGTGTTCCAGTCGTTCCAGTTGATGCCGCACCTGACGGCGCTGGAGAACGTGATGCTGCCGCTCGAACTGCAGGGCGGCATCAGCGCGCGCGACGCGGCCGACCGCGCCCGCGCGCTGCTCGTGCAGGTCGGTCTCGGCGAACGCACCGCGCATTATCCGAAGCTGCTGTCGGGCGGCGAACAGCAGCGCGTCGCGCTCGCCCGCGCGTTCGTCACGCGCCCGGCGATCCTGTTCGCCGACGAGCCGACCGGCAGCCTCGACGCGGCCACCGGGCACGCGGTCATCGACCTGATGTTCGAGCTGAACCGCACGCATGGCGCGACGCTCGTGCTCGTCACGCACGATACCGAACTCGCGCGCCGCTGCGCGACGACAGTCACCATCGACGCCGGGCGCATCGTCGCGCCGCACACAATCGCTCCGCGTGACGCGTGAATATCCGTGCTGGCCGCGCATGGTGAATTGCGCGGCCGGCACGGGTGCGACGCCGTCGCGTCAGTCCTTCTTCAACGCTTGAGCGCCGCACGGGCGCGCTCGATCAGCGCCGTGGTCGACGAGTCGTGCTTCGCCGGATCGACCGATTCGGCCGACAGGTCGGCTTCGACGACCTTGCCGAGAATCTTGCCGAGCTCGACGCCCCACTGGTCGAACGGATTGATGTCCCACACCGTCGCCTGCACGAGCACCTTGTGCTCGTAAAGCGCGATCAGCGCGCCGAGCGTGCGCGGCGTCAGCGCATCGACGAGCAGCGTCGTGGTCGGGCGGTTGCCGGGGAACGTCAGGTGCGGCGCGAGCGCTTCCTTGCCCGGCCCGGCCACCTTGCGCGCTTCTTCGAGCGTGCGGCCGAGCATCAGCGCCTCGCTCTGCGCGAAGCAGTTCGCGAGCAGTTTCGGATGATGGCTCGCCAGCGGATGTTCGGGCGTCAGCACCGCGATGAAATCGATCGGCACGATCGTCGGCCCCTGGTGCAGCATCTGGAAGAATGCATGCTGGCCGTTGGTTCCCGGCTCGCCCCACGTGACGGCCGACGTCGGGTAGTCGACGAAGGTGCCGTCCAGGCGCGCGGATTTGCCGTTGCTCTCCATTTCGAGCTGCTGCAGGTACGACGGCAGGTAGTGCAGCGCTTCCGAATACGGCGCGACGAGATAGCTCTGCGAGCCGAAGAAATTCCGGTACCAGATGCCGATCAGGCCGAGCAGCACCGGCAGGTTGCGCTCGAGCGGCGCTTCGCGGAAGTGGCGGTCCATGTCGTTCGCGCCGGCCAGCAGCTCGTCGAACCGTTCGGGGCCGACCGCGATCATGATCGACAGGCCGACCGCCGACCACAGCGAATAGCGGCCGCCGACCCAGTCCCACATTTCGAACACGTTGTCCGCGGCGATGCCGAACTTCACGACTTCGGCCGGGTTCGCCGACACGCCGACGAAGTGTTTCGCGAGCGCGTCCTCTGGGCAGCCGCGCGCGACGAACCAGTCGCGCAGCGAGCGTGCGTTGGTCATCGTCTCGAGCGTCGTAAACGTCTTCGACACGATGATCGCGAGCGTTTCCTCGGGATCGACCTGTTCGAGCACGCGCGCGAGATCGGCGCCGTCGACGTTCGACACGAAGTGGGTCGAGATCTCGGGCGTCGCGACGTGGTGCAGCGCATGCACGACCATCTTCGGCCCGAGATCGGAGCCG
This sequence comes from Burkholderia sp. AU44665, assembly GCF_030504405.1. Classification (NCBI taxonomy): domain Bacteria; kingdom Pseudomonadati; phylum Pseudomonadota; class Betaproteobacteria; order Burkholderiales; family Burkholderiaceae; genus Burkholderia; species Burkholderia sp. AU44665. Next base: position 47,059 of record NZ_JAUJRI010000005.1, on the reverse strand, counting down.
CCGATGCCGATATTGATCACGTGGCGAATACGCTTGCCCGTATAGCCCGTCCACGTGCCGCCGCGCACGGCGCGCGCGAACGTCGCCATTTTCGCGCGCTCGGCGCTCACCTGCGCGTGAAACGGCGCCTGCGGGTCGGTCGCGCGCAGCGCGGTGTGGAGTGCGGCGCGGCCTTCGGTCGGGTTGACGATCTCGCCCGCGAACATCGCGTCGCGGCGCGCTTCGACGCCCGCGTCGCGCGCGAGCTGCACCAGCAGACGTACCGTTTCGTCGTCGATACGGTTCTTCGAGAAATCGGCCGCGAGACCGCCGCCGGCAATCGTGAAGCGCTCGGCGCGGGTGGGCGCGCGGTCGTTTTCCGGCGCGAACCAGTCGCGCAGCCGCGCGTGGCGGATCTGTTCGAAGTGGGATTGAAGGGCAGTCCAGGCGGGGAGCGATTTCAGCGTCATGGCGGTTCGAGTGAAGCGTGAATCGGGAGGAATGCCGCGCCGGCTCATCGGGATCGGAAAGCCGGCGGACGAGAAGGCCCGCCGTGCGGCGGGGCAGTCAGTATAGCGGCGTTACGTGTCGGCGCGCGGCGACGGATAAAAAAGGCGATTGATCAGCGTGCGCACCATCGGCGCGAGCTCGCCCGCGGTCAGCCCGGCCGGTCCGGTGCCGTTCGCGGTCAGCGTGTCGGCCGCGAGGCCGTGCAGGTAGACGCCGGCCAGCGCGGCCTCGTACGGCGCGACCCGCTGCGCGAGCAGCGCGCCGATCAGGCCGCCGAGCACGTCGCCGGTGCCGCCGGTGGCGAGCGCCGCGTTGCCGGTCGGGTTGATCGTCACGCGGCCGTCGGGCGCCGCAATCACCGTACCCGAGCCTTTCAGCACGGCGATGGCCGCGTAACGGGCGGCGAGCGCCTGTGCGGCCGCGACGCGATCGCGCTGCACGGCGGCGGTGTCGCTGCCGAGCAGGCGTGCGGCTTCGAGCGGATGCGGCGTCAGCACGCATGGATTGCCGCGCGCGCCGCGCGTGGCGACCGCGGCCGCGAGGTCCGCGTGCGTCGCGACGAGATTCAGTGCGTCGGCATCGAGCAGCGTCGCGGTGTCGTGCGCGAGCACGTCGCGCACGAGCGTCGCCGCGGCCTCGCGCGTGCCGAGCCCGCAACCGGCCGCGATCGCGGTCATCGCGCCGAGGTCGAGGGTGTCGGCCGGATGCAGCATCAGTTCGGGAAAGGGCGGATCGTACGGCGGCGCACCCGCGCCAAGGAAGCCGACGTGCACCTTGCCGGCGCCGGCGAACAGCGCGGCGCGGGCGGCGAGGATCGGCGCGCCGCACATGCCCGTGTCGCCGCCGAGCACCGCGAGGCTGCCGTACGTGCCCTTGTGGGATGCGAACGCGCGCACGGGCAGCGCCGCGGCGAACCGCGCGACTGCGTTCAGCACGATGGCCGGCGCGGCCGGCGGCGCGACGTCGAGCGACGCGACGTGGATCTCGCCGGCGAGGTCGCGGCCGTCGCCCGTGTAGAGGCCGGGTTTCGCGCCGATGAAGGTGAGCGTGTGGGTGGCCGCGACGGCGACGCCCGCGCCGACGATCTGGCCCGTGTCGCTGTCGAGCCCGCTCGGCACGTCGAGCGCGAGCACGCGGCCGCCGCCGCGCGCATGGGCGGCGATGCGCGCGGCCTGCTCGGCGAACGCGCCGTCGAGCGCGCGGCCGAGACCGATGCCGAACAGCCCGTCGACGACCCACGCATAGCCGTCGAGCGACGCGGGCGGGGCGGCCGACAACGGCACGCCGGCCGAGCGCGCGAGACCGAGCGCCCATTGCGCATCGTCCGGCTTGACCGGCACCGGCATCCACGCATGCGTCGCGACGCCGAGCTGCTGGAGCTGCGCGGCCGCCACCAGTGCGTCGCCGCCGTTGTTGCCGGGGCCGACCGCGAACCAGACGGCGCGTTCGTCGCCGGCCATGCGCTCGGACAGCCAGTGTGCGGCGGCGGCGCCGGCGCGACCCATCAGCGTGTGCGGCGGCAGCGCCGCGGTGGCGTCGGCTTCGGCCGCGCGCAGGTCGGCGACGCGCAGCAGCGCGATCGGATCGGAATCGGGAAGCGGGTGGGTAACGGTCATCGCGGGATCGTGGCGGCTGGCAGGGATGCCGCCCCGGGACGGCCCGCGGCGGTCAGGTCGTGAAGCGGCCGGCGCTCAGCGCGGCGAGCGTGTCGGCGGGCCAGTGCTGGACGTTGCCACCCAGATAGTCGGCCACCACTTTAGCAGACCCGCACGCGAGCCCCCAGCCGGCCGGGCCATGGCCGAAATTGACGAACACGCGTGGATGCGGGGTCGGACCCACGACGGGCAGGCCGTCCGGCGACAGCAGTTGCATGCCTTGCCACGACAGGGCGGCCGAAATCCGCGCCGCGCCGGGTACCCAATCGTGGACGGCCTGGCCCAGCAGCGCGAGCGCGGCCTCGGACAGCGGCTCGGCGAGCGGCTTCGCGGTATCGGCGAGACTCTGCAGCACGGCGCCGCCGCCGATGCGCAGCCGCTGATGGGTGCGCGTGATCGAGATCCGCTTGATCGAATCGACGACGCTCAGGTGTGGCGCATGCTCTTCGTATGCAACCGGCGCGGTGAGCGTATGGACGCGCACCGGGTGCAGCGGCAGGCGCCAGCCGAGCCGTTCGAGCAGCGCAAGGCTGCCGGCGCCGGCCGCGACCACGATCGCGTCGGCGGACATCACGTCGACCTCGCGCGCCTTCGCCGGGTTTCCATTGCCCGGCGGCACGAGTTCGACCGCGGCGCGGCCGTTGTCGACGCGGATCGCGGCGACGTCCGCGCCGAAGCGGAACTGCACGCCGTGCTCGTCGAGCGTCTGCTTGACCAGTTTCGCGAACAGCGGGCAGTTGCCGGTGCGCTCGGTTTCGAGCAGCACGCCGCCCGCAAAGCCGGGTTCGGCCGGCACCGACGGCTCCAGCGCCGTGCATTCGTCGGCGGTGAGCGTGCGGTACGGCTGGTCGAGCGTGCGCAGCAGGTCGAGCGCGGGTTGCAGCGCGTCCCAGTCGCGCGGATCGCGCACGACGTGCAGGATGCCCGGCTTCTGCTCGAATTCGAGTTCCAGGCGCGCCTCGATATCGGCGAGCGTGTCGCGCGACACGTCGATCAGCGGGCGCAGCCGCGCGTACTGTGCGGCGAACGCGTCGGGCTCGCGCAGCGCGCCGAGCTGCTTGACGAAGCGGCGCACGCCGCCGTTCAAGCCCGGTTTGTAGACGATGCCGCTGTCGCGCGGCTGGCGCTGGCGCATGAAAGTCGGGCCGAACCAGACGTCGAGCGGGCTCGGCAGCAGCGCGCCGCCGTCGCCGTAGGTCGCGCCTTGCGCGACGGTCGCGTGGCGTTCGACCACGCACACGCGATGGCCGGCCGCGCGCAGCTGGTAGGCGGTGGCGACGCCGCTGATCCCGCCGCCGATGACGATCACATCCATGGATTGCTTCGATGACGGGCGGCGCGTACGCCGCCCGGTGAGAATTCGCTGAGGGCCCGGGCCCGGTGAACCCGGAATGATAGCGCCAAAAGTGCGCGAGCCGGCGCCGGCCGAGCATGGGTCGTGCGGGCGCGCCACGACGGCGCGGCGCACGGGCTGCTCGGGCCGGCCCGGCCGGCGGCCGTGCGCGCCCCGCGCGCGGGCACCGGTGCGGTGCATGAGGCGCACCGATCGGCCGGTCTGGGACGCCCGACTTCCGGGTATAATTACGGCCTTCCTTTCGCCCCACGTCGCCACCTCGCGCGACTCTTCGACGTCAGTCCAGCCCATGGCTCACTTCTCGTGTTTTCCCGGCGCTTCGGCCCTCTCCGATTTCCGTCAAACCCGTCTGCTCGACACGCTCAGGCAAATCGACGCCAACATCGTCGCGGTGCGCGGCCAGTTCCTGCACTTCGTCAATGCGGCCGAGCCGCTGTCGGCCGACGACAGCGCGCGCATCGACGCGCTGATGCACTACGGCGAGCCGTTCCAGCCGACGGGCGAGAAGGGCGCGACCGAGACCTTCGTCGTGCTGCCGCGCTTCGGCACGGTCTCGCCGTGGGCGAGCAAGGCGACCGACATCGCGCAGCACTGCGGCCTCACGCACGTGCGGCGCATCGAGCGCGGCGTCGAATTCACGGTCACGCTGAAGTCGGGCCTGCTCGGCGGCAAGAAGGCGCTGTCGGACGACGCCCGTGCGGCCGTCGCGGCCGCGCTGCACGACCGGATGACCGAAAGCGTGGTCGCGGCCCGCGACGACGCGAAGCATCTGTTCGACGAGCTGCCGGCCAAGCCGCTGTCGACCGTCGACGTGCTGGGTGTCGGCCGCGCCGCGCTCGAGCAGGCGAACGTCGAGCTGGGCCTCGCGCTCGCCGACGACGAGATCGACTACCTGGTCGACGCGTTCCGCAAGCTCGAACGCAATCCGACCGACGTCGAGCTGATGATGTTCGCGCAGGCGAACAGCGAACACTGCCGCCACAAGATCTTCAACGCGCAGTGGACGATCGACGGGCAAGCGCAGGACATGTCGCTGTTCGCGATGATCCGCAACACCGAGAAGCTGAGCCCGCAGGGCACGATCGTCGCGTATTCGGACAATTCGTCGATCATGGTCGGCGCCGAAGCCGAGCGCTGGTTCCCGCGCAAGTCGGGTGCCGCGGGCGAGCCGGGTGAACGTTATGGCCGCCACACCGAGCTCACGCACACGCTGATGAAGGTCGAGACGCACAACCACCCGACGGCGATCTCGCCGTTCCCGGGGGCGGCGACCGGCGCGGGCGGCGAGATCCGCGACGAAGGCGCGACGGGCCGCGGCGCGCGTCCGAAGGCCGGCCTCACGGGCTTCACCGTGTCGAACCTCGACCTGCCTGACGCCCGCCGGTCGTGGGAAAACGATCGCGACGCCGCGCAGCCAATGGCCGAGCGCAACCCGAACGAAGCGCACGGCCCGTACGGCCGTCCGGACCGCATCGCGTCGCCGCTGCAGATCATGATCGACGGCCCGCTCGGCGGCGCCGCATTCAACAACGAATTCGGCCGCCCGAACCTCGGCGGCTACTTCCGCGTGTACGAACAGAACGTCGGCGGCACGGTGCGCGGCTATCACAAGCCGATCATGATCGCGGGCGGCCTCGGCAACATCGCGGATCAGCACACGCACAAGCACGACGTGCCGGCGGGCTCGCTGCTGATCCAGATCGGCGGCCCCGGCATGCGGATCGGCATGGGCGGCGGCGCCGCGAGTTCGATGGCGACCGGCGCGAACACGGCCGAGCTCGACTTCGACTCGGTGCAGCGCGGCAACCCGGAAATCGAGCGTCGCGCGCAGGAAGTGATCAACGGCTGCTGGCAGCTCGGCGCGGAAAACCCGATCCTGAGCATCCACGACGTCGGCGCGGGCGGCCTGTCGAACGCGTTCCCCGAAATCGTCGACGGCGCGGGCAAGGGCGCGCGCTTCGAGCTGCGCAAGGTCGCACTCGAGGAATCGGGCCTGTCGCCGCGTGAAATCTGGTCGAACGAGGCGCAGGAGCGCTACGTGCTGGCGATCGCGCCGGCCGACCTGCCGCGCTTCGAGGCGATCTGCGCGCGCGAGCGTTGCCCGTTTGCGGTGGTCGGTGTCGCGACCGACGAGCGCCAGCTGAAGCTCGTCGACGACGAAGCGACGGGCGCCGGCGAATACCCGGTCGACATGCCGATGGAAGTGCTGCTCGGCAAGCCGCCGCGCATGCACCGCGACGTCGTGCGCGTGAAGACCGAGCGCGCGCCGGTCGACGTGACGGGCATCGCGCTGTCGGAAGTCGCACTCGACGTGCTGAAGCACCCGACGGTCGGCAGCAAGTCGTTCCTGATCACGATCGGCGACCGTTCCGTCGGCGGGACGTCGGTGCGCGACCAGATGGTCGGCCCGTGGCAGGTGCCGGTGGCCGACTGCGCGATCACCGCGCTCGACTACGCCGGCTTCAAGGGCGAGGCGATGACGATGGCCGAGCGTACGCCGCTCGCGGTCATCGATGCGCCGGCATCGGGCCGCATGGCCGTCGGCGAAGCGATCACGAACATCGCGAGCGCGCCGATCGCGTCGCTCGACAAGCTGAAGCTGTCGGCGAACTGGATGGCCGCGTGCGGCACGGCCGGCGAAGACGCCGCGCTGTTCGACACGGTCAAGGCGATCGGCATGGAGCTGTGCCCGGCACTCGGGATCGGCATCCCGGTCGGCAAGGACTCGCTGTCGATGAAGACGAAGTGGGACGAGCAGGGCGTCGCGAAGGAAGTGGTGTCGCCGGTGTCGCTGATCATCTCCGCGTTCGCGCCGGTCGAGGACGTGCGCCGCCATCTCACGCCGCAACTGCGCCGCGTGGCGGATGCGGGCGACAGCGTGCTGATCGCGATCGACCTCGGCCGCGGCAAGAACCGGATGGGCGGCAGCATCTTCGCGCAGGTCACGCAGCAGGTTGGCGACACGACGCCGGACGTCGACGACGCGGAAGACCTGAAGCGCTTCTTCAACGCGATCCAGTCGCTCAATGCGCGAGACTTGCTGCTCGCGTACCACGATCGCTCGGACGGCGGCCTGTGGGCGACCGTGTGCGAAATGGCGTTCGCGGGCCACGCGGGCGTGTCGCTGAACGTCGACATGCTGACGCTCGACCCGAACCACGAATCCGACTACGGCGACGCGAAGGACTGGGCGAAGCAGACGAGCGGCCGTCGCGACGACCGCACGCTGCGCGCGCTGTTCTCCGAAGAACTCGGCGCCGTCGTGCAGGTGCGCGCGTCCGACCGCGACGCGGTGCTCGGCGCGCTGCGCGAGTTCGGCCTGTCGACGTGCTCGCACGTGATCGGCTCGGTCAACGATCGCGACGTGATCGAGGTGTACCGCGATGCGAAGAAGATCTTCGACGCGCCGCGTACCGAACTCCATCGCGCATGGAGCGAAGTAAGCTGGCGCATCGCACGCCTGCGCGACAACCCCGCCTGCGCGGATGCCGAATACGACGCGCTGCTCGACGCGGCCGATCCGGGCATCTCGCCGGTGCTGACGTTCGATCCGGCCGAGGACATCGCCGCGCCGTTCATCGCGACGGGCGCTCGGCCGCGCGTCGCGATCCTGCGCGAGCAGGGCGTGAACTCGCATCTGGAAACGGCGTACGCGTTCGACCGCGCAGGCTTCGATGCGCACGACGTGCACATGAGCGACCTGCTCGCGGGCCGCGCGACGCTGGCCGATTTCGCGGGCGCGGTCGCGTGCGGCGGCTTCTCGTACGGCGACGTGCTGGGCGCCGGCGAAGGCTGGGCGAAGACGATCCGGTTCAACGCGAACCTCGCCGACATGTTCTCGGCGTTCTTCGCGCGTCCCGATACGTTCGCACTCGGCATCTGCAACGGCTGCCAGATGCTGTCGAGCATCGCGTCGATGATCCCGGGCGCGGAGGCGTGGCCGAAGTTCACGCGCAACAAGTCCGAGCAGTTCGAGGCACGCTTCTCGTTCGTCGAAGTGGAGAAGTCGCCGTCGATCTTCTTCGCGGGGATGGAAGGCTCGCGGATTCCGGTCGCGGTCGCGCACGGCGAAGGCTATGCGGACTTCTCGCAGCAGGGCGACATCGATCGCGTCGCGGTCGCGATGCGTTACGTCGACCACCGCGGCGAAGCGACCGAGCGCTATCCGTTCAACCCGAACGGCTCGCCCGCCGGCATCACGTCGGTCACGACGGCCGACGGCCGCTTCTCGGTGCTGATGCCGCACATGGAGCGCGTGCATCGCACGGTCACGATGAGCTGGCACCCGGAAGGCTGGGGTGAGGCGAGCCCGTGGATGCGTGTGTTCCGCAACGCACGCCGCTGGATCGGCTGATCCGGGGATGATGTTCGACCCGAACGCGCCGGTCGAGGTCGTCACGCTGCGTGACGCGCGTGCGAGCGAGGCCGACGCGATCGGCCGCGTGATCCGCGCGGCGTTCGCGGGCGAGCCGCAGGGCGGGCAGTTCGAGCAGCGCATCGTCGACACGCTGCGCGCCGACGGTGCGCTGAGCGTGTCGCTCGTCGCGGAGCGCGATGGGCGTATCGTCGGGCACGTCGCGTTCTCGCCGGTTGCGATCGGCGGCGAGCCGGCCGCCAGCCAGCAGTGGTACGGGCTCGCGCCGCTCGCGGTGCGGCCCGAATGCCAGCGGCAAAGCATCGGCGCGGGGCTCGTGCGCACGGGGCTCGACGCGTTGCGGCGGCTCGGCGCGCGTGGCTGTGTCGTGCTCGGCGAGCCCGCGTATTACGCGCGTTTCGGGTTCGAACCGCACGGCGACATCGTGTTTCCGGGCGTGCCGGCCGAGTATTTCCTCGCGCTGTCGTTCGACGAATCGGCACCGGTGCCGTCAGGTAACGTGCGTTACCACGACGTGTTCTATCCCGCCGCGTAGCGAACGCGGTGTGCGGTCACACCTGGCATGGCAAAGCCGCTCTTCGGAGCGGTTTTTTATTGCACGTCGGCCGCGCGTCGCCGCATCGCGAGACACATGTTCGCGCGCGCCAAAAGAAAAAGCCGCTCCGAAGAGCGGCTTTGCGATGCGCGTATGACGCGCGCCGGCGTTACTGAATCTTCGCCTGCTGGCGCAGACCTTCCTCGAACGCCTGCAGCTTCTGCTGCACGAGCTGCTGCGCGATCTGCGCCTTCACCTGGTCGAACGGCGGCGGGGCGATGTCGCGGATGTCGTCGACGCGGATGATGTGCCAGCCGAACTGCGTCTTCACCGGCGCGTCGGTCATCTGGCCTTTCTGCAGCTTCTGCGCGGCCGCCGCGAATTCCGGTACGTACGCCTTCGGATCGGACCAGTCGAGATCGCCGCCGTTCTTGCCCGAGCCCGGATCCTTCGAGTATTGCTTCGCGAGATCCTCGAATTTCGCGCCGCCCTTGATCTTCGCGATCAGGTCCTTCGCCTGCTGTTCGCTCTCGACGAGGATGTGGTGCAGGTGATACTCGCGGTTGCCGCCCACGCCCTTGACGAGTTCGTCGTAGCGCGCCTTCACTTCGGCGTCGGTCGGCTGGTTCTTCTTCAGGAAGCTCTCGATCATCGAGCGCAGCACGACGGTCTGCTGCGCGACGGCGACTTGCGCCTTCACGTCCGGACGATTCGGGATGCCTTCGCGGATCGCTTCCTGCATCAGGATTTCGCGGTTCACGAGTTCCTGGCGCACGGCCTGCTGCAGTTGCGGGCCGTCGGTCTGGCCTTGCTGGACGAGCTGCGCGACCATCGCGTCGGCGCGCGATTTCGGAATCGGCGTGCCGTTGACGACGGCGATGTTCTGGGCGAATGCCGGCGCCGCTGCAAACGCAGCCGCCGCGACCCACAGGCGGGGGGATTTCAGGATCATCGGGAATTCCTAATGAGACTAGATTGAAGATTCGTTGAATTCTTCGGGCGTGTAAGCCACGATCGCGAGCGCGTGAATGCCGCGCTGCATCGCATCAGCGAGCGCATCATACACCAGCCGGTGCCGCGCGACGCGCGGCTTGCCCGCGAACGCGGACGATACGATCGTGACCGTGAAATGACCGCCGGCGGCCGCACCCGCGTGGCCGGCGTGCTGCGCGCTGTCGTCGCGCACGGTGAGCGACAGCGGCGCGAGCGACGCGGTGAGGCGCGCTTCGATCAGCGCGATGCGTTCGTCGGCGGAGGCGTGGAGAAAGGCGTCGCTCATGTCATTCGTCCTTCAGGTACTTCGTGAGCCACAGGCTCTGCAGGATGATGAATACGACCATCGCGCCCGTCGTACCGAACAGCTTGAAGTTCACCCATTGCGATTCGGTGAAGTTGTGCACCACGTACAGGTTCGCGACGCCGAGCACCGCGAAGAACAGCGCCCACGCGACGTTCAGTTTGTCCCACACGGGGGACGGCAGCGTGAGCTGCTTGCCCATCATCTTCTCGATCAGGTTCTTGCTGAACGCATAACGCGCGGCGAGCAGCCCGATCGCAAACAGCCAGTACAGCACGGTCGGTTTCCATTGAATGAATTTCTCGTCATGCAGGACGAGGGTGGCGCCACCGAACACGACGATCACGCCCAGGCTGACCCACAGCATCGTGTCGACCTTCCGGTGCCGGAAGGCGACCCACGCGACCTGGGCCAGCGTCGCGACGATCGCGACGGCGGTGGCGGTAAAGATGCCCCAGACCTTGAAGGCGACAAAAAACAGGATGATCGGAAACAGATCGAACAGGAATTTCATGGCGCTCGCAGCTGCGTGACGGGCCGCTCATGCGGCCCGTCACCGTTGTAGGGACCCGCCAGGCATCGCCGTCGCGGATCGGGGCGGTCCGGCTCGAGGCTGGCCGCCCGGCAGATCCGCCCGGCGCCGCTCATTCGTTTTCGGGTCGGGACTCGAAGTTTAACGCAGCCGAATTGATGCAGTACCGCAAACCGGTCTTGTCGCGCGGGCCGTCCTCGAAGACGTGGCCCAGATGCGCGCCGCAGTTGTTGCAGCGCACCTCGACGCGCACCATCCCGTGCGAGTAGTCGACCTTCTCGTCGATCACCTCGCCGTTGAGCGGCTTGAAGTAGCTGGGCCAGCCGCAGCCCGAGTGGAACTTGGCGCCGGATTCGAACAGCGGCGTGCTGCAGACGACGCACTTGTAGATGCCGGCATCCTCGGTGTCGGTGTATTCGCCGGTGAACGCGCGCTCGGTCGCCGCGTGCTGCGTGACCTCGTACTGCATCGGCGTGAGCCGGCGGCGCAGCTCGGCGTCGTCCTTCTGGTACGGGTAGGTTTTGTCGTCGGAATCGTGGGACATGAGGTTCTCCTGATCGGTCGGTCGAGATGCGCGGGTTGCGGGCTTACGACGAGCAGCTCACTTCGAGCGAGCCCGCCCAGTCGGGCGGCAACGCCGCGTATGCTTCGTGCTCCGGTTGTTCGTCGAACGGGCGGCGCAGGATTCGCGCGAGCCGCTCGACTTCCGAAAAATCCTTTTCCTTCGCGCGCCGGATCGCGACTTCGGCCAGATGGTTGCGAAGCACGTATTTGGGGTTCGCGCGGTTCATTGCAACCGCGCGTGCCGCGTCGTCGCGCGTCTCCTCGGACAGCCGCGCGCGGTAGAGGTTCGCCCATGCGTCGAATGCTTCGCGGTCGATGAAGAGGTCGCGCACGGGCGCGTCGCGGCTCGCGTCGTGCTTCGAGAGCTGCGCGAGCCGGCGGAACGTCAGCGTGAAATCCGCGTGGCTCGCGTGCATCGTCTCGAGCAGCTTGTTCGCGAGTTCGGCGTCGTTCTCGCGCTCGAGCTCGAGGCCGAGCTTCGCGCGCATCGCGCGTTCGAGCGCGGGACCGAAGCGTTCGGGGAATGTCGCGAGTACGGCCTGTGCATCGTTCACCGCGCGCTCGGCGCGCGCATCGTCGTCGGCGATGCCGTGCTGCAGCCCAATCAGCGGCAGTAGCGCCTGCGCGAGGCAATAGCAGTTCCAGTGCGCGATGCGCGGCTGCATCCGGTACGCATAGCGGCCGCCGGTGTCCGAGTGGTTGCAGATGTGGTTCGCGTCGAATGCGTCGACGAAGCCGAACGGACCGTAGTCGATCGTCACGCCCAGGATCGACATGTTGTCGGTGTTCATCACGCCGTGGCAGAAGCCGACGGCCTGCCATTGCGCGACGAGCTCGGCCGTGCGCAGCGTCGCGGCTTCGAGCAGCGCGAGGTACGGATCGTCCGCGTCGCGGCAGGCCGGATAGAAGCGGTCGATCACGTGATCGGCAAGCTGGCGCAGCAGGTCGGGGCGATCGTTCGAGAAGAAGTGCTCGAAGTGGCCGAAGCGCACGAAGCTTTCCGACACGCGCGTGACGACGGCCGCCGTCTCGATCTCCTCGCGCACCACCGGCTGGTCGGAGCCGATCACCGTCAGCGCGCGCGTGGTCGGGATGCCGAGGTGATGCATCGCTTCCGAGCACAGGAATTCGCGGATCGACGAGCGCAGCACCGCGCGGCCGTCGCCCATCCGCGAATACGGCGTGCGGCCGCCGCCCTTGAGCTGCAGTTCGTAGCGCCGGCCGTCGGCGCCGGGCAGTTCGCCGATCGTCAGCGCGCGCCCGTCGCCGAGCTGGCCGGCCCACACGCCGAACTGATGGCCGGAATAGACCGACGCGTACGGCATCGCGTGCGCGGGCCAGTCGCGCGTCGGGTTGCCGGCGAACAGCTCGGCGAAGCCGGGCCGCGCGGCGATCGACGGCGGCAGGTCGAGCAGTCGCGCGACTTCGTCGGAGAAGCCGACGACGTACGGCGCGGCGAGCGGCGCGGCCGGCAGCCGCGTATGAAACGCGTCGCCGAGCGTCACGAACGCACGTTCGGCGGGCTCGCCGAGCGTCGCGGCGAGGTCGGGCAGGGTGTCAGCCGCATCGGCTGCGCTTCGGGAAAACGACATGTTGAGCGCCTCTGGGTAAGCCGATATTGTAAGGCGGCGCCGCGCCGCCCGCATGGCGGCCCGCGCACCGTGCGCCGCGCCCGTCCGGGCCGCCGACGGGCGCGCCGCGGGAGCCGGTCACCGATTCGCATCCTTCACGGAGAACAAGACGATGGGTAAGCCGTTGCTGGGCCAGATGATGGATGTGCCGTTGCTCGTGTCGTCGCTGATTTCGCATGCCGCGCGGCACGCCGGCGACACGGAGATCGTGTCGAAGCGCGTGGAGGGCGACCTGCATCGCTATACGTACCGCGATTGCGAACGCCGCGCGAAGCAACTGGCGCAGGCGCTCGCGCGGCTCGGCGTCGACACCGGCGACCGCGTCGGCACGCTGGCGTGGAACGGCTACCGGCATCTGGAAGCGTATTACGGGATCGGCGGGATGGGTGCCGTCTGCCACACGATCAATCCGCGCCTGTTCCCCGAACAGATCGCGTACATCGTCAATCACGCGGAAGACCGCTACGTCTTCTTCGACATCAATTTCGCGCCGCTCGTCGATGCGATCGCGCCGCAATGCCCGCACGTGCAGGGCTGGATCGCGATGACGGACGCCGCGCACGTGCCGTCCGGCGCGACGCCGTTCCTGTGCTACGAAACGCTCGTCGAAGCCGAGGACGGCCGCTACGACTGGCCGCGCCTCGACGAGCAGCAGGCGTCGGGGCTCTGCTATACGTCGGGCACGACCGGCAACCCGAAGGGCGTGCTGTACTCGCATCGCTCGACCGTGCTGCATGCGTACGGCGCCGCGCTGCCCGACGCGATGAACCTGTCCGCGATGGACGCCGTGCTGCCCGTCGTGCCGATGTTCCACGTCAACGCATGGGGGCTGCCGTACGCGGTGCCGCTCACAGGCGGCAAGCTGGTGCTGCCCGGCAAGGATCTCGACGGGAAATCGCTGTACGAGCTGATGGAGGCCGAGCGCGTGACGTTCTCCGCGGGCGTGCCGACCGTGTGGCTCGGCCTGCTGAACTACATGCGCGAGGCCGGCGTGCGTTTCTCGACGCTGAACCGCACGGTGATCGGCGGCTCCGCGTGCCCGCCCGCGATGCTGCGCACGTTCGAGGACGAGTACGGCGTGCGCGTGATCCATGCGTGGGGGATGACCGAACTGTCGCCGCTCGGCACGCTCGCGAAGCTCAACTGGGCGCAGTCGCGGCGGCCGCTCGACGCGCAGCGCCGGCTGCTCGAGAAGCAGGGGCGCGTGATCTGCGGCGTCGACATGCGCATCGTCGGCGAGGACGGCCGCGAGCTGCCGTGGGACGGCGTCGCGTTCGGCGAACTGCAGGTGCGCGGGCCGTGGGTGATCGACCACTACTTTCGCGGCAATGAATCGCCGCTGGCGGACGGCTGGTTCCCGACCGGCGACGTCGCGACGATCGACCCCGACGGCTTCCTGCAGATCACCGACCGCAGCAAGGACGTGATCAAGTCGGGCGGCGAGTGGATCAGCTCGATCGACATCGAGAACGTCGCGATCGCGCATCCGGGCGTGGCCGAGGCCGCCTGCATCGCGTGCGCGCACCCGAAATGGACCGAGCGGCCGTTGCTCGTCGTGGTGCCGCGTGAAGGCGCGAACCTGAGCCGCGACGCGCTGCTCGCGTTCTACGAGGGCAAGGTCGCGAAATGGTGGATTCCCGACGACGTGGTGTTCGTCGACTCGCTGCCGCACACCGCGACCGGCAAGCTTCAGAAGCTGAAGTTGCGCGAGACGTTCCGCGATTACGTGTTGCCGACGGCGGTGGGCGCGCCGTAAGCCGTCGCGCCCGGGCAGCCGCCGGCACGCGGGGCCGGTCGCCCGATGCCGGTCGCCCGACGCCGGTCGCCCGACGCCGGTCGCCCGATGCCGGTCGCCCCGCTCCGTCCCCGAATCGGGAACGCAATTCAAATTGAACGATCGTGCTTTTTCGTTGTATGCTGCCTGCGTTCATCCGGACATGCGGCCGTTCGACCGCGCACAATGAAGCGCAGCCAATCCGGCGCGCGATGCATGGAGGCAGGCAGATGGCAGTGGATTACTCGACTCGCGACGGCGTGGCCGTCATCACGCTCAACAACCCGCCCGTCAACGGGCTTGGCCTGTCGACCCGCCAGGGCGTCATGGACGCGCTCGATCGCGCCGCGCAGGATCCGTCGGTCACGGCCATCGTGCTGACCGGCGCGGGCCGCGCGTTCTCGGGCGGGGCCGACATCACCGAATTCAATACGCCGAAGGCGCTGCAGGAGCCGACGCTGCACACCGTGATCCGCGCGGTGGAGGCGAGCGCGAAGCCGGTCGTCGCGGCGCTGCACAGCGTCGTGATGGGCGGCGGCCTAGAGCTCGCGCTCGGCGCGCATTACCGGGTCGCCGCGCCCGGCGCGCAGGTCGCGTTGCCCGAGGTGAAGCTCGGGCTGCTGCCGGGCGCGGGCGGCACGCAGCGCCTGCCGCGCGCGGTCGGGCTTGAAACCGCGCTGAACATGATCGTGTCGGGCGCGCCGGTGCCGTCGGAGCAACTCGCGAAGAGCGGGTTGTTCGACGAAATGGCCGACGGCGACCTGCTCGACGCGGCCGTTGCGTTCGCGCGCAAGGTTGGCGCGCAGAAGGGGCCGCATCCGCGCGTGCGCGATCGCAAGATCGTCCACGAGAACGCGGCGGGCTTCATCCAGTTCGCGCGCAATTCCGCGCGGGCCGCCGCGCCGAATTTCCCCGCGCCGCACAAGTGCATCGACGCGATCGAGGCCGGCGTGCTGAACGGCTTCGACAAGGGCAGCATCGCCGAGCGCGAGGGTTTCGTCGCGCTGATGATGACGCCGGAAAGCCGCGCGCTGCGCCATGCATTCTTCGGCGAGCGCGCGGCAAGCAAGATTCCCGACGTGCCGGCCGATACGCCGTTGCGCGAGATCCGCCGGGTCGGCGTGATCGGCGCGGGCACGATGGGCGGCGGGATCGCGATGAACTTCGTCAACGCGGGGCTGCCCGTCACGCTGCTCGAGACGAAGCAGGACGCGCTCGAGCGCGGCCTCGCGACGATCCGCAAGAACTACGACGCGCAGGTGAGGAAGGGCAAGCTTACGCAGGAGAAGCTCGACGCGCGCATGGCGCTGATCGCGCCGACACTGTCCTACGACGACCTGAAGGACGCCGACCTGATCGTCGAAGCGGTGTTCGAGGAACTCGGCGTGAAGGAGCAGGTGTTCAGGAAGCTCGACGAAGTCGCGAAACCGGGCGCGATCCTTGCGTCCAACACGTCGACGCTCGACGTCGACAAGATCGCGGCGTTCACGAAGCGCCCGCAGGACGTCGTCGGCATGCACTTCTTCAGCCCGGCGAACGTGATGAAGCTGCTCGAGGTCGTGCGCGGCGCGCGGACCGCGAAGGACGTGCTCGCGACCGTGATGGCGGTGGCGAAGAAGATCCGCAAGACGGCGGTCGTGTCGGGCGTGTGCGACGGCTTCATCGGCAACCGGATGATCGAGCAGTACATCCGCCAGGCGCTGTTCATGCTCGAGGAAGGCGCGCTGCCCGCGCAGGTCGATCGCGCGATCGAGAAGTTCGGCTTCGCGATGGGGCCGTTCCGGATGAGCGACCTCGCCGGCAACGACATCGGCTGGGCGATCCGCAAGCGGCGCTACGTCGAGCAGCCTGGCCTGCACTATTCGAAGATCGCCGACCGCCTGTGCGAGCAGGGCCGCTTCGGCCAGAAGACGGGCGCCGGCTGGTACGACTACGTGCCGGGCGATCGCAAGGCGAAGCCGTCGGCGCTCGTCGACGAGATGGTCGTCGCGTACTCGAAGGAGCGCGGCGTCGAGCGGCGCAAGATCGGCGACGACGAGATCGTCGAGCGGCTCGTGTTCGCGCTCGTCAACGAAGGCGCGAAGATCCTCGAGGAGAAGATCGCGTCGAAGGCGTCCGACATCGACATGGTCTACCTGACCGGCTATGGCTTCCCGCTGTGGCGCGGCGGCCCGATGCTGTACGCGGATACGGTCGGCCTCTACAACGTCGAGCGCGCGATTCGCCGCTACGCGGCGGCGCCGAACGGCGACGCGTGGCAGCTCGCGCCGTCGATCGCGGAACTGGCGAAGGCCGGCCGCGGGTTCAACGGCTGACGATCTCGCACGACGGCGCGCCCGATTCACCCAGGAGAATTGAAATGAAACGCACCGACGACGTCCTGCTCGTGATCGACGTGCAATACGACTTCATGCCGGGCGGCGCGCTCGCGGTGCCCGACGGCGATGCGGTCGTGCCGGTGATCAACGCGCTCGCGCAACGCTTCGACCAGGTCGTGCTCACGCAGGACTGGCACCCGCGCGAGCACGTGTCGTTCGCGGCGAACCATCCGGGCCGCGAGCCGTTTTCCACGCTGTCGCTGCCGTACGGCGAGCAGGTGCTGTGGCCCGTGCACTGCGTGCAGGACACCCACGGCGCGGCGCTGCATCGCGACCTAGACATCCCGCACGCGCGGCTCGTGATCCGCAAGGGCGGCGACGCGCAGGTCGACAGCTATTCCGCGTTCGTCGAGGCCGACCGCACGACGCGCACGGGGCTCGCGGGCTATCTGCGCGAGCTCGGCGCGAAGCGCGTGTGGTGCTGCGGGCTCGCGACCGACTATTGCGTCGCATGGTCGGCGCTCGATGCGCGCGCGGCCGGTTTCGAAGCCGCGGTGATCAACGATGCGTGCCGTGCGATCGACCTGAACGGGTCGCTCGCGCACGCATGGCAGCAGATGCAGGCAGCGGGCGTCGCGCATGCGACGTCCGCCGGCGCGCGCCCGGCGGCGTAGCGCATTTCCCATCCGATTCAGGACATGAAGCAGGACCGAAGGAGACTCGCATGACCGAAGCCGTAATCGTATCGACCGCACGCACGCCGCTCGCGAAGTCCTGGCGCGGCGCATTCAACATGACGCACGGCGCGACGCTCGGCGGCCACGTGGTCGCGGCCGCGCTCGAACGCGCGAAGCTCGATCCGGCGCGCGTCGAGGACGTGATCATGGGCTGCGCGAATCCCGAAGGCGCGACGGGCGCGAACATCGCGCGGCAGATCGCGCTGCGCGCGGGATTGCCGGTGAGCGTGCCGGGGATGACGGTGAACCGTTTCTGTTCGTCGGGGCTGCAGACCATCGCGCTGGCCGCGCAGCGGATCGTCGCGGGCGAAGGCGAGATCTATGTGGCCGGCGGCGTCGAATCGATCTCGTGCGTGCAGAACGAGATGAACCGGCACATGATCCAGGAAGGCTGGCTCGTCCAGCACAAGCCCGAGATCTACTGGAACATGCTCCAGACCGCCGAGAACGTCGCGAAGCGCTACGGCATCTCGAAGGAGCGGCAGGACGCGTATGGCGTGCAGTCGCAACTGCGTGCCGCGGCCGCGCAGGAAGCCGGGCGCTTTCGCGACGAGATCGTGCCGATCACCGTGCTCGCGGGCATCGCCGACAAGGCGACGGGCCGCCTGTACACGCAGGAAGTGACGGTCTCGGCCGACGAAGGCATCCGCCCCGACACGACGCTCGAAGGCGTGTCGAAGATCCGTTCGGCCGTGCCGGGCGGCGTGATCACCGCGGGCAATGCGAGCCAGTTCTCGGACGGCGCGTCGGCATGCGTGGTGATGAGCGCCGCCGCCGCGCAACGCGAAGGGCTGCAGCCGCTGGGCGCGTTCCGCGGCTTCGCGGTGGCCGGCTGCGAACCGGACGAAATGGGCATCGGCCCGGTGTTCGCGGTGCCCAAGCTGCTGAAGCAGGCCGGGCTGACAGTCGACGACATCGGCCTGTGGGAGCTGAACGAGGCGTTCGCGGTGCAGGTGCTGTACTGCCGCGACACGCTCGGGATTCCTGAGGAGCGCCTGAACGTGAACGGCGGCGCGATCGCGGTCGGCCATCCGTATGGCGTATCGGGCGCGCGCCTGACCGGCCATGCGCTGATCGAGGGCAAGCGGCGCGGCGTGAAGTACGTGGTCGTCACGATGTGCATCGGCGGCGGGCAGGGCGCGGCCGGCCTGTTCGAAATCCTCTGATCTTTGACCGGCCGCGGCCGCGGTGGCGCTGCGGCGTCACCGCACGCCGCAACGATGAATCGGCGCGACCGATGCGCGATTCGCAACGACGGGGAAGCAAAAGGCATGTACCCGGCAATGCCGTTTCCCCTGACTTGTCAAACGAATTACCCCACCTATACTTGCTCTGACATTTGCCTTTCGGCACGATGGGTCAGATCATGCGTTGCGCGATCCGTGCCGCGAGGACTCCAATCAACGCAGCAGACCGACCGGGGACCGAATGAGTACGACCTATGCAGCCGGGGAACCGCCGCGCGTCGTCAGTGCGGCCGCAAGGCTCTACGCGAAATGCCTGCTGGTCGGATTCGCGTTGCTGCCTGCGTATCTGATTGCCTATCTGTGGTTCTTCAGCGACCGGAGCGTCGTATTCGAGAACCACGCTTTCCATGAAATCGCGATCGCGGCGGCGACGATCGAAGGCGCGTTCGTCACCTATGTGACGTGGGTGTGCTACCGGTCGTCCGGCGAGCCGCTGCTGCGCTGGCTGACGCTCGGCTTTCTCGGTTTCGCGATGATCTATGCGCTGCACGGCGCGTTCACCGGGATGGCGCATCACAATATCTGGCTGTTCCTGCTGTACGGGCCCGCGTCGCGGTTGGCGATGTCCGTGCTGCTGCTCACGGGCCTGTTGTCGTATTCGCGTCCGCCCGACCGGGTCGACAAGCGCACGAGCGCACGGACGTGGCTGCCTTGGATCGTGCTCTTCCTGATCGTCGACGTGGTGGTCGCGTACGTCGCGTATTCGCCGGTTGCCGGTGCGCTCGGCACGCGGCTGTCGATGGAAGGCGGCGCGCTGGTGTTCTCGCTGCTGAACGTGTGCCTGCTGCTCGCGCGGCGGATCCGCTCGCCGCTGATGGTGATCTACGGCGTGTCGATCATGGCGTTCGCGCTGTCGTCGCTCGCGTTCATCCTCGGCAAGCCGTGGAATCACATGTGGTGGCTCGCGCATGCGATCTTCGCGGGCGGGTTCTTCCTGCTCAGTTACGGCGTCGTGCAGGCGCTGCAGACGACGCGCTCGTTCTCGGCGATCTACAGCCAGGAAGACCTGATGAGCCGCTTGTCGGAATCGATGGCGCGCACCGAAAGCGCGCTGCAGGAGCTGCGGCGCACGAACCAGAAGCTCGAGTACATGGCCGCGACCGACCCGATGACGGGCGCGTCGAACCGCCGCCAGTTCATCGCGCAGGTCGAGCGCGAGATCGTGCGGGCCGAGCGCGACGGCACGCCGTTCTGCCTGCTCGCGCTCGATCTCGACAATTTCAAGAACATCAACGATGCCTACGGGCACCAGATCGGCGACGAGGTGCTGCGCGGCGTCGTGCGCCAGTGCCTCGAGGCGATCCGGCCGGCGGGCGCGCTCGCGCGGGTGGGCGGCGAGGAGTTCATGGCGCTCCTGCCCGAGATGCCGCTCGAGGGCGCGCGGATGACGGCCGAGCGCGTGCGTTCGTCGATCGCGAGTGCGCCGTTCGGGCTGGACTTCAAGCGCGTGCAGGTGACGGTCAGCGTCGGCGTCGCGCAATACGGCGTCGACGGCGGCACGGTCGATGCGCTGCTGCGGGTGGTCGACGAGCGGCTGTACCAGGCGAAGCGGGAAGGGCGCAACCGCGTGGTGACGCGCTAGTCCGCATGCCGGCGCCGGTGCCGGCCTGCACGCGCGTGGCGACGCGCGCTAGCGCGACGCCACGGCCGTCACCTGCTTCGATCGTTCGTCCTGCGTCGGCTGCGACGCCTGCCACCAGTATTTGCCCGCGCGCTGCTGCGGGTCGCGGATCGCGAGATACGTCGTACTCCAGAGTTGCGCCGCGTTGGCTTCGGTCGCATCGGCGCTGCGCGTGCCGAATGCGTCGGTCTGGTACTTGCCGTTCACGTAGGACCACGTCCACATTTCCGACGTGCGCATGTCGCGTCCGTTCGAGATCACCTGCCAGATCGTCTGCCGCGCCTGCGCGAGCAGCGTGCGTGTCGTGGCCGACAGGTCCTCGCGCGCCAGCTGGCGATCGAGCCCGGCCACCCACATCGCCTGCTGCCACGACCAGACTACCGTGCCGTGATACGCGGAGCTCGTGAACTTCGGCCACAGTGACGGGCTCGCATACGCGGGGTTCGCGATCAGCATCCCGGCATCGGTCACGAGCCCGGTCGGGAACGGCCGCGTGACGTCGCCGACGATCCGCTGGAGCTGATCGTCCGGCGGCGTGCCGAACAGCAGCGCGAAGCCGCCGTCCGAATGCATCACCGGAATCGGGTTGCCCTGCTGGTCGAGCGACAGCGCGTAGAAGGCCAGCGGTGCATTGGGCGCGGCGCCGGCCGGCACGCCGGCGGATGGCGCATAGGCCGACACGTCGGTCGCCGCCTGCGCGGCCGGCACGCTGACCTGGAACAGCGGCGGCGCCTGCGTTTCCCATGTGGCCGCCTCGTTCGCCGTGTTGGCGAGCGTCGCGCGTTGCTGCGCATCGAGATACGGATCGAGCAGGCCGCGGGCGAGGAACGCGTTCGCTGCGCGCAGCGCGGCCGGCACGAGCACCGCGTTCACGTCGTACGGGTAGACGCCGCCGCCGAGGCCGTCGGTGCTGTCGCGCCAGTTGCCGACGATTTCGCCGGGCCGCAGGTGGATCAGGTTTGCCACCGACGGTTGCTGTGCGAACGGCTGCGCGGTCGTCGCGACGTGCAGCAGGTTGACGACGAGGCGGCTGCCGTTGGTGTGCCCGTCGCTGCCGCGCTGCGCCAGGTACGCGGCCGCGCGGGCCTGGCCGCGCGTATCGTCGATCAGCCACGCGGCGGCGATCGGTGCGAGCAGGTAGTCGCTGTCGATCATCTTGTAGTCGTAGGTCGGTGTCGCATCGTTCGGCCGCCCGTTCTTCTGGTTGTCGACCAGCGCGAATTCGCCGATGCCTTCCTCGTGCGCGACCTTGCCGTCGGGCGACAGGCGGCTCAGCACCGACGACAGCCCGGCCTCGATCGCCGCCGGTTCGAGCACGGGCATCAGCATGCGGACCGAGATCAGCGTGTCGCGGCCGAAGTACGTGTCGTACTGCCACGAGCCGGCCAGCAGCTTGTCGTTGAAGCTCAGGAATTCGAGCACGTTCTGGCTGACCGGGTCGGGGTTCACGGACGGCGCGAACAGGTCGGCGTGCGTGATCGGCGACAGCGGCGTCTCGCCCGACAGCGCATCGATGTGCAGCTTCAGCGTGTGCGAGCCCGCCGGTGCGTTGAGCACGAGCTTGCCGCCCGCTGCCGGCGCGATGCTGCCGCCGTCGCGCAGCGTGATGCGCAGCGCATAGCCGGGCGCGCCGTCGAGCCGGTCGCGTTGCCATTGCGCGGTGTTGCCCTGGACCGTCGGCGCGGTGAGGATCTGCGGCGGAATCGTCGCGCCGCCGTTGAAGTCGCGCAGGAAGCGCACGTTGCTGAGCACGCCCTGGCGGATCGTCAGCGTAGCGGTATTGACCGACACGTCGGCACCGATGCCGTACAGCGGACGGCCGTGCGCGTCCGGGGCCGACAGTGCGGCCGGCGGCGTGTCGAGGCTCCAGTTCACCGGCTGCGCGGTGTCGTCGAACCACAGCCCGGTGCCGCTGTTGCCGGCGGGGAAGACCACGAGCAGACGCGGCTTCGTGGACGAGCGCGCCAGCAGATGCGCGGCGACCTTGTCCTGCCGGTAGAACGCGTTGATCTGGCCGCCGGTGTCCATGCGGAACGACAACGCGGCGGTGTTCGACGGCGGGCTGTTCGATTTGACGTCGTCGTCGTTGCAGGCCGACAGCAGGCCGGCGCAGACGAGCCCGAGACACAGCGACTTCGCAAGGCGATGCATGTTGATGTCCCTCCTGATGACTCGCGATTTTTTATCTGGATGTTCCAATCGACGGATCTTGGGTCCGTCTGATCCTGTTTTGCATTCACTCCGGCGAATGGCGGGAATTAATCGGGGTGTTGCGCTTCTTCTAAAGGGAAACAGGTTGGCAAATAACCGGTTGGCCGATAAATGCCGAAAGCCGAAAACGGCAGAGGTGTGCGTCGATGCCCCGCTGGAAAGGCGATGAGACCAGCCTTCGCGCGGGTGAGCGGCGAATCCGGGGCGGCGCGGAAAATGATGCGTAAGCCGTCGTAGGCGATTATAAATTTGCGGGAAAGTCGAAGTCAATAATGTTTTTGTTTTCGAATGTTGAATTGAAAAATGGGATGAAATTATTGCCAGTCGCTTCGGTAAAATGTGCGATTCAATGGATTCGAATTAACGTACTCCGGATATCCGGTGACAAAACGACCGGAAATACGATGCCGGGCCGGGCATTGATGCCCAACAGGAAATGAATCGCCGCGTTGTGTCGGGCAGTGTCGTGACAGGCCGACATGCAAATCGCGGCACGCGCGAAGCCGAGCAAACCGTGTTCCTGCGCCTGTGCCGCACGGCGAGGGATCGTCGATTGATCGCTAGACAGTCCAAGGTTCACAAGCGTCATGTTTCAACGTTCTTGATAGTCATCCGGCAATGATCAATCGCTTTTTTCAACCGTTAGCGGAGCCCGTGATGCCTGCAAACAATCTCAAAGTTCGTCCTTTGGTCGGCGGGATCAAAATTGTGACCCCCAGCAAGATCGGCACTTTAGGTCTGGTCGTGGAATATGACGGCGGTACGTGCTTTGCGACGGCGGGCCATGTGTTCGGAAAGAAGGATGTGAAGGTGGGTCAGCCCGATGACGCAAACCACGTGGGCGATTTGCTCGTCAACTTCCTCGAGGAAAATCAGGATATCGCCCTCGTGACGGTGTTGTCGGGAGTCAAGGCAACGGCCAATGAGATATGGACGGACAGTGGTAAAAAACCGGTGGAGTTCGGCTCAAACGTTCGTCCCGTAAAGGGCCACCGTTTGTGGTTGCAAGGTGCGCTCTCCGGTCTCGTGAATTGCTCGGTTGCCGAGGCGGATGCGGATATCACGGTGCCTGGCACCAACGATAAGGTCAAGAACGTCGTCCTGCTCAACCTGGACGGCGACGCGCAGACCCAACCGGGTGACAGTGGCGCGCCCGTGGTGGGAAACGTGGATAGCAAGGACGTTTGCTACGGCGTGTACGGCGGGAAAGTCGTGGTCAGCTCAAGAACGTATGGATGGTTCACGCCGTTCGAGAACCTGGTTTGGGATTAGTTCGGCGTGGTCGAATGTGACGCTGTCAAAGCCCTGGGTGCAAGCGCGCTCGGGGCTTTTGCATTGGGGCGCCGGAACGCGAACCGAGTCGACAGGCGCCGGAGCGAGGTAGCGGACGGGCCCGCCCCAAGATACCGTCCATTGCCATCGGCAAGTTTGGTAGGCTTGTCGCCTGCGCGAGCTTGTCGGATCCTGATGCCGGGCAGGAGGGTGACCGTGAGCGAACGCCGGAAGGGTGTAAAGTGCCCGGCTGCCAAGGACGACAGGCCAATCGCCGAACCAACACGAACTGGAGCGAACGAAGTGATCAGACATATCGTCATGTGGAAGTTGAAGGAATCGGCCGAAGGCGCGACGCGCGCACAGAACGCGCTGAAGCTGAAGGAAAAGCTCGAAGGCTGCCGCGACCTCGTGCCGGGCACCCTGCAGATCGACGTTGGCGTGGCGACGCCGGGCCTCGATGCGACCGCCGACGTCGTGCTCGTCTCCGATTTTGCCGACAAGGCCGCGCTCGACGCATACCAGGTGCATCCGGTTCACCAGGAAGTGAAGAAATTCGTCGTCGCGGTGGCCGAATCGCGCGAGTGCGTCGACTACATCGTCGACAACGCGTGATGAGCGACGCGGCAACTCCGACGGAAGGCCCGTCGATCGAAAGCCCGTTCGTCGATCTGCTCGGCGTGCAACTTGTGTCCGCGAAGGATGGCGCGAGCGAGATCGTGCTGCCGCTCGAGGAGCGGCACATGAACACGTGGAGCATCGCGCACGGCGGCGTGACGATGACGCTCGCCGATATCGCGCTCGCGATGGCGGCGCGCAGCCTGACCGACGACGGCGTCGGCGTCGTCACGGTCGAGATGAAGGTGAACTTCATGCAGCCGGGCCGCGGCGAGCTGCGCGCTTACGGGCGCGTGATGCACCGCTCGACGACGATGGCCTACTGCGAAGGCGAAGTGCGCGACAGCGACGGCAATTTCGTCGCGAAGGCGCTCGGCACGTTCAAGTACATGCGACGGCTCGCGGTCGGCCGGGACATCAAGCGGCAACGCTCGCGCACCGCGCCGGATGCGCAGCCCGGCCCGAGCGACGCGTAAGCATCCGCCACGCACGGCCCTGTCTCTTCGATGCGGCAGGGCCGTTTCGTTTTGGAGCACGGGATAACGGTACATGGCACGGCGCGCCTGCCCGGCGCGCGCGTGGCATCATGTGACGCTTGTCCGTTCACGACGCCGCACCGGCGCCGTCCACACCGATGCCGCTGAATCCGAAGATCGCCCAGGTGCTCGACATGATCGAGCGCGCGAAACGCCCGTCGTATCACCATCAGACGCCGCAGCAGGCGCGCGCCGCGTACGAGAAGAGCGCGCCGATCCTCGACGTCGCGCCGGCGCCGATGCATGCGGTGGAGGAATGCGTCGTGCCGACGCGCGACAGCCGCACGATCGGCGCGCGGCTGTATCTGCCGGTCGCGCCGAGCCTCGCGGAGCCGCTGCCCGCGCTCGTGTACTACCACGGCGGCGGCTTCACGGTCGGCAGCGTCGACACGCACGATGCGCTGTGCCGGATGTTCGCGCACGACGCGCACTGCGCGGTGCTGTCGGTCGGCTACCGGCTCGCGCCCGAACACAAGTTTCCGACCGCGGTGAACGACGCGGACGACGCATTGCAGTGGCTGCATCGCGAGGCCGCCACGTTCGGCATCGACGCCGCGCGGCTGGCGGTCGGCGGCGACAGCGCGGGCGGCACGCTCGCGACGGTCTGCGCGGTGCTCGCGCGCGACGCGGGCATTCGTCTTGCGCTGCAGCTGTTGATCTACCCGGGCGTGACGGGCCACCAGGACACCGAATCGCACGCGCGGCTCGCGAGCGGCTACCTGCTGACGCAGGACACGATCCAGTGGTTCTTCACGCAATACGTGCGCGATCGGGCCGATCGCGACGACTGGCGTTTCGCGCCGCTCGACGGTACGCGCGGCGCGCCGTCGTTCGCCGGTGTCGCGCCGGCGTGGATCGCGACGGCCGAGTACGATCCGCTGAGCGACGAGGGCGCCGCGTACGCGGACAAGTTGCGCGCGGCCGGCAACGCGGTCACGCTGGTCTGCTATCCGGGGATGATCCACGAATTCTTCAAGATGGGCGGTTACGTGCCCGAGGTGCGGGCCGCGCATGCCGATGCGGTCGCGGCGCTGAAGGCCGCATTCGACGAGGTTTGACGGCGAGCGCCTGACGGCGCGCACGCCGCGGGAGGATGGCGATGACGAACGGCGTGGGCAGGGTGGAAACGGGCGACTGGACGGTACTGGGCGGCGACGCTGCGCGGATCCGCGACGCGGTGTTCGTGCGCGAGCAGCAGATTCCGCCGGAATGGGAACTCGACGACGACGATCCGCTGTCGCTGCATGCGGTCGCGTACCGGACCGACGCGGCGACCGGGCTGCGCCGCGCGATCGCGACGGGGCGGCTGCTGCCGTCCGGCACGATCGGCCGCGTCGCGGTGCTGGCCGACGTGCGCGGGCAGGGCGTCGGGTCGGCCGTGCTGAATGCGCTGCTGGACGCCGCGCGGCGCCGCGGCGAAGCCGTCGTGCGGCTGTACGCGCAGGATTCGGCGGTGTCGTTCTATCTGCGGCACGGCTTCGCGGCGGTGGGCGAACCGTTCGTCGAAGCCGGCGTGCCGCACGTCGAGATGGCGCGCGCGCCGTAGCACGCCACGCGTGCGTTCAGCGCGGGCGCGCCGCGTCGATATCGAACGTGAACGCGCGCTCGAACGCGCCCGGGCGCACGGTGCGGTGCGAGCCGTCGTCGTCGCTGCGCTCCTTGACCTCGACCGTCAGCCGCACGCCTTCCTTCATCGTGACGCGCAGCGCGGTCGTGCCGCGCGTGCCGTATTCGGGCGTCTCGATGAACGCGGCCGACAGCGCGCGCTCGCGCTCGATCGGAATGCCCGTGTGCGGCAGTGCGTCGTCGTCCGCGACGTGCGGGTCGCGCATCAGCGCGATCAGTTCGTCGAGCGACGGGGTCGGATTGTCGGTGAGCAGCGTGCCGAGCTCCGCGCGCTTGCGCACCACTTTGGGCCAGGGCGTATCGAGCCGTGCATTCGACAGCGCATGCACGCCCGGCTCGATCGCGACGGGCGCGGCGACCCGGCTTTCGCCCTCGGGCGCGCGGTTGCAGAACCATGCGAGTTCGCGCCGGCGCCAGTCGCCGACGAGCAGGTTGAAGCCGTTGTAGACGGCCGCATGCTCGGCAAGCTGCGCGAGATAGTCGAGCGGCGCGACCGGCGTGCCGCCGAGAAAATCGGATACCAGCTTGCCGCGGGTCGGCGCGCCCGCGCGGATGTCGAACGGCGCGCGGTAGTTGGTCAGCGCGGCGAAGCGGCCGTCGCGCGAGACGCCGAGCCACGTGCCGCCGGCCTCGAGGTCGCGGCCGGCCAATACGCCCGGCACGTCTTCCCACCACGAGAGCGGCGCGCTGGTCCGGCGAAAGAACTCGTCGCGATTGGCCACGAGGGTAAAGACGGGACCGGCGGCGGCATCGGGCTGCCAGTCGAAGGCAATCAGACACATCGGGCGAATCTCTCGCAGGAAACGTCGCGGGCCGGCTGCGACTCGCGAGCCGGCGCGCGAACGGGTTGTCAGTGCATCAGGCTTCGGTCGGCCACGCGTACGGCAGCGCGTCGAACGCGAGCGCCGGGCCGTCGGCCGAACCGAGGTGCACCGAGCCGCTGTCGAGCGCGGCGAGCTTGATCTCGACGAGCGCGTCGACGCCGCCCGCCGGCGCGGCCGCCGCGTTGACGATCATCCCGCACGGCTGGCCCGGATCGTCGCTGTGGAACAGCTCGACGCCGGCATGCACGGTATCGGTCTCGCCGGCGACGTGCGCGAGCGCGGTGCGGCGCTTGATCGTGCCGCGGTACTGGCTGCGCGCCACCACTTCCTGGCCCGGGTAGCACCCTTTCCTGAAGTTAACGGCACCGATCACGTCGAAGTTGACCATCTGCGGCACGAACTGTTCGACGGCCGGCTGCGTGATGCGCGGCTCGCCCGCGCGAACGTCGAGCCAGTCCCACACGGCGGGCGACACGACGGGCAGCGTGCCGGCGAGCGCGGCGACGCGCGCGTCGACTTCGGCGCGCGGGCCGATCCACAGATAGCGCTTGCGGCCGGCCGCATCGGGCACGCGGATCAGCGCGCCGGCCGGGCCGTCGACCTTCACGTGCACGCCGTCGGGCAGCGCATCGAAGATGCCCGACAGCGCGTCGCGCACGTCGCCCGCGAAGCCGGCCACCGCGAGCGTGTCGCTCGCGTCCGTCAGCTTCGCCTTCGCGCGCAGCACGAACATCGACAGCCGCTTCTGCACGGCCTGCTGCACGTCCTTCGACACGAGCAGGCGCACGTCGTGGCCGGCGCGCCACGCGAGGAACGACGCGAGCAGCCGGCCCTTCGGCGAGCAGTACCCGGACAGCCGCGCGCTGCCGGCATCGAGATGCTCGACGTCGTTGGTGAGCTGGCTGTGCAGGAACGTCGCGGCGTCGTCGCCGGCCACGTCGATCACGCCGAACTGCGGCAGCGGCATGCAGGCGGCCGGCGCATCGAAATCGGCGGCCGACGGGCGGGGGAAAACGGGGAGCGAGGCGGATGCGGCCTGGGCAGCCGGTGAAGCGAACGGTGTGCTCATGGAATGAGGGAACAGTCAACCCTGACTTTGACGGAGGCGAGCAAGTATTATATGGGTCTTACCTGAGTCACGTTTCCATGTCCCTACTGAAGAAATGCGCCGCGACGATCGTGGCGCTGGCCGTCGTTGTGGCCGCTGCCGGCGCGGGCGGCGGGTATTACTGGGCGACCCGGCCGCTGTTGCTGGGCTCGGCGTCGCTCGACGTCACGATCAAACCGCGCAGCAGCGTGAAGAGCGTCGCGCTGCAGCTCGAGCGCGGCGGCGTGCCGGTCGAGCCGTTCGCGTTCGTCGCGATGACGCGCTTGCTCGGGCTGTCGAGCCGGCTCAAATCGGGCAACTACGAATTCAAGACCGGCATCACGCCGTACGACGTGCTGCAGAAGATCGCGCGCGGCGACGTGAACGAGTACGTCGCGACCGTCATCGAAGGCTGGACCTTCAAGCGGATGCGCGCGGAGCTCGACGCGAACCCCGATCTCACGCACGCGACGGCCGGCATGAGCGACGCCGAGCTGCTGCGCGCGATCGGCGCGCCGGAGAGCGCGGTGCAGCGCGGCAGCGGCGAGGGGCTGTTCTTCCCCGACACCTACCTGTTCGACAAGGGCACGAGCGACCTGAACATCTACCGGCGCGCCTACCGCCTGATGCAGGCGCGCGTCGACGAGGCCTGGGCTGCGCGCACGCCGGGGCTGCCGTACAAGTCGCCTTACGAAATGCTGACGATCGCGTCGATCGTCGAGAAGGAAACCGGCCATGCGGCCGATCGCGCGTTCGTCGCGGCCGTGTTCGCGAACCGGCTGCGTATCGGCATGCCGCTGCAGACCGATCCGTCGGTGATCTACGGGCTCGGCGACGCGTACGACGGCCGTCTGCGCAAGCGCGACCTGCAGGCCGACACTCCCTACAATACCTACACCCGACGCGGGCTGCCGCCCACGCCGATCGCGTTGCCGGGTGTCGCCGCGCTGCAGGCGGCGATCAATCCGGCCCCGACGAGCGCGCTCTATTTCGTCGCGAAGGGCGACGGCACGAGCGTGTTCTCGGACACGCTCGGCGACCACAACAAGGCCGTGGACAAGTACATACGAGGTCAATAATGGCGAGCGGTAAATTCATCACGTTCGAAGGCATCGACGGGGCGGGGAAGACCACCCACCTGCAATGGTTCTGCGAACGCCTCCAGGGCCGGCTGGCCGCGGCCGGCCGGCAGGTCGTCGTCACCCGCGAGCCGGGCGGCACGCAGCTCGGCGAGAAACTGCGCGAGATCCTGCTGAACCAGCCGATGGATCTCGAGACGGAAGCGCTGCTGATGTTTGCCGCGCGTCGCGAGCACCTCGCGCTCGTGATCGAGCCGGCGCTCGCGCGCGGCGACTGGGTCGTGTCCGATCGCTTCACCGACGCGACGTTCGCGTACCAGGGCGGCGGGCGCGGGTTGCCGCGCGACAAGCTCGAGACGCTCGAGCGCTGGGTGCAGGGCGGTTTCCAGCCCGATCTCACGGTGCTGTTCGACGTTGCGCCGCAGGTGGCGAGCGAGCGTCGCGGCGCCGCGCGCATGCCCGACAAGTTCGAAAGCGAATCCGATGCGTTCTTCTCGCGTACGCGCGCCGAATACCTGCGGCGAGCGGAGGAGGCGCCGCACCGCTTCGCGATCGTCGACGCGACGCGATCGATTCCCGAGATCCGCCAGCAGCTCGAACGCGTGCTCGCCGCGCTGTAACCCGCAAGGAACGCACCCCATGATCTATCCGTGGCAAACCGACGACTGGAACCGCCTGCAGCAACTGCGCGCGCAATGGCCGCATGCGTTGCTGCTGCACGGTCAGGCCGGGATCGGCAAGCTGCAGTTCGCGCAGCATCTCGCGCAGGGCTTCCTGTGCGAATCGCCGCAGCCGAACGGCGAGCCGTGCGGCGCCTGCGCGGCCTGCAACTGGTTCTCGCAGGGCAACCATCCGGACTACCGGATCGTGCTGCCCGAGGCGCTGGCGGGCGAGGCGCCGGGCGCGGCCGACGACGCGAAGCCGGCCGACGCGGACGAAGGCGGCAAGAAGACGCGGGCGCCGAGCAAGGAAATCAAGATCGAGCAGGTGCGGGCGCTGCTCGACTTCTGCGGGGTCGGCTCGCACCGCGGCGGCGCGCGCGTCGTCGTGCTGTATCCGGCCGAGGCGCTCAATGTCGCCGCGTCGAACGCGCTGCTGAAAACACTGGAGGAGCCGCCGCCCGGCGTCGTGTTCCTGCTCGTGTCGGCGCGCATCGACCGCCTGTTGCCGACGATCATCAGCCGCTGCCGCCAGTGGCCGATGACCGTGCCGGCGCCGGAGGCGGCCGCCGCGTGGCTCGCGGCGCAGGGCGTCGACCACGCCAGCGCGCTGCTCGCCGAAGCCGGCGGCGCGCCGCTCGCCGCGCTGGCGCTCGCGAGCGACGAGAATCGCCCGCTGCGCGACTACACGCTCGGGCAACTCGCGGCCGGCGCGGCGTGCGACCCGTTCGCATGCGGCGAGACGCTGCAGAAGCTGCCGGTGCCGCTGGTGCTCGGCTGGCTGCAGCGCTGGCTGTACGATCTGCTCGCGCAGCGGATGGCCGGCGCGCCGCGCTACTTCCCGACGCACGCGGCCGCCTTGGCGCGCTGCGCGGAAGCGGTCGACGCGAACGCATTCGCGCGCTTCATGAAAGCCGTGACGCGGCAGCGGACGGTCGAGAACCATCCGCTCAACGCGCGGCTCGTATTCGAGGAATTGTTTCTCGGATATCGGGAAATGTTCGCTTGATCCGGCATTGTTTCCGATGGGTTGCGAAACGATGAACGGGTCCCGCTGCGGCGCGGCCGTGGCCGCCCGGCCCGCGCACGTCGCCCGGCGCCGCCAGCCGGCGGGCGCATGAGCGCCCGTCTCACGTATTCAGGAAACACGATGTTCGTCGACTCTCACTGCCACATCAATTTCAAGGGCCTGGCCGACCGCCTGCCGGCCGTTCTCGAGAACATGCGCGAGCACGACGTCACGCACGCGCTGTGCGTGTCGGTCGATTTCGAGACGCTGCCGGACGTGCTCGCGATCGCCGAAGCGCACGACAACGTGTACGCGTCGGTCGGCGTCCATCCCGATCACGAGGACGCGCGCGAGCCGACGCTCGCGGAGCTCGTCGAGCTGGCCGCGCACCCGAAGGTCGTCGCGATCGGCGAAACCGGCCTCGACTACTACCGCCTCGAAGGCCGCTCGATCGCCGACATGGAATGGCAGCGCGAGCGTTTTCGCACGCACATCCGCGCGGCGAGCGCGACGATGAAGCCGCTGATCATCCACACGCGCGCGTCGTCGGAAGACACGCTGCGGATCATGGCCGAGGAGCGCGCGGACGTGCCGGGCGGCGTGATGCACTGCTTCACCGAGCCGTGGCCGGTTGCCGAGCAGGCGCTCGCGCAGAACTTCCATATCTCGCTGTCGGGCATCGTCACGTTCAAGAACGCGACCGACGTGCAGGACGTCGCGCGGCGCGTGCCGCTCGACCGGCTGCTGATCGAGACCGACTCGCCGTACCTCGCGCCGGTGCCGTATCGCGGCAAGCCGAATGAACCTGCGTACGTCAGCCATGTCGGACGCTTTATCGCATCCGAGCGCGGGATCGCCGTCGAGGCGCTCGCCGATGCGACGACGCAGAACTTTTTCCGGCTGTTCAAGATCGCCCGCTAACGACGCGCGCGCAGCCGACAACCCAGGGAAGGAGCCCACAACAATGACGAAGCCGACCAACCATCTGTCCAAACGCGCCCTCGTTGCCGCCGCATTCGTCGCGAGCGGCCTGTTCGCCGCCGCCGGCGCGCATGCCGAGTCGCTCGACGCGATCGTCAAGGCCGTCAAGTTCGACGACATCGCCGATATCGGCAAGCAGCTCAAGAGCGGCAAGCTCGATCCGAACACGGTCGCGCCGAACGGCGACCCGATCCTCGTGATTGCCGCGCGCGAGAAGTCCGACAAGGTCGCGGCCGCGATCGCGACGACGCCGAACGTCGATCTCGAGAAGGAAGACAAGGCCGGCGAAAACGCGCTGATGCTCGCATCGCTGAACGGCGACCTCGGCCTCGTCAAGCTGCTGATCGACAAGGGCGCGGAAGTCAGCAAGAAGGGCTGGGCGCCGCTGCACTACGCGGCGACCAACGGCCAGGACGCGGTCGTGAAGGTGCTGCTCGACCACGACGCGTACATCGACACCGCATCGCCGAACGGTACGACGCCGCTGATGATGGCCGCGCGCGGCAATCATGCGTCGACGGTCACGCTGCTGCTCGACCAGGGCGCGGATCCGCAGGTGAAGAACCAGCTCGGCATCACCGCGCTCGAGTTCGCGAAGCACTACAACGCGCCGGACGCGATCGAGATCCTGAGCAAGCGGACGACGCGTATCGGTGCGGGCACGCCGGCAGATGCTCAAAAGAGTGCAAAATAACGGTTTTTGGTGCGGCGGCGCCTGTCCGGCCAGCCGGCTTCCGGGCGGAGCAGGGCATCCGTTGCCGCACCGGCCAACGCAGCAGGCGGTCTCGGGCCGCCTTGACATAAGAAGGAACACCATGTTGCGCGCAATGTTTTGTGCCGCGGCGTTTGCCGTGCCGTTGTCGGCGGCGGCTTTCACGGGCGCGGATCTCGACCGGCTGTGCGCGAAGACGGACGTCAAGTCGCGGGCGTCGTGCGCGGCCTATATCGAAGGCGCCGCCGACGGCGTCTACAACACGATCGATGCGATCGGCGGCACCACGGGGCCGCGCGTCGGCCAGTATTTCTGCCTGCCGCCCGACATCCGGGCGCAACAGATGACGGACGCGGTGCGCAAGTACATCGCGGAAAATCCGAAGCTGGCCGACTACAACGCGAGCACCGCGGTGTCGCTCGGTCTCGGCAAGGCGTTTCCCTGCAGGAACGGCAGCTGATCTGACGCCGTGTCCGGGCGCGTGCGCGGCCCGGGCGTCGCCGACGCATCCAGGACGAAGCCAGTGGGCTTCATCACTCGAGGGCGCCGATGATTTCAATCGAGGAACTGCAGCGCATCGCCGATGCGCCGCTGCATTCGTGGCTCGGCACGCTGGGCGTGTCGGTCATCGTCATACTGGTCGTCACGGTCGTGCACCGCCTCGGCGCACGCATCGTCAAGCGCATCGCGCAGCCGTATCCGCTGATGAGCGCGATCCTGCGCTACATCGACAAGCCGTCGCTCGTCGTGCTGGCGCTGCTGGCGCTTGAATTCCTGTGGATCCAGGCCGACGACGGCATGTCGTTCGTGCGCGGCATGCGCACCGCGGCCGCGGTCGGCTCGATCGTGTCGCTCACGTGGCTGCTGGTGCGGCTCGCGGCCGGCGTCGGCGACGCGATCATCCAGGCCCATCCGATCGATACGGCCGACAATCTGCAGGCACGGCGCGTCCATACGCAGGCCAAGGTGCTCGTGCGGACCGTGATGGTGCTGATCGTGATCATCGGCACCGGCGCCGCGCTGATGACGTTCCCGAACGTGCGCCAGATCGGCGCGAGCCTGCTGGCGTCGGCCGGCGTCGCGGGGCTGGTCGCCGGTATCGCCGCACGGCCGGTGCTCGGCAACCTGATTGCCGGGTTGCAGATCGCGCTCACGCAGCCGATCCGGCTCGACGACGTGGTCGTGATCCAGGGCGAGTGGGGGCGTATCGAGGAAATCACCGGCTCGTTCGTGTCGGTGCGGCTGTGGGACCAGCGGCGCCTCGTCGTGCCGCTGCAGTGGATCATCGAGAACCCGTTCACGAACTGGACGCGCAGCAGCGCGGAGATCATCGGCACCGTCTACCTGTCGGTCGATTACCGCACGCCGCTCGCGCCGCTGCGCGAGGAACTCGCGCGGCTCGTCCACGCCGCGCCCGAGTGGGACGGCCGCGTGCAGGTGCTGCAGGTGACCGACGCGACGGAGCGCACGATGCAGTTGCGCGCGCTCGTCAGCGCGGCCGATTCGTCGTCGTGCTGGGATCTGCGCTGCCGCGTGCGCGAAGGGTTGATCGCCTATCTGCAGGACCGCTATCCGCAATGCCTGCCGCGCAGCCGGATGGAGCTGTATCCGCACGACGCGGCGCCCGATGCGCCAAATCGCGAACGGCCGCACGTGCGCTCGCCTGCCGCCAGCACGGCGGCCAACACCGCCGCCGACCCGCAGGCCGTCGAAGGCCGCTGAGCGCGTCCCGGCCCCTGCTTGCCATTTCCCGTTCCCATGACCGCGCTGAAGACGCTTGCCATCGCCAATTACCGCTCGCTGCGCGAGCTGATCGTGCCGCTCGCGGCGCTCAACGTCGTCACGGGCCCGAACGGCAGCGGCAAGTCGAGCGTGTACCGCGCGCTGCGGCTGCTCGCCGATACCGCACAGGGCCGCGTGATCCCGTCGCTCGCGCGCGAGGGCGGCTTGCCGTCGACGTTGTGGGCCGGCCCCGAGCGCTTCTCGCGCGCGATGCTGGCCGGCGAGGTGCCGGTGACGGGCACGGTGCGCAAGGGCCCGGTGAGCCTGAAGCTCGGTTTCGCGTGCGACGATTTCGGCTATGCGATCGATCTCGGCCTGCCGTTGCCGAGCCGTTCGCAGTTCGCGCTCGACCCGGTGGTCAAGCGCGAATGCATCTGGGGCGGCGCGGTGCTGCGCCCGTCCACGCTGCTGGTCGACCGGCAGGGCGCGCAGATCCGCGCGCGTACCGCGTCGGGCGACTGGCTGACGATTCCGCAGCCGGTCGCGAGCTTCGACAGCATGATGACCGAATTCGCCGATCCGACCGGCGCGCCCGAGATGATCGCGGTGCGCGAACGGATCCGCTCGTGGCGCTTCTACGACCATTTCCGGACCGATGCGCACGCGCCGGCGCGCCAGTCGCACATCGGCACGCATACGCCGGTGCTCGCGGACGACGGCGCCGACCTGGCCGCCGCGCTGCAGACGATCCGCGAAATCGGCGATGCCGCGGCGCTCGACGCGGCGCTCGACGACGCGTTCCCCG
The DNA here is from genome assembly GCF_030504405.1 of Burkholderia sp. AU44665. Classification (NCBI taxonomy): domain Bacteria; kingdom Pseudomonadati; phylum Pseudomonadota; class Betaproteobacteria; order Burkholderiales; family Burkholderiaceae; genus Burkholderia; species Burkholderia sp. AU44665. The sequence continues at coordinate 11,789 of NZ_JAUJRI010000005.1, read as the reverse complement.
GTGCGTCGGTCGAGATCGACAACCCGGGCGGCCGCGGCCGTTTCGACGTGCTGATGCGCCAGCCGGGGCTGCTGCGGCCGCTGGCGGCGGCCGAGCTGTCGGATGGCACGCTGCGTTACCTGCTGCTCGCGGCCGCGCTGCTGACGCCGCGGCCGCCGGCGCTGATGGTGCTGAACGAACCGGAGACGAGCCTGCATCCCGATCTGCTGCCGGCGCTCGGCCGCCTGATCGCGCAGGCCGCCCGGCGTTCCCAGGTGCTGGTCGTGTCGCACGCGGCGCGGCTCATCGCGACGCTCGAGCGCGAGGCCGGCTGCGAATCGCTGGTGCTCGACAAGCAGCTCGGCGCGACCGCGCTCGTCGATGCCGACTCGCGCGACCTGCCGGCCTGGAAGTGGCCGTCGCGTTGACAGCCTGACGGTGCGCCTGGGGCGTGATCGGCCCGGCCGGGCCCGCTGCGAGGCGGCCGTGACCGGTCGGCCGAATGTATCCGGTCTGTAACAACCCCCAAAAAATGAAAGACCAGCGGTTCCGCTCATCGGGATCGCGAATAATAATGAGATATTCGGCTGGCGCCACGCCGGCCGGCGCCGCATGGACGCACGGCGGGCGTACGCAAGCGCGCCATCCCGCCGGCCGTACCGCAACGGACAGGACACAGGAGACGTGGACCATGAGAATTGCCCAGATCGCCCCGCTGACCGAATCCGTGCCGCCGAAGCTGTACGGCGGCACGGAGCGCGTCGTGTCCTACATCACCGAGGCGCTCGTCGACCTCGGCCACGATGTGACGCTGTTCGCGAGCGGCGATTCGACGACGCGGGCGACGCTCGAGGCCGTGTGGCCGCGCGCGCTGCGGCTCGATTCGTCGATCCGCGACCGGGTCGCGCCGCACATGCTGCTGATGGAGACGGTCGCGCGCCGCGCGAAGGATTTCGACGTGCTCCATTTCCACATGGACTACTACTCGTTCTCGGTCTTCAACCGGCAGGAAACGCCTTACGTGACGACGCTGCACGGCCGGCTCGACCTGCCCGAGCAGCAGCCGGTGTTCGACACCTTCAACACGGCGCCGGTGATCTCGATCTCCAATGCGCAGCGCCAGCCGCTGCCGCAGGCGAAATGGCTGACGACCGTCTATCACGGGCTGCCCGATACGCTGTACATGCCGCAGCCCGTCGAGCCGCGCTATCTCGCGTTCCTCGGCCGCATCTCGCCGGAAAAACGCGTCGATACCGCGATCCGCATCGCGCGCCAGTGCGGGCTGCCGATCCGGATCGCCGCGAAGATCGACGCGGCCGACCAGGAATACTTCGACCGCGAGATCAAGCCGCTCTTCGCGTTGCCGCACGTCGAATACATCGGCGAGATCGCCGATCACGAGAAGGCCGAATTCCTGTCGGGCGCGCATGCGCTGCTGTTTCCGATCGACTGGCCGGAGCCGTTCGGCCTGGTGATGATCGAGGCGATGTCGTGCGGCACGCCGGTCATCGCATTCAACCGCGGCGCGGTGCCCGAAGTGGTGGACGAGGGCGTGTCGGGGTTCATCGTCGAGGATGAAATCAGCGCGGTGGCCGCGGTGAACCGGCTGCACCTGCTGCCGCGTGCGCGCGTACGGCAGCGCTTCGAGGAGCGCTTCACGTCGCGCCGGATGGCGCAGCAGTACGTGGACGTGTACCAGTCGGTGATCCGCGCGCAGAAGCGCTCGCGCTTCAAGGTGATCGACTCGACGACCTGAGCGGTCCGATCAGCCTGGCTGACCTGACGCGCGGCGCGGGCGGATAAAAAAACGGCGATGCCCGCGAGGACATCGCCGTTTGCGCATGCCCGGCGCGCAGCGCCCGGGCAGTGCGTCAACGTCAGATCTTGAGCTTCGTGACCTTGGTGCCGTTGATCGACACGTCGCCCATCAGGCCGGCGTTCGTCAGCACGACGACCTGGATCGGCGCGGTGGCCGTGTTGGAATCGACCGCGCCGTTCGCGCCCATCTTCACGAGCGCGACCGATGCGCCGGCGCCGGCTGCCCAGCCGTCCGAGCTGCGGAATTCGTCGAGCGCCTGCTGCGTCATGAACAGGAACACGACCGCCTTCGACTGCGCGCCGGCCTGCAGGCCGACCGACAGCGACGACGTGTTGTAGTAGCCGACGGTGCTGCCGCCGACGCGCAGCGCGCCGTTGCCGGACTGGGCGCCGACGATGAAGCCGGCCTGGAGCACTTCGGGGAAGACCAGCACGCCGCGCGATTTCGCGACGAGCTCGCGCGAGCCCTTGACGGTGGAGTACATGCGCGACAGCGTGGCGTCGACGCTCGCGTCGATCGACTGACGCTTCGACGCGTTGGTGGCGGCATTGTCCGGCTTGTCCGGGGTGGTGGTGCAACCGGTGAGCGCGAGGCTACCGACGATGAGCGCGGCGGCGGCTTTGAGCACAAGAGTCCGTTTTTGCATCGTTGTTCTCCATCGGATGATGTTCGGAGTGAGTCTCGCTCAAGGAGCGGATCACGTCGGCAGTTATATCACAGCGGATCAGGGCCACTTTTCGTTGCCACGTGAAAAAGCGTCAAATCGCGCGCGGGTGTCGCGGCGCGCCAACGGACGAAGCGGCGCCCGCGCGACGCATGCCTCGCACAGGGGCGTCGTGCGGGAACGTGCGGGCGATTGCAGGGGCGGCGCCCGCGGCGCGCCGGTGTCAGTGCGTGACGGGGGGAACGGGCGGCTTGATCGGCGGGCGGCGCAGCGCGCGACGGATCAGCGCGATCACGACGCCGCACGCGAACAGGAACGCGGCCGGGACGACCCAGTAGCCGACGAACGCATGCCACAGGTAGCCGGCGAGCGTATTGCGGCGCACGACGTATTCGTCGCGAGCCGCCTGCTGGCGCGGCGCGTTGGCGGCCAGCACATCGGCCGGGCAACCGGCCGCGCGCGCCTCGTCGGCATCCCCGCGGCACTTCGCGGCGGCGCCGGCGGCCTGCTGCGCGTCGGTGAGCTGCCAGGTGGTCAGCGCGAGCTGCAGGTCGGCCTTGTTGTAGGCCATTTCCTCGCGGATCTCGCGCACGGCGACGATCGCGACGGGCACGGCCCAGAACACGATCACGATCAGCCAGCGGCGAAACCAGCGGTGTTGTCTCCATGCCATCCAGGCCTCCGTTTGACGCGCGTGCGCGTTCGTCTCGAGGGCGGCCCGATGGCGCTTCTTGGTCTTGGGTGGGCCGCGTTGCAGCCATCATAGAAGAAAACGCGGCGAATTGCCGCACCCGAATTACCGCCCCTGTGGCGGCGTCGGGACGGCGGGCCGGAAAACGGGGAGGGACAGGCGGCGTGCGCGCGTCGATGCGCGTGCAACGAAAATGAAAATGCCGCGCCCGCCGAAGCGGTGCGCGGCATTCGAGACGGGAGCGCCGGAACTCAGGCGGCCGGCTGATTGCTCAGGCAGCTCTTCATGAACGCCTTGCGATCGTCGCCCTTCTTGCCGGTGGCCTGCGTGTTGCACGCCTTCATCTTTTCCTGCTGCGTCATCGCCTTCGCGGGCTTCGCCGACAGGCAGTCCTTCATGAACGCCTTGCGTTCGTCGCCCGTCTTGCCGGCTGCCTGCGTGTTACAGGCCTTCATCTTGTCCTGCTGGCTGTTCGCCGCGAAGGCGGGGGAAGCCAGCATGCCGCCGAGAAGCAGTGCGGCTACGAGCGATTGGATTTTCATTTCGACACTCCCATGGGGTGAATTGCGCGTGGTCGACGCCGTCATGAAGCTCGACGCGACGTGGACAGGGCCACATCGCACCACGCGTTCCGATTATGGCAAATCAAGGTGAAAACACCAAAACGGCACTTTCTATAACGTTGCGGACGCCATGGCCGTTGACGGCGCACGCGGCCAGGAGATCGGGACAAACCATGACGCGCGGCGGCCGGCGCCGGCCCGTCGCGCCGGAACCTGCCGGCTCGCGGCCGCGAGCCATTACAATCGCGGCCATGAATACACCGAACACCGCATCCCCTTCGTCCGCGGCGACGCTGCCGCGCATCGCCGTACTCGCCACCGGCGGCACGATCGCCGGCGCCGCGCCCGACGCGGCCAGCACGGCCGGCTACCAGGCCGGCGCGCTCGGCGTCAGTTTCCTGGTCGACGCCGTGCCGGCGCTTGCGTCGGTCGCGCGCATCGACGCGGAGCAGATCGCCAGCATCGACAGCAAGGATCTCGCGTTGCCGCTGTGGAACACGCTCGCCGCGCGGATCGACGCGCTGATGGCCGATCCCGCGATCGACGGCATCGTGATCACCCACGGCACCGATACGCTCGAGGAAACGGCGTACGCGCTGCATCTGGTCGTCCGGGGCGACAAGCCGGTCGTGCTGACGGCCGCGATGCGGCCGGCGACCGCGCTGTCGTCCGACGGCCCGCTGAACCTGCTGAACGCGGTGACGGTGGCCGCCCATCCGGCCGCGCGCGGGCAGGGCGTGCTGGTCGCGTTCAACAACCGGATCCACGGCGCGCGCGACGTCGTGAAGACGAGCACCTATGCGGTCGACGCGTTCCAGTCGCCGGAGCTCGGGGCGCTCGGCTGGGTACAGGACGGCCGCGTCGAATTCGCGCGCCGCATCACGCGCACGCGCGACACGCAACTGGCGATCGCGGCAAGCTGGCCGCCGGTCGAGGTCGTCGCGAGCTATGCGGGCGTGACGCGCACGGCCGTCGATGCGCTCGTCGGGGCCGGCGTGCGCGGCCTCGTCGTCGCGGGCACCGGCAACGGGTCGATTCATGCGACGCTGCAGGCGGCGCTCGCCGACGCGGTCAATGCGGGCGTGGCGGTGGTTCGTGCGTCGCGCGTCGGGTCGGGGCACGTGATGCGCAACGGCGCCGCGAGCGACGATGCACTCGGTTTCGTGAGCGCGGGCTCGCTGCACCCGTTCAAGGCGCGCGTGCTGCTGATGCTCGCGCTCGCGAACGGCATTCACGATCGCGACGCATTGCAGCGCGCGTTCGATACGCTGTGATTCGATGACGGGAAGATCGACACGCGCCGGTCGCGCGGTGCGCGTCGCCCATGAAGAAAGGCAGGCCGAGCGGCCTGCCTTTTTTGCATCAGCGCTGCGCGAATGCTCAGGACTGCGGCGGAATCACGAGCTTCTGGCCGGGGTAGATCCGGTCCGGGCTCGACAGCATCGGCTTGTTCGCCTCGAAGATCGCCGGGTACTTGTTCGCGTCGCCGTACACTTCCTTGGCGATCGCCGACAGCGTGTCGCCCGGCTTCACGTCGTGGTACCGCACTTCCGGATCGTCCGGCTGCAGGCCGTCGTCGTTGACGCCCGCGACACCCTGCACGTTGCCGGCCGCGACCTTGACCTTCGCCTTCGTGTCGAGATCGGCGACGCTGCCCGACAGCGTGACGGTGCGCGACGCGCCGTCGAACGCGACGGTCAGGTTCGACGTGTCGAGACCTTGCGAGTTGATGTAGTTCTTGATCGCATCGGCCGCGGTCTGGTTCGCGGCATTCGGATCTTCCGCTGCCTGTGCATCGGCGTGACCCAGCAGTTTTTCACCCGCCTCTTTAATAAACGAAAGAAGACCCATCGTTGCACTCCTTAGGTGGTTGAAAAGAAAACGCGCCGTGAAGTGGCGAAAAAAACACCGCGCTGGGTGCGGTCTCCGGAGGGAAACGCAGGCGCGGCGGTTTTCTCGAAAGGCGTGGCGAAAGTGTAGGCGTTCAACGCGACGATTGCATGAAAAATCGCACGCTCGAACGTAAAGAAATGTAATACGCGAAATCCGACAGGCGGACACCCGACGACGACGTCTGACCGACCAAGGCTTCCCCGGCGCCGCCGGGTGCCGCTGCGGACCCCACCACGCCGCTCTCAGCCCAGAGCGGCGTTTTTTCGCCCCGTCCCGCCTGCCGTTGGCGAGCCGGGCGGGGCGCCCCACCGTGATGCGCGCGTACGCCGCGCATCTGTGCGACCGGCCGCGGCCGAGTCGCGTATATGCGTCGCGCGCGTCCGCCGTCGCGGCGCACACGCGCGTTGCGGCATCCGCGTCACGCGGCCGGCGTCTGACCGATCTCGAAGTTCGACATGATCTCGAGCGCGCGCACGAGCGCCGAGTGATCCCATGCCTTGCCGCCGTGCGACGCGCACACGCTGAACAACTGCTGCGCGCTCGCGGTGTGCGGCAGCGCGAGGCCGAGCTTGCGCGCGCCGTCGAGCGCGAGGTTCAGGTCCTTCTGGTGCAGCTCGATGCGAAAGCCCGGGTCGAACGTGCGCTTGGTCATGCGCGCGCCGTGCACTTCGAGGATGCGCGACGCGGCGAAGCCGCCCATCAGCGCCTGGCGCACGCGTTCCGGATCGGCGCCCGAACGCGCGGCGAACAGCAGCGCTTCGCCGACCGCTTCGATGTTCAGCGCGACGATGATCTGGTTCGCGACCTTGCAGGTCTGGCCCGCGCCGTTGTCGCCGACGAGCGTGATGTTCTTGCCCATCTTCTCGAACAGCGGCTTCGCGCGCTCGAACGCCTTCTCCGGGCCGCCGACCATGATCGTCAGCGTCGCCTCGCGCGCACCGACTTCGCCGCCGGACACCGGCGCGTCGAGGTAGTCGCAGCCGAGCGCGTTGATCTGTTTCGCGAATGCCTGCGTGTCGAGCGGCGAGATCGAGCTCATGTCGATCACGAGCTTGCCGGCGCTCAGGCCCTTCGCGACGCCGTCGTCGGCGAACAGCACGTTACGCACGTCCGGCGTGTCCGGCACCATCGAGATGATGATGTCCGCGTGCCGCGCGACTTCGGTCGAGTTCGCGACGACCTTGGCGCTGCCGCGCAGATCGTCCGGGATCGGAAACGCGCCGTTCACGACGAGTTGATGATCGCCCTTGAGCAGGTTGCGAGCCATGTGCGCGCCCATGATGCCGAGGCCGATGAAACCGATGGTTGCCATGTGAAAGTCTCCTGTGAGGCTGAAAACGGAAAGGGTGCGACTCAGGCGGCGCGACGCGCCGAGGCCGGTGCGCAACCGGCCACGCTTTGCAGCCAGCCGAGGCCTTCCGTCGTGGTGGTGCGGGGCTTGTATTCGCAGCCGACGTAGCCGGCATAGCCGAGCCGGTCGAGCAGCGCGAACAGGAACGCGTAGTTGATCTCGCCGGTGCCCGGCTCGTTGCGGCCAGGGTTGTCTGCGAGCTGGACGTGGCCGATCGACGCGAGGTTGCGTTCGATCGTCGCGGCCAGTTCGCCTTCCATGCGTTGCATGTGATAGATGTCGTACTGCAGGAACAGGTTGTCCGACCCGACCGCGCGGATCACGTCGAGGCCTTCCGACGAGCGGTTCAGCGCGAAGCCCGGGATGTCGAAGCGGTTGCACGGCTCGACGAGCAGGCGGATGCCTTCGCGCTTCAGCGCATCGGCGGCGAAGCGCAGGTTGTCGACGATCGTCACGAACGTCTTGTCGCGCGCCGTGCTCGCCGACGGGATGCCGACCAGGCAGTTCAGCTGCGGCACCTTCAGCGCCTTCGCGTAGTCGATCGCCCGGCCGACCCCTTCCTGGAATTCGCCGACGCGATCGGGCAGGCACGCGATGCCGCGCTCGCCCTGGTCCCAGTTGCCGGCGGGCAGGTTGTGCAGCACGAGGCGCAGGCCGTGCGTCTCGAGCCGCTCGGCGAGTTCTTCTTTCGCGTACGGATACGGAAACAGGAACTCGACGGCGTCGAAGCCCGCGTCCGCGGCCGCCTTGAAGCGGTCGAGGAACGGCACTTCGTTGAACAGCATGGTCAGGTTTGCAGCAAACTTCGGCATGAGCTAAGCCTCTTCGGTCGGTCAAAAATGTCGTGCGGTTCAGTCGAGCATCGAGATCGCGGTCGGTGCGTGCTCGGCCTTTTCGGCGAGCTCCTCGAATTCGTTGATCGCGTCGATCTCGGTGCCCATCGAGATGTTCGTCACGCGCTCGAGGATCACCTCGACGACCACCGGCACGCTGAACTCTTCCGCGAGCGTTTGCGCCTGGCGCAGCGCCGGCTCGATCTCTTCCGGCTTGAACACGCGCAGCGCCTTGCAGCCGAGGCCTTCCGCGACGGCCACGTGGTCGACGCCATAGCCGTTCAGTTCGGGCGCGTTGACGTTGTCGAACGCGAGCTGCACGCAGTAGTCCATGTCGAACGCGCGCTGCGCCTGGCGGATCAGCCCGAGGTACGAGTTGTTCACGACGACGTGCACGTACGGCAGCTTGAATTGCGCGCCGGCCGCGAGCTCCTCGATCATGAACTGGAAGTCGTAGTCGCCGGACAGCGCGACGATCGGGCGGCTCGGGTCGGCCGCACGCACGCCGAGTGCGGCGGGTATCGTCCAGCCGAGCGGGCCGGCCTGGCCGCAGTTGATCCAGTTGCGTGCCTTGAACACGTGCAGGAACTGCGCGGCGGCGATCTGCGACAGGCCGATCGTGCTGACGTAGCAGGTATCGCGGCCGAACACCTTGTTCATCTCTTCGTACACGCGCTGCGGCTTGACCGGCACGTTGTCGAAGTGCGTCTTGCGCTGCAGCGTGCGCTTGCGCGCCTGGCACTCGGACACCCACTCGCCGCGGTCCTTCAGCTTGCCGGCGGCCTTCCATTCCCGTGCGACCGCGACGAACAGCTCGAGGGCCGCCTTCGCGTCGGACACGATGCCGAGATCCGGGCCGAACACGCGGCCGATCTGCGTCGGCTCGATGTCGACGTGCACGAACTTGCGGCCCTTCGTGTAGACCTCGACGCTGCCGGTATGGCGGTTCGCCCAGCGGTTGCCGATGCCGAGCACGAAGTCGGACGCGAGCATCGTCGCGTTGCCGTAGCGGTGCGACGTCTGCAGGCCGACCATGCCGGCCATCAGCGGGTGATCGTCGGGAATCGCGCCCCACGACATCAGCGTCGGGATCACCGGCACGCTGACCGTTTCGGCGAACTGCACGAGCAGGTCTTCGGCCGCCGCGTTGAGCACGCCGCCGCCCGACACGATCAGCGGCTTATCCGCGTCGTTGAGCATCGCGAGCGCCTTCTCGATCTGCGCGCGGGTGGCCGCGGGCTTGTAGACCGGCAGCGGTTCGTACGTGTCGATGTCGAACTCGATTTCGGCGAGCTGCACGTCGATCGGCAGGTCGACCAGCACCGGGCCCGGGCGGCCCGAGCGCATCAGGTGGAACGCCTGCTGGAACACGCGCGGCACGAGCGCCGGTTCGCGCACGGTGACGGCCCACTTGGTGACCGGCTTCGCGATCGATTCGATGTCGACGGCCTGGAAGTCTTCCTTGTAGAGGCGCGCGCGCGGCGCCTGGCCCGTGATCGCGAGGATCGGAATCGAGTCGGCCGATGCGGAGTAGAGGCCGGTGATCATGTCGGTGCCGGCGGGGCCCGACGTGCCGATGCACACGCCGATGTTGCCCGGCGCCGCCCGCGTGAAGCCTTCGGCCATGTGCGATGCGCCCTCGACGTGGCGCGCGAGCACGTGGCTGATGCCGCCCGACTTGCGCATGGCCGAGTAGAACGGGTTGATCGCCGCGCCCGGCACGCCGAACGCGGTCTGGATGCCTTCCTTCTCGAGCACGAGTACGGCTGCGTCGACGGCTCTCATCTTGGCCATGAATGTCTCCTTGAATATGGCGGATCGTGCGAATCGGTCTGTTGGGGACACTTTAGGGATGCAGGAAAGGTTTGATAAGATCAGCCGAAGTCGCTTATTTCGAAACTAAAAGTATGGAATGACGACCGGACGGGGCTTCCCGCCGGTGTCGGAGCCAAGACGGAGACGGGAGATGGACCGCTTCAAGCAGATCGAGACGTTCGTGCGCGTGGCCGATGCCGGCAGCCTCGCGGCCGCGGCGCTGGAGGAGGGCGTGTCGCCGGTGGTGCTGGGGCGGCGCATCGACGCGCTGGAGAAGCGCCTCGGCGTGAAGCTGATGTACCGCTCGACGCGGCGGCTGGTGGTCAGCGAGGAGGGCGCCGCGTTCCTCGAGCGCTGCCGCGGGTTGCTGTCCGAATGGGATCAGGCCGAGAACGAGCTGGCTGCCGGCCGGCGCGCGGTCAGCGGGCACCTGATCGTGTCGGCGCCGGCCGCGTTCGGCCGCAAGCACGTCGCGCCGCACGCGCCCGGCTTTCTGGCCGACAAGCCGGAGATGCAGCTGTCGTTCAACCTGACCGACCGCGTCGTCGATCTCGTGCGCGAAGGCTACGACCTGTCGATCCGGATCGGCGGCGCGGTCGATCCGAACTTCGTCGCGGTGAAGCTCGCGTCGAACCGGCGCGTGGTCTGCGGCACGCCCGACTATTTCCGCCGGCACGGCCGGCCGAAATCGCTCGACGACCTGCTCAAGCACAACTGTCTCGCGTTCAACCTGCAGGGCGGGCAGAACCGCGGCTGGTATTTCCAGCGTCACGGCAAGATCGCGACGATGCGCGTGACCGGCAATCTCGACTGCAACGACGGCGAGCTGCTGCACCGCTGGGTGGCCGAGGGGCTCGGGCTCGGCTGGCGCTCGACGTGGGAGATCGCCGCGCAGCTCGAAACGGGCGAACTCGAGACCGTGCTCGACGAATACGCGCTGCCCGACTACGACATCCTCGCCGTCTACCCGCAGCAGCGCTACGTGCCGGCGCGCGTGCGTTACTTCATCGATTACCTGCGCGAAGCGTATGCGCGCCCCGGTTACTGGCGCACCACGCCGTAACGGCCGGCGCGCCCGGCCGCCTGCGATTTTTTACGCTGCATGCGTGCGGCGCGGGAATAAACTCGACGCAGCAGCGGTAAGGTCATCGAGCGCGCACGTTGCCGGTCTGTCCGGGCGCCGGGCGCGGAACGGGCGCGGCGTCGGCCGCCGGGACCAGGGAGGCCATGTGGGGCAAGCCGGACAGGCGGTCGATGAACGGGCGGCGGACGATGCAGCCGCGCGCGGCGAGCGGTTTCGCATGCTCGTGCTGCCGCATCTCGACGCCGCGTACAACCTCGCGCGCTGGCTGAGCGGCAGCGCCGGCGATGCGGACGACGTCGTGCAGGACGCGTGCATGCGGGCGCTGCGCTTCGTCGATTCGTGTCGCGGCGACAACGCGCGGCCGTGGCTGCTGACGATCGTGCGCCACACCTGGTACACCGAGTGGCGGCGGCGCACGCATGCGCACGAGGTGGCGCTGCCCGACACGCTCGACGACGCGGACGTGCCCGACGACTGGCAGCCGGCGACGGAGGACCCGCTCGCGCAGCTGCTGCGCGGCGAGAACGTGCGGCTCGTGAATGCGGCGCTCGCGAAGCTGCCGACCGAATACCGCGAGGTGCTCGTGCTGCGCGAGATGGAGGACCTCAGCTACCGCGAGATCGCGGCGATCGCGGACGTGCCGGTCGGCACGGTGATGTCGCGGCTCGCGCGAGGCCGGCGCAAGCTCGCCGCGCTGCTGGGCGCCGCGCCGGCGCCGACGACCGAAGGCCGGCCGGGCCGGACGCCGGCGGGCGGAACCGCATCGGAGGCTATCGATGGACTGTAACGAAGCGCGAGCGTTGCTGGACGCGGACGTCGACCGCGAGCTGTCGGCGCCCGATGCGTTGCGGGTCCAGCAGCATGTCGACGGGTGCGACGCGTGCCGCCGCGAACGCGCGCGGATCGTCACGCTGGTGCAGGCCGTGCGGCAGGCCGATTATCACCGCGCGCCGGACGCGCTGCGGGCGAGCATTCTTGCGAGCCTGCCGGCCGCGGCCGATGCGCGCGCCCGTGAGTCGTCGCCGGCCGAGCCGCGGCCCGAGCGCGGGTCACCGCCGCCGCGGCGGCCGCGCGGACGCGGCTGGTTTTCCTGGCTG
>NZ_JAUJRI010000059.1:0-519 GCF_030504405.1 Burkholderia sp. AU44665 | reverse complement strand
CGGCTGTCGTTCTTTAACAATCTGGAAGAAGTAAGTAATTTGGATAGCGGAAGCGTCTTTGAGATGGACGTGGAAACTATCCGGGTTGTGATTGTATCGATGTATCTCAAGATGATTCGAACTTCATGTTCGGCTCGATTTTGGAATACGGCACACACGTAGTGTGGGCTCAGCGTAAGTGCTAAAGCACTAACGCTGAGCGACACGCGAGAACTCAACCTGTAGCGACTGTCGATGAGACAGACTCGTTATAGGGTCAAGCGAACAAGTGCATGTGGTGGATGCCTTGGCGATCACAGGCGATGAAGGACGCGGTAGCCTGCGAAAAGCTACGGGGAGCTGGCAAACAAGCTTTGATCCGTAGATGTCCGAATGGGGAAACCCACTCCTTATGGAGTATCCATGGCTGAATACATAGGCCATGTGAAGCGAACGCGGTGAACTGAAACATCTAAGTAACCGCAGGAAAAGAAATCAACCGAGATTCCCAAAGTAGTGGCGAGCGAAATGGGATGAGCC
>NZ_JAUJRI010000058.1:0-527 GCF_030504405.1 Burkholderia sp. AU44665 | reverse complement strand
GCGAGCGCCTCGTAGCCGAGCTGCACCAGGTAGTGCTGCGCCTCGCGCAGCGGCTGGTCGAGCCGGTCGCGCACGAATTCCCAGCGCGCGCGCACGCGCTTGAGCAGCTCCAGCGCCTGCTGCACGCGGTCCTCCAGCAGTTCCGCGCTCGGGATCTCGTTCGCGTCGTCGGTCTTGCCGAGCGGCAGGTTGCCGCCACGGAAGAACGCCTCGAGCGCGTCGACCAGCTGCAGCTTGTTCTTCAGCGACAGCTCGATGTTGATCCGCTCGATGCCGTCGGTGTACTCGCCCATCCGGTTCAGCGGGATCACGACGTCCTCGTTGATCTTGAACGCGTTCGTGTGCTTCGCGATCGCCGCCGTGCGGCTGCGGTCCAGCCAGAAGCGCTTGCGCGCCTCCGCGCTGACCGCGACGAAGCCTTCGCCGCTCTTGCCGTTCGCCATCCGGATCACTTCGGACGTCGCGTGCGCGACCGCGTCGGCGTCGTCGCCGACGATGTCGCCGATCAGCACCATCTTCGGGAACGC
>NZ_JAUJRI010000057.1:0-534 GCF_030504405.1 Burkholderia sp. AU44665 | reverse complement strand
GTGGACGAACCTCTGGTGTACCGGTTGTCACGCCAGTGGCATCGCCGGGTAGCTATGTTCGGAAGAGATAACCGCTGAAAGCATCTAAGCGGGAAACTCGCCTTAAGATGAGATATCCCTGGAGGCTTGACCTCCTTGAAGGGTCGTTCGAGACCAGGACGTTGATAGGTCGGGTGTGTAAGCGCAGTAATGCGTTCAGCTAACCGATACTAATTGCCCGTAAGGCTTGATCCTATAACAAGTCTGTCTCGATGCCCGTTAGCGCTTTAGCGCTTACGGACATCGAGCGTCGAGTGCGAGGCACTCGACGTACGACGGTTGAAGTACCGCGTACGTGTGAGATACAGCTCACAACCCAAATCAAGATTACTGCTTCTTCCAAGATTGGTTGCGCTGCGAAGCAACGCAACAACCCCCTTTGCCTGATGACCATAGCGAGTCGGTCCCACCCCTTCCCATCCCGAACAGGACCGTGAAACGACTCTACGCCGATGATAGTGCGGATTCCCGTGTGAAAGTAGGTAATCGTCAGGC
>NZ_JAUJRI010000056.1:0-534 GCF_030504405.1 Burkholderia sp. AU44665 | reverse complement strand
CGCTGACCGCGACGAAGCCTTCGCCGCTCTTGCCGTTCGCCATCCGGATCACTTCGGACGTCGCGTGCGCGACCGCGTCGGCGTCGTCGCCGACGATGTCGCCGATCAGCACCATCTTCGGGAACGCATTGCGCTTGCTCTTGGTCGCGTAGCCGACCGCGCGCAGGTAGCGCTCGTCGAGGTGCTCGAGGCCCGCGAGGATCGCGCCGCCCTGCTTCGACGTCTCGAACAGGTAGTCCTTGATCTCGACGATGCTCGGGATCGCCTCGCGCGCCTGGCCGAAGAATTCGAGGCAGACGGTGCGCGTGTGCGCGGGCATCTTGTGCAGCACCCAGCGCGCGGACGTGATCAGCCCGTCGCAGCCTTCCTTCTGCACGCCCGGCAGGCCGGCGAGGAACTTGTCGGTCACGTCCTTGCCGAGCCCTTCCTTGCGAAAGCGCCGGCCTTCGATCTCGAGCATCTCGGTCTTCAGCAGCTTCTCGCCCGGCGCGTACGCGCCGTCGAACCACTTCAGCTCGAAGCGCGCGACCGCGA
>NZ_JAUJRI010000055.1:0-639 GCF_030504405.1 Burkholderia sp. AU44665 | reverse complement strand
AGCCCATCAGCCCGAAGCTCGGCGTGTACGCATTGCGCAGATCGGCGCCCTCGAGCAGCTTGCCCTTGTTGAAGCGGCCGTTCGGGTCCACGCGCTGCTTGTACGCGCGGAATTCGGCGATCTCGTCATCGGTCAGGAACTCGAGCTTCGTGATGCCGATCCCGTGCTCGCCGGAAATCACGCCGTCGAGCGAGCGCGCGAGCGTCATGATGCGCGCGACGGCCGCGTGCGCGTCCTGCAGCATCTCGTAGTTGTCGGAGTTGACCGGGATGTTCGTGTGCACGTTGCCGTCGCCCGCGTGCATGTGCAGCGCGACGAACACGCGGCCGCGCAGCACGCGCTTGTGGATCGCCTGCGCTTCGTCGAGGATCGGCTTGAACGCGCCGCCGTTGAAGATCGCGCGCAGTTCCGCGCGGATCTCCTGCTTCCACGAGATGCGCACCGTGCGGTCCTGCGTGACGTGGAACACGGTCGCGCCCGGCTGCTCGTCCGCGCGGTCGGCGAACTTCTCCGCGAGCGCCTCGTAGCCGAGCTGCACCAGGTAGTGCTGCGCCTCGCGCAGCGGCTGGTCGAGCCGGTCGCGCACGAATTCCCAGCGCGCGCGCACGCGCTTGAGCAGCTCCAGCGCCTGCTGCACGC
>NZ_JAUJRI010000054.1:0-765 GCF_030504405.1 Burkholderia sp. AU44665 | reverse complement strand
AACGCCGGGGTGACGGGCGCGGCGGCCGGCGGCGCGAGCGCCGGCGCCGATTCGCAGTTGCAGCGCTGCGCGTCGCCGCTGGGCACGATCGCGGTCGACGACGGCCGCAACGCCGACTGGTGGGGCCCGTTCGGCAGCGCGACGAAGGTGACGAGCATCGACCCGCTGCTGCGGCTGGCCGTGCAGCAGTCGAACTGCTTCGTGATCACGTCGATCGGCAACCAGAAGAGCGACGCGCGCCTGTCGCGCATCACGCAGCTGCAACGCAACTCGGGCGAATATCGCGCGGGCTCGAAGCAGCAGAAGGGCCAGCGTGTGGCGGCCGACTACTACATGGAGCCGCAGATCGTGATCAACGATTCGCCGATCGGCGGGATCGGCAGCATGATCGGCGGGCTGATCGGCAACAGCGCGGTGGCGGCGGTGGCGGGGCACCTGCAGACGAAGGCGTCGGTGGTGACGCTGACGCTGTTCGACGTGCGCTCGGCGGTGCAGATCGCGGCGTCGGAGGGCAGCTCGACGGCGACGAACTACGGCGCGGCGCTGGGCGGCCTCGGCGGCGGGGTGGGCGGCGGGCTCGCCGGTTTCTCGACGACGCCGGAAGGCAAGGCGACGGTCGTCGCGTTCATCGACGCGTGGAACAAGATGGTCGTCGCGCTGCGCAGCTACAAGGCGCAGGACGTGAAGGGCGGGCTGGGCCGCGGTGGCCAGCTTCAGGTCAACTGACGCCGACGGGGCCGGCGGGATGCCGCCGGCCGCTTGTCG
>NZ_JAUJRI010000053.1:0-768 GCF_030504405.1 Burkholderia sp. AU44665 | reverse complement strand
GACGACGCGGAACTGCTCGAGCTGGTCGAGATGGAAGTTCGCGAACTGCTGTCGAAGTACGACTTCCCGGGCGACGACACGCCGATCGTGAAGGGTTCGGCGAAGCTGGCGCTGGAAGGCGACACGGGCGAGCTGGGCGAAGTGGCGATCATGAACCTGGCAGACGCACTGGACACGTACATCCCGACGCCGGAGCGTGCGGTTGACGGCGCGTTCCTGATGCCGGTGGAAGACGTGTTCTCGATCTCGGGCCGCGGTACGGTGGTGACGGGTCGTGTCGAGCGCGGCATCATCAAGGTCGGCGAGGAAATCGAAATCGTCGGTATCAAGCCGACGGTGAAGACGACCTGCACGGGCGTGGAAATGTTCCGCAAGCTGCTGGACCAAGGTCAGGCAGGCGACAACGTGGGTATCCTGCTGCGCGGCACGAAGCGTGAAGACGTGGAGCGTGGCCAGGTTCTGGCGAAGCCGGGTTCGATCACGCCGCACACGCACTTCACGGCTGAAGTGTACGTGCTGAGCAAGGATGAAGGCGGCCGTCACACGCCGTTCTTCAACAACTACCGTCCGCAGTTCTACTTCCGTACGACGGACGTGACGGGCTCGATCGAGCTGCCGAAGGACAAGGAAATGGTGATGCCGGGCGACAACGTGTCGATCACGGTGAAGCTGATCGCTCCGATCGCGATGGAAGAAGGTCTGCGCTTCGCGATCCGCGAAGGCGGCCGTACCGTCGGCGCCGGCGTCGTCGCCAAGATCATCGAGTAA
>NZ_JAUJRI010000052.1:0-815 GCF_030504405.1 Burkholderia sp. AU44665 | reverse complement strand
TAGAACACCGCTTCCGAATCGACGGTCGTCGATTTCGGGTTGCGGATGATCGGCACGATCTTGTTGTCCTCGATGTCCAGCAGCGCGCGCGCCGTCTTCTTCGGCAGGTTGCCCGGCATCTTCTTGTTCACGAAGTGGATCACCTGCTCGACCGCCGGCGGCTTGCCCGTCGTCGCCGGCGGGTGCTGCGTCTGCTTCGTCACGACCTTCTTCAGCATGTCGTTCGCGAAGCGCTGCACCTTGTAGCCCACCCCCATCATCACGCCGCGCGCGACGTTGATCGTCTGCGGATTGGTCGCGTTCAGGAAGAACATGCCCGCCGCGTTGCCCGCGTTGAACTTCTTCTTGCCCATCTTGCGCAACAGGTTGCGCATGTTCATCGTCACGTCGCCGAAGTCGATCTTCACCGGGCACGGCGTCGCGCACTTGTGGCACACCGTGCAGTGGTCGGCCACGTCGTTGAACTCGTCCCAGTGCTTGATCGACACGCCGCGGCGCGTCTGCTCCTCGTACAGGAACGCCTCGACCAGCAGCGACGTCGCGAGGATCTTGTTGCGCGGGCTGTACAGCAGGTTCGCGCGCGGCACGTGCGTCGCGCACACCGGCTTGCACTTGCCGCAGCGCAGGCAGTCCTTCACCGAATCGGCGATCGCGCCGATGTCGGACTGCTGCATGATCAGCGACTCGTAGCCCATCAGCCCGAAGCTCGGCGTGTACGCATTGCGCAGATCGGCGCCCTCGAGCAGCTTGCCCTTGTTGAAGCGGCCGTTCGGGTCCACGCGCTGCTTGTACGCGCGGAATTCGGCGATCTCGTC
>NZ_JAUJRI010000051.1:0-818 GCF_030504405.1 Burkholderia sp. AU44665 | reverse complement strand
GGCCGCGAGCGCGCATCGCGCGTCGAGATGCTGGAAGCGGCGGCGCAGCGCGCGGTCGACGAGTTCGCCGACGAATTCGACAAGATGGCCGAGCTGCGCCGCCGCGCGACCAAGGCGCTTGGCCGCTGCACGCAGAAGGACAACATCCGCTTCGACGGGCTGTCGCGCGTGTCGCACGTGACCGACGCGACCGACTGGCGCGTCGAATACCCGTTCGTCGTGCTGACGCCCGACACCGAAGCCGAGATCGCCGCGCTGATCAAGGCGTGCTTCGAGCTCGGCCTGACCGTGATCCCGCGCGGCGGCGGCACCGGCTACACGGGCGGCGCGGTGCCGCTCACGCCGTTCTCCGCGGTGATCAACACCGAGAAGCTCGAGCAGCTCGGCGCGGTCGAGCTCACCGAGCTGCCGGGCGTCGCGCACAAGGTGCCGACGATCTTCTCCGGCGCGGGCGTCGTCACGCGCCGCGTGACCGAAGCGGCGGAAGCGGCCGGCTACGTGTTCGCGGTCGATCCGACCTCGCTCGACGCATCGTGCATCGGCGGCAACGTCGCGATGAACGCGGGCGGCAAGAAGGCCGTGCTGTGGGGCACCGCGCTCGACAACCTGGCGTGGTGGCGGATGGTCGACCCGGACGGCAACTGGCTCGAAGTCACGCGCCACGAGCACAATCAGGGCAAGATCCACGACATCGCGGTCGCGCGCTTCGAGCTGAAGTGGTTCGACGGCGCGTACGCGCCGGGCGAGAAGCTGCTGAAGACCGAGATGCTCGAGATCGAAGGCCGGCGCTTTCGCAAGGAAGGGCTCGGCAAGGACGT
>NZ_JAUJRI010000050.1:0-924 GCF_030504405.1 Burkholderia sp. AU44665 | reverse complement strand
CAGAAGTGGCTAGTCTAACCGCAAGGAGGACGGTCACCACGGTAGGATTCATGACTGGGGTGAAGTCGTAACAAGGTAGCCGTATCGGAAGGTGCGGCTGGATCACCTCCTTTCCAGAGCTTCTCGCGTAGTTGAGCGCTCACGCTTATCGGCTGTAAATTAAAGACAGACTCAGGGGTCTGTAGCTCAGTCGGTTAGAGCACCGTCTTGATAAGGCGGGGGTCGTTGGTTCGAATCCAACCAGACCCACCACCGTCTTGTGTGGCGGTACACACCTGAGACATCTGTACTCATGGGGGCATAGCTCAGCTGGGAGAGCACCTGCTTTGCAAGCAGGGGGTCGTCGGTTCGATCCCGTCTGCCTCCACCAATCTTCAATGACAAACATTCGAATGACGATTGTTCGAGTCTTTGTCATTGGCGATTGAGCCAGTCAGAGGATATCAACAGATATCGGCTGTCGTTCTTTAACAATCTGGAAGAAGTAAGTAATTTGGATAGCGGAAGCGTCTTTGAGATGGACGTGGAAACTATCCGGGTTGTGATTGTATCGATGTATCTCAAGATGATTCGAACTTCATTGTTCGGCTCGATTTTGGAATACGGCACAACGCGAGAACTCAACCTGTAGCGGCTGTCGAGAGACAGACTCGTTATAGGGTCAAGCGAACAAGTGCATGTGGTGGATGCCTTGGCGATCACAGGCGATGAAGGACGCGGTAGCCTGCGAAAAGCTACGGGGAGCTGGCAAACGAGCTTTGATCCGTAGATGTCCGAATGGGGAAACCCACTCCTTTTGGAGTATCCATGGCTGAATACATAGGCCATGTGAAGCGAACGCGGTGAACTGAAACATCTAAGTAACCGCAGGAAAAGAAATCAACCGAGATTCCCAAAGTAGTGGCGAGCGAAATGGGATGAGCC